>JANMJJ010000009.1:0-14072 GCA_031371325.1 Akkermansiaceae bacterium | reverse complement strand
CCGGTGGCACCGAGGTTGTAAGTCTGCTCGCGATCCACCGCGATGTTTTGGGTGAGATCCGGTGGAGTCTTTGGATTCTCCGCCGCTTGTCCTGGAGTGATCATCGCCGTTACAGCGGTCAGGATAATAAGTTGTTTATTTGATGATTTCATGAGATATGGTTTAAGTAAAAGTATTTGATCGTTAGGAGATTAGTTGGATGGCGTCGGTGCTGACTGCTTTGCTAGGCCGATTTGAAATCTACGGCCACCATCACGGGTGGCTTGGAAGTAAAACCAGTAGTTCTTTCCGTTGCGGATGATGTCTCCATGGCACAACGATCCCTTCGCGAACTCTGGAATGTTGATTTTAGTTTTACCGCAGTCCGTGAATGGTTTCGCCAAGTCCTGGGTCGTGTAGGTCTCGTAGTATTCGCCATTGTTTGAAAAACCGATGCACCCGAACATCGTGTAGGTGGTGCCATCCTTGATCACGATGCTCCCTTCGCCGACCGCACCGGTGGCTACCGGCGTGGCCGACCAAGTGAGCAAATCAGTCGATGTTACGTAACGAATGCCATCTCCTCCGCTGGTGTGGAAAAGGAAGTAGGTGCCGTTTTCCAGGAAGATAAACGGATCATTGCACTTACCGTTGTGGAGCACCGGATTGCCGGGGTGCTTGGTCCAGTGGCGTAAATCGGTGGACGTGGCATAGCCGATGGCGACCGCGGATTTAGCATTCTTGCCGGCGTAGTACATGTAATAGACGCCGTTCTTAAAAATTGGTTTGGCGGGTGCCTGTGGCCGTTCGTCATCCCACTCCCCAGGCTTGCCTTTGGGGATGGCCAAGCCCTGATAGGTCCACTTCTGGCCATCCGGCGAGGTGGCGTAGTCGATCCTCGACTCGCCCTTGCCGCCAGCGCCGCCATCCTGCCATGGGTTGGCGCTGGTGTAATACATGTAATAGGTTTCGCCCACCTTGATCACGGAGGGATCCTTTGCCCAGTCGTCGTCCGGATCACAATAAACCGGCAACTCCGCCGCTTTCCAGGTGTCAGTCAGCCCAGCCGCTTGTTCAGCAGCTCGTGAATGTTGGGAAATCGCCGCAACCACTATGGCCAGACGGATTATCGAAGTAGAGAAATAAGATTCCATGGTTTTCCGGGATGCTTATTTGGTTGGGGCCTTGTCGGCTTCGATCACCCTTTTTTCCGGGTAGTCCTCGCCGCGGATACTGCGCTGGACCGACTTCTGCCAATTCTCTAACTCGGACTTCATGCGCACGACTATTTCCGGCTGGCTGGCGGCGAGATCGTTCTTTTCCGAAATATCATTCGTCAGGTCATACAGCTCGTACTTGCCCGGGCCGCGTTTGTGGAGTTTGTATTGGTTGTCGTTCCAAGCGGCAGGGCCATCCGCGAGCGAACTTGTGCCATGATGCCAGAAGCCGATCGGGGAAGGGCGTGACTTCATCTTGCCATCTAGCAGCGGCACGAGGCTGATTCCGTCGAGCGGTTGGATCTGGTTGGGAATATCGATGTGCAGGATGTCCACGATGGTTGGATAGATATCACTGGTGCAGGCGGGCACTTGGGTGATGGCGGGAGTTTTGATTCGCGCCGGCCATTCGATGATGCCCGGGACGCGGATTCCGCCCTCCCAAAGCTCGCCCTTGCCGCTGCGGAGAACTCCGTTCGAGCCATTGGTGTCGGGAGGAGCTTTTTCATTGATCCATGCGCCGTTGTCGCTGTTGAACCAGAGCAGCGTGTTGTCGGCGATGCCGAGCTTGCGCAAGGCCTTGCGCAGAGTGCCCATGCTGCGATCCACCCCGAGCATTTCCCCATAATAAGGCGAACCGCCGGCGGCTGCCAGATCTTCGGCAGTGGGCGCGAGTGGGACGTGGGGACTGCCGAACCAAATGACGGTAAAGAACGGGGTGTTAGTGGCGGCTTTTTTCTCGATGAAGGTGAGGGCTTCCGCGACGATCGCATCCGAGCCGTCGCCCGCTACTTTTACCGGTGTGCCATTGCGGCTGAAGGTCCAATTGGTGTCAAACCAGTTGGAGACCGAGAACCATTCGTCGAATCCGAAATGGCCGGGATGCAGTGGATCGTTGGCGGGAAGCGCGCGGCCCATTCCGGGCTGACCGCCGCTCAAATGCCATTTGCCGAAATGCCCGGTGGCATAGCCGACTCTTTTGACTGCCTGCGCGATGGTCATCTCCTGTTTGCGCAACGGCATCCCGGGCCAGAAGGTGCCGTCGCGGTTCGGATTGCGGCCTGTCATCACGCTGGCACGGGTCGGCGAGCAACTTGGATGCGCGGCGTAGAAGCGGTCGAAACGCAGGCTGGCGGCGGCCATCGCGTCGAGGTTGGGTGTTTGGATATGCTTCAGTCCATTGTAACTCACGTCGCCCCAGCCTTGATCATCCGTCATGCAGAGGATGATGTTAGGGCGAGGTGCTGGTTCGGCAGCACGGATCTGAGTAATGAGCGCGACAGCACACAGTGCGTGGAATGCGAGCGAATGGATGAGTCTCATCTTAGTAACTATTTTGATTTTAGATCGAGAAATCGCACGGCGATCGCTCGCTGAAGCGGGGCTGAAATCCGCAAGGTTTGGGTGCCCTTTTCCAGCTTGAGGTCCACGGCGGGTGTTGTATCCCATAAGCCTTTGCTCCAAGGAACTTGGACAGTGACTGGCTCGCCGGTGCCAGTCTTGAGGTGGAACACTTGATCGATATTCGCGGCCGCGACTTTGATTGTGAGGGAATACGTCCCGGCCTTGGAAACTTGGAGGGTGTAATCCAGCCAACTATCGTCGATGTTTTTCTGAAAATTCACCTGTTTGCCGCCGGTGAAACAATCATAGACCTTTACCCCGGACATGCTGGAAAATGCTGCGGCCTCGATGTGGGTTGTGCCAGATATTACTTCGACCGGTCCATTGATTGATGCGGCAGTGGCCTTGGCCTGCGTGGCCACTTCCTTTTCAGCCTCCTCTGGCTTGAGAGACGCGGTGACATCAGTCTTCACATCGGCAAGCGACTGCTGGATTTTGTGGGCGATTTCCATGATTGAAGTTGCGGTCTCTGGCGCAGTCAGCGCGGAGGCAAACCACCGCAAATGTTCGACCTGCGAGAACTCGCTGGTGTGCGCCCGCTGTTGCACGCTTGCTAGAAAGTCGAGGCCGCTCATTCCTTGGAGTTTTGAAAACTCCCACCCGCGGCCATAGCCGACTTTCCATGCGCTGCCCGGCTGGGGTTCGTTCATGGGAAACGCTGTCTTATAGGCCACGCAGGCATGGGCAGGCTGCCCAACCCCGATGGCCGGGATGCCGAAGGCCTGGCAGATCATGACGGACCATGACGAGCGGGGACCGCATTTCCCGCCGCCTGCCAGCACGTTCTTGAAACTGCCGTCGAATTCGATCGGCGAGTTTCTACGCCACACCTCGCTGGTCGAGTTGACCACCAATTCATTGGCTTTCAAATCAGGTTGCCAAGTGTTGATCATTTGCCGCGCCCACGTTAGATCCTCGTCGGATGCGCCTGAGCTAAGAATTTTGGTGTATTCCCAAACCGTCAGATTGTCGAAGCTCGGGAACAATTCCTTATTCTTGTGCGCGGTCTTGAAATGCTGATAGCGAGCTAGTGGTGCCGCCGGGGTCTTGGCACCACCAGCACCAATATTGACGCTGCCGGGAGGGGAGAGAGCAGTGGCGATGGCCAACTTCAGATACAAGCCGTCCTTGGCGTCTGGGTCGGCAGTGAAGATATTTTTCCAGATCTCAAGTGATTCACCCGACAATGTATAACTGTTTTCTTCTCTGGCCGCGAGGCTGAGCGGCACGGCACCTTCCAAATACAGGTCCATCGCTTGCGTGTTCTTCAGCAGCCAGCTCAGGAACGCGGCGTTAGTTGGGTCGGCTTTAGCAAAGGCTGCCAGCTTGTCCGCGCCGGTCTTGGCGATAAGCTGCTGTTCGGCCAGGGTGAGCGCGAAGGATGGCTCCTTAAGTAGTGCCGCCAAGGCGGCTTGGCTTGGCTTGGCCGGAGCTTTCTGATTGAGCCAAGCGGAAGCGTTGTTCAGGTATTGGGTGAAATCGCCGGAACTGATGGCGCTTTTCAAATCCTCAACATTCGGTTCCCAAGCGTGGAGTTGAACGGACAGCAAGCCCAATAGCGTGCATGTCAGGAGGGGGCCGAAGGTGGTGCTGCGTGTCATCGTCATGATTATTAAATCAGGAGGAGCACTGGCTTACTTGCCCGCTTTGGGCGGGGCAAAGCCGTTGAGCTTCGGCGGCAGGACTTTATTATTTTTACCGGAGAGTTCGAGCATGGTATCGGCAAACGCCTTGCCGAGCAGGACGAAAAATCGGCCCTCGCCGTAATAATGATAGCCTTGGCTGGAAGTGGCCCGGTCAAGCATCGCCTGCTCTTCTGCGGTGACCGGAGTTTTCGTCAGATCGCGCTCCTTGTTCAGCCAGCCGGCGGTTTTGATGGCAACGATCTCAGGGTGGAGGAGAGGTGCGCTCTCGATGGCCTTTGCATTGTCTTTGAATTCCGGCACCGTGTTGATGAAGCGGTGGCCGTCCCGCACCTCTTTCTGTTTTCCTAATTCGTTATTCACGCCGTTGACACCCATCACGCCGACCACGGTCTTCATGTTAGGAGCCTTGAATTCGGTGCGAAGGTCTTTAATCAAATGCACCAGGTTCTGGCCGTATTCCTTGCGACCGGTTTCGTCGAATTGATCATTGTATCCTTGGAACCAGACGAAACCTGCGATTTCGTAACCCGCCTTCTCATTGTAGCCGGGAAACTTCGTCTTCAGGTTGTCCAGCGTTTCGTGGACGTATCCAGTTAGGACGCGATATTGATTTCCCACGTCTTCTGGCTTCTTACCCGCTGGCACGCCCGCGCTTGGTGGACGGAAGTTCACACACAAGCTCTGGCCGCCGGGTCCGTATTTGATTAGCAGGACTTGCTCGTCCAGCGCCTCGCCCATGTAGTAACCAAAGGCATACTCCGGGCCGATGTTGCTGCCGAGCACGTCATAGTTTTTGCGGCCACCGAAGCCGGGTTGGAGCTTGTCGTAAACGCCTGCATTGGCGACCCAAACATCGTCGCGCGTCATGTAACTCTTGCCGCCGGGCTTGAAGGCTTTGAGTAAAGCCGCCTTGGCCGGGTCCTTGTCCTCGCCGAGGAAATCGACCGTCCTGATATCCGCCTGCCCGTCCATGTTCGACTGGCCGGCGAGGATGAAGACCTTGAGTGGTCCTTTGCCCGTTTGACGCAGTGGTTTAGTATTGCCTTCCTCCGCCGCAGAGGCGGTATGGATAAGTATAGCCACCAAGAGACCCGTGGCAGAAGTTAGCAGGAGTTTTTTCGGAAACAGTCGTGATGCGGTCATGCTGGATTGTTTGAAGGATCAAGGTTTGGCTGTTTCCTGAATCCAGACGGTCATCGCGCCTTTTTTCCGGTTCTGCCATGCGTAATAAGGGATGGCGGTCACTTTGATTGGATTCTTGCCATCAGCGAGGGCTTCACCTTCGAGAGTAGTGACTCCGCCCAAAAGGTCAGTGCGATGGGTGGCTGCCATTTCTGCACCTCGTGGCAGCACCAAATTGGTGAGATTCACGTCCGGTTGATCGGCGGCTTCCACGCAATAGACCAAGGGGCCGCGCATTAGAGTGACCTTGCCTCGGTCCGCCTCGACTTTTTCATTCGCATAGACGCGGCGGATCGGCATTGGTAAATTTAGTTCCACCACATCTCCGGCCTTCCAAGTTCGCTGCAGATGCACATAGCCATCATCACCGGGTGTGGCGTTGGTTTTCTCGCCGTTGACCGTGAGGCCGACCGGAGCCGCCTTCATCTCGTCGGGACCGAGACGGTATAAATCGCTGGGAACCGGACGGCCCATCGCCCACCCGGGAATTCGCAGGTTGAGGGAGAAATCAGACGCCTGCGCCGGATCGACCGTCACGCGGACTTTGCCATCCCAAGGATACTGGGTTTGTTGGGTCAGTTTGAGAGAGGAGCCATCGGCCATTTTCAGTTTCGCTTCACCGGCGGCATATAGATTGACCAGCACCTGCTTCTTGCTCTGGGCATAGATCAATCCGCCAACCTGAGGGATAATTCGCGCAAGGTTGGTCGGGCAGCACGACAATCCGATCCACGAATCACGGTCGTTACCATTTTCACTGGAAAGCGGATTTTGGTAGAAAAAGTGATCCCCGGAGAGCGAGATTCCGGAGAGCACGCCGTTATAAAGTGCTAATTCCATCATGTCGGCATACTTGGACTGTCCCTTGAGCAGGTTCATCCGGTATTGCCAGAACACATGCGCGATGGCAGCGCAGGATTCATTATAAGCCGACTCATTGGGCAACAGGTAGGCATCGCCGAAACCCTCGTCACCGTATTGGCCCGTGCCGATGCTGCCAGTGATATACATCTTGTGGCTCACCACATCACTCCACAGGTGATCCAATGCTACCTCGTAGCCCGGTGCATCCATGAAACGCACCGTGTCCGCCATGGCTGAATACACGTAGCCAGCCCGCACCGCATGGCCCACGGCTTCAAACTGATCGACCAATGGCTTGTGGTCCTGCATTCTTCCGTTGCGATACCTCAACCGCGCATGAAAAAACTCACGCTGTTGTTCCGGAGTCGGTTTGGTCGTCGGCGGGGGCGGAGCAACCTGGGATTTGGGGTCGAACAGCTTGTGCTCCGTGCCATGCACATATCCGCGTTCATCGAGGAAAAACTTCGCCAGATCCAGATAGCGACGTTCGCCAGTATTTCGATACAACTTGATCAAAGCCAGTTCGACCTCTTCATGCCCATCCACATCATAACGCTTGTTGGGTCCGAAAATACCGTCGATGTGATCTGCAAACCGCTTGGCAGAATCCATCACCTTGGATTCACCAGTCAGGTGTTGATGCTCCCCGGCCATTTCGAAAAAGTGACCCGCGTTGTACATCTGGTGTTCCAAGCGGAGATCCTCCCAGCGCTTGTCGAGCCCGTTGACGATGAACCAGGTGATCAGGAATCCGTCCTTCTGTTGGGCCGCGAGGATGCGATCGACAATGCCATCCACCCGTCGGCGCAGTGCCGGGTTCTCGTTGTGTTGCAGGGAAATCAGCGCACCTTCTAGGACTTTGTATAAATCGGAGTCGAATGCGTGGTGTCCCCTCAGCGGGCCATCGAATTTGCCGGCGGCCTTGTCGAAGTTGGTGAGGTGCCCGTCTTTCTCCAGTTCATCCAGCGAGTGCGGAATCGTGACATCATTCGCGGTTTTCAGGCGCGGCCCCCAGAAGCCACCGCGCAATTCCACCTGCGCCTGGCCCACTTCTTCGAAGCCGCGCAACGGCGGCGGGTTCTTTTGATTCTCCGCAGCGTTTCCGCAGGGAATCATCAGCGCCATGGTGGCTAGGCAAATCAGGTGTTTCTGGTGTGGTTTCATAAAGGATAAATGCTCGTTACGACGCATCCCCGGATATTCCTTCAGCCGGACTCGTTTTTTTCCTAAAAACATCCAGTTCATAGATTGACCAATGATATTTGGCATCGGTGCCGGTCTGACTGATTCTGATGTAGCGTGCGGTGTGTGTCGGAAAGCTGATGGAGGTGATGCCCGGTTGTCCGGAGCCGGTGGCGATCGGTTGCCCCCAATCCACGCCATCGTTGGAAACGAAGACTTCATATTTCGCCGGTGAATCCCACTGCGCCCAGGTGTTGTCCAACTCGATTCTATCGAAAGGTTGGGCGCGTTTCATATCCACCTGGAACCATTGTCCCGGATATTGGGTCTTCGTCATGTCGCGCCAGCCAGTCCAGTGGTCGCCGTCAATTGCATTGGCGGCCGAGCCATCGATGTCGATCTTGTTGTTACTGAAGATGAATGTGCTGTCTGCGACCGAAGCCGAGGCTGTCCATGACTTCTTTTCGAGCGCGGTGTCGTTCGGTGGTACCACGGGCGGTGCTTTGGGTGAATCGAGTGGCAGCGTGCCCACACCGAGGAAGCGCCATGTGCCGGGTGCCACCTTAAATTTCACATAGTCGGCATCCTCGCCACTCATGGTGATTCCGGGCATGTCGCCGGTTTTGGCGTCGCCCCAGATCGTGGTGTTGTTCACCTTGATTCGATTGAGTTTGGAAAACGAGCCTTTGGGGATTCCCACGATGGCGCTGGTGTCAGCGGGCGAAATTAGGGTCAGCGCATATTCAGCCGCCGTTTTTTTCAGATCCACCGTGATGTTGCCCTTGATGGTGGGAACGACGACTTTGATCGCGGTCAGAAACGCCTCCTTCGGCATGACTTGATAGGCTTGCCAACCCGGCTCGACCGGCGAGACCCCGGCGATCACTTTGGAAAGGATCAGCGCGGGAGGGTTCCAGCCGTGATTGAGTGACGATTGATCGTCGAAGGCGTCGATGCGCGAGGCCCACCAGCGGTCATAGTGCTCCCACAGCGTGGTAAAGCTGCATGGGATCATCGTTTTGTAGCGCGTCTGCATCCGTAGCAAGGCGTAGTCTTGGCGGCCCATGGTGCAGAGCGCCTCAAAAACCCAACGATCGAAAAAGCAACTCGCATAAGTCTTCTTGGTGAGAACATTGTCATAAATCGCCTGCCACTTCGAGCGGTCCGCCAATCCGGCATTGACGGCCATTGCATTCGCCCGGTCGTCCGGTTCGGTCACTTGCGCTGACATGTAGAAGCTGCCTTTCCAATATTGGTTGTCGAAGGTGCGCTTGATGTCACCGAGTTTCTGATCAATGGCAGCGACATCGGATTGGTGGCCGGTCACTAGCGCCATTTTTTTGAGAGTGCCCAGGCAGTTGTAGTAGAAACACGTTTCGGTCACGGCGGTGTCCTTGACTTCTTTACCCCAGTCGAACCAGGTCCGAGGATTTCCGAATTGATAAGTATCAAACAAAAACTCCTTAGTCTGTGGGTAAACGGCCCGCATTGTTTCGATGTCGCCGGTCTGTAAATAGTAGAACCATAAGCCATAATCACCGAGGAATTCAAGGTGCTGCCCAGGGTAAAACTTCGGTTCCAGCTTACGTCGCGCCAAGTCCTTTGCCAGACGATGGGCCGCGCTGTCGAAGATATAGAAACATTGGTTCAACTCCGGCGTGCCATCGCCCCAAAAGCCGACCCTCTCGCGGTCCGGGCAGTCGTAAAAATGGTCCCGCATGCAGATATAGGCGGTCCGCGCGGCCTTTTTCCAGAGTATGTTATAGTCGTTGTCGTTGCATTCGAACGAGCCGGCGAAGGTCGTGTTGTAGCCGGTTTCCCGATACTTCACGGATTTCACCGTGACACCGGCGGGAATGGTATAGATCGCGCCCTCACCGCTCACCCAATTTTTTGCCTCATGGTTCTGGTTTCCACCGGAGGTCTTGAATGTTTCCGTGGGGGTGAGAAAGAGAACCAACGGATTGGTGGAATTGTAACGAATCTCCTGTCCGGCAGGAGCCTCAAAATCGATGGATGGTTGGAAATGGCAGTTGTAGGGCATCGTGCATACCAACTTCCATGGGTTCGGCTCGGAATGGGGTAGATCCTTGGAAATCCGGAGATAATCCTTCAGCCCGTAATCTTTGATCATTGCTCCATCCCCCGCATCCGTTTGCTGGCACAGCATCCCGCATACGAGTACCGGAAACAGGGTGATCCAGCGGACGATTCGGAGCCCAAAACTTCTATTCATCATCTGATTTGTCTTGATTGTTCGCGCCACCCGCGCGGCCCACGAATGTTGTCACGGGCAAATGCTCCGCAACCTAAATCCCGCCCTCAACTGGTGCTTATGGCGATCCAGTTGCCGCCAATCCAGCCCAATGTCTGAAAGGACTGGATTTGTCACGGAGTGACAGGCGATGGTTGAAACCCACGGCTACCATCATTCGGTCGCTCCGCGACGAAGAGTCGGCATCGGGCGGAAACCTCATGAATGGACCGGAGCCGACGGCATGGCTGAACTTGGCACTGGCAAAGCCGGATTGCCCTCGCTAGCGTGGCGGGGTGTTTCAGATCGTTTTCAACGAAATCAGTGCGGCGGAGCTTTCCCGGTTGGAGACTCTCGAACAGCTCGAATTGCTGGAGGAGTTCAAGGTCGGCAAGGACGATTTGGACAAGCTCAACGGCGACCGGTTTGGCCGGATCGAGCGCGACGGCACCGTGCTGTATCGCTTCCGGGCGAAGGATTACCGGTTCTATTTCGAAGCGAAGGATGGCGCGGTGATCATCCACCGGGTGTTGCACAAGGGTACTTTCTCGGATTTCCTGTTCCGTTCGAAGATGCCGCTGGCCGAGGATGAGGCGCTGGCGAACTCGAAACATTTCTGGAAATTGATCGACGAGGGCCGCAACGCACGGCGGGTGTAAGTTTCCGTGGGATTTTGCTTCCAGTCCACGCCCGCCTTGGGCCAACCTCCCGAATCATGAAATGGTTGATGTATTTGTTGCTCGTGGTGCTCTTGGCCGGAAGCTGGTTCATGTATGACAAGCAGGGGAAGGAGTTGGTGGCGCTGGAGAGGAAAATTTCGTTGATCAAGGATCAGGGCGATCCACAAAGCGAAGTCGAGAAGCTTGCAGGGACACTCTCCGGGCTTGAGGGGCAGAAACTTTTCACGGGCATTCTCCTCACTTTCCTGTGTGCCGGTGTCGTCGGGATTTTCTTCGTCGTTTACGCCTTGCCGTTTTTCGCCCAACGGGTGACGCATGCGGTTTACGACAGCAGTGAAATGATGGAGAGGGATGTCATGCACGGTGCCCGTTCCCTGCTGGCACAAGGGGATTACGAGGGCGCGATCGCGGCCTTCCAGCAGGCCGCCGCCGCCGATCCGCTCAACCGCCTGCCGTGGGTGGAAATCGCCAAGATTTACAAGGACAACCTCGGCGATCCGGCGGCGGCCGTCGCGACCATCCGCCATGCCTTGGAAAGCCAGGAATGGGAAATCAACGACGCCGCCTATTTCCTGTTCCGTCTGGCAGAACTCTACGACGAGGTGGACGGCGACCGTGCGTCCGCAGTGGCGATCATGAACCAAGTGGTGGAGCAATTTCCGGGAACCCGCCACTCGGCCAATGCCTCTCACAAGCTCCACGAATGGGCCATCGCGGATGAGGCTGCGGCGGTCGCGAATGAGGCCGCTGCGGCGGCGGATGAAGAAGCGTGGCATCTCGCGCAGGCGGAGCAAACCACTGCCGATGAAGAGGCCGAGTATTTCGCGAGGATCCAGCAGACTGCTGCCGGTGAGGAGTCCAATCCGCCGGCCTAGTCCCGGCGCGTGTCACGGGCGTGCATGAGCCGCACTTGAAACCGCATCGGCACCCCACCGAACTGCCATCATGCGGACTCCCGAAAGCGGCAAAGGTGGGTGGGCCGGGGTGTTTTGTGGCCGACATCCGTTATTCCTGGCGGCATTGGTCGCCGCCGCTTGCGTCCTAATGGCGGCGCGCAACCCGTATGCGGGCTTGGGATTGGGGGCCTTGCTGGGCTTGGCGGGGGGATTTTTGCGCGGTTGGCGGGTCGGCTTGGCGTGGCTGGTTTGTGGCGCAATGGCGGTTGGCGTTTTCACCTGGCGCAACGAGGCGAGGAAGTCCGACGAACGGAGCTTGTTAGGAAATGCGGGCGGGGTGATGCAGGGCCGCGTGCTCAAAGACGCGAAGGGGAAAGTGAATTTCTGGAACGCCCCGGCGGTCTTGCTAACTGGCCCGCAGGCGGGGGCGGTGGTGTGGTGGGAGGGTAAGGGCGAGCTGCCGGTCGCAGGCTCGCGGGTGAAGGCGCGGGGAAATTTCGGCGCGTTGCCGGTGATGCGCAATCCGGGCGAATTCGACCAGGCGGGATGGTTGCGCAGCCAAGGCGTGGCCGCAGTTTTTCACGCCGGATGGGTGAGCGGCGAGGTCACGACTGGCCATTTGGCCGCGCTCGGCGCGAAGCTGCGGCGGGGGTTCCGCGCGGCGGTGACGGATGGGCTGGCGGATGACTCGCAGGACGCGGTGGTGATCCGCGCGGTGGTCATCGGCGAGCAACCGCCGGATGCCGATGAGCTGGTGGCGGCATTTCGCAACAGCGGCACTCTCCACGCTTTTTCGGTCAGCGGACTGCATGTGGCGATGGTTGGCAGCATCGGCTGGATGCTGCTCAGGCTGGCTGGAGTGCCGCGGCGGTGGGCGGTGCTGGTCTTGCTGCCGCTGATTTTCGGCTATTCGTGGCTGACGGGAAACAGCCCGCCGGCGGTGCGCTCGGCGTGGATGGCGGCGGTGTTTCTCGGGGCTTTCGTTTCCCGCAGGCGGCCGGATCTGTTGAACGCGCTGGGCGCGGTGCTGTTGGCGGCGATGCTGTGGGACGGGCGGCTATTATTCCAACCCGGCGTCCAGCTTTCCTACGGCGTGGTGGCGGCCATCGCGGTCGGGGCGGGGTGGGGGACACGGTTGTTTTCCTGGCTCGCGAAGCCGGAACTCTATTTGCCGCAGGCAATGATGAACCGGCCGCAAAAAGCCTGGCTGTGGCTGCGCCGGAGCCTCGCGCAATCGCTCGGAGTGTCGTTGGTGGCGGGCATCGGCTCGACGCCTCTGACCGTCTATCACTTCGGGCTGGTCACCCCGGTCTCGGTACTCGCCGGGGTGATTTTCGTGCCGCTGGTTTTCCTGTTGCTCAGCGCGGCCCTGCTCGCCGCAGCGCTCCATCCGGTCGCTCCGCCGGTGGCCAGGCTGGTCAACCGGATGAACGGATATGTCGCCGAAGCTTGCGTCCTGACGGCCGAGGGGTTTGCGGCGATCCCCGGCGGGCACTATCAATTGCGGCGGGAAAACCGGCCGTTTTTGTTGATCTATGACCTGGAGCACGGGGCGGGCGCAGCGTGTTTTTCCGGCGGCGACAGCGGCTCGGTGTTGTTCGATTGCGCGGACCGCTACAGTTTCAAGCGGCGGCTCGTGCCTTCGTTGCGGCGGCTCGGCGTCGTGCCGGACGCGGTGGTGCTCAGCCACCCGGACGGCGGCCACCTCGGCGGCGGCGCGGTGGTGTGGGAAATTTTGCCGATCCGGCAGGTGTTGTTGCCGGTCGGCAGTTCGCGCAGTCCGGCGTTCCAGGCGTGGCTCGAGGATGCGCCTCGTGCGGGGATCAAGACGCTGCAAGCGAAGGATTTCCGCCATTTGCCGATGCCCGACGGTGCCCGTTTGGAAGTCCTCCATGTCCCCGATGCCCATTCGCAAAATGCCCCGGCCGACGACCGCGTCGCGATTTTCCGGCTCCACTGGCGGGGCTGGAAATTGCTCTTCACCAGCGATGCCGGGATGGGCACCGAGCTGGAAATGGTGGACGCCCATCAGGACGTCTCGGCCGATGTGATCATCGCCGGGCGGCATCAGAGTGACGCGACCCTGTGCGATCGTTTTCTCGCCGCCGTGAACCCGCAGGCGATCGTCGCTTCCCATGCGGATTTCCCGCCCGAGGAACGGCTCAAGCCGGAAACCGTGGGTTACTGGCGATCCCGCGGCATCCGGGTGATCCACCAAGGCGAAGCCGGCGGCGTCACGCTGCGGGTGGACGTTGCCGGAAACCTGCGGCTGGAAGGCTTCGCGGATCAGTCGGTGATGATCCTCAAGCCTCGCTGAAAGCGCGTGGACGTCTCGCCGCCGGTATTTTAGGGCCTCCTGCCGGATAAATTGCATCAGTTGAGATGGACGCTAAATCAGAAAGCGAAGAACGAACCCAAGTTCCGCTTCTACGCGCTCCACGACCGGGTGTATCGGATGGACGTGCTGGAAGCCGCTTGGCAGCACGTCGGCGAGAAAGGCAAGGTAGCCGGGATCGACGGGGTGAAAGCCGAGCACATCCTCGCGGAGGAAAACGGAGTGGGGAAATTCCTCGCCTCCCGCCATGAGTCTCTAACTCGCACCGGGCCTGCAAATCCCAGAGTTGGTCTGGACCGGTTGCCAAAAGTCATGGCCGCGACACCCTTCCGCTTGATTGGCCCGGGGAGCTGTCCGGAGTTCACGAGTTATCGTGTTTTTCACGAAGACAACCTTGACGTTTGGACTCCTGACGCCCGATATTATGCAAAAC
>JANMJJ010000220.1:0-7326 GCA_031371325.1 Akkermansiaceae bacterium | reverse complement strand
CTTGAGTGACTGCTAGATAGAGTTTCTCCATGGTCCGCCCGGCGAATTGGCCGACCAGCGATTGGTGGGCGACGTCGGATTTCGCGACGACGATGCAGCCGGACGTGTCCTTGTCCAAACGGTGGACGATGCCGGGCCGCTCGACGCCGCCGATGCCTGATAGTTTCCCCCGGCAATGGTGGAGCAGCGCGTTGACCAGCGTGCCATCGGGATTTCCGGGCGCGGGATGGACGACCATGCCGGAGCCTTTGTTGATGACCACCAGATCGTCGTCCTCGAACAGGATTTCCAAAGCGAGGTCCTGCGGCGCGTTGTCCAACGGCACTGCCTCTGGCACGATCACGGTGATCCGGTCGCCGAGCTTGACCGAGTCGCGCGGCTTGGCGGGGTGGCCGTTGACCTGGATGTATTGCTCGCGGATGAGCACCTGGATCCGCGACCGGGAAAGGTCGGCAAGGCGGGCGGCGAGAAACGCGTCGATCCGCTCGCCAGCACTGTCTTCGACTTGGATTTCCACGGCGCGAGTCTCTCCGTGAGAAAATGTGCGGCAAGTTTCAAGTTTGCACGATGGTGCCGCGTAGGTAGCCTACGCCCATGCCGGAACCTTCGGAAACCATCGCCTATTGTCATTCGTGCGGAAGTCCGATGAATGTCGAAGCGGTGGCCCCGTTTTCCAATGTCGAGTGTCCGACGTGCGGCAAGCACACCCGGGTGAAGCGGGAATTCGGCCCGTACACGCTGGTCCGCCGCCACGCGATCGGCGGGATGAGCATGGTTTTCGTGGCGCAGGACAACACGCTGGATCGCGAGGTGGCGTTGAAAATCCTCAGCGAGGATTTCTCTGCGGACGAAAAGCGGATCGCTGCCTTCGAAGAAGAAGCGCGGATCACCGCCTCGTTCAGCCACCCGCATGTCGTCCAGGTGCTCAGGACGGGCAAGGCATTCGGGCGGTTTTACATCGCCATGGAACTCGTCCCGGGCGGGCATTTCGAACACCAGATCCGCGAGCGCGGGAAAATCCCGGAAGTGGAAATGCTGCCGCTCGCCATCGAGGTCGCGCAAGGGCTCAAGGCCGCCCACGCCGCCGGGCTGATCCACCGCGATGTGAAACCGGGCAACATCCTGCTCGACGCCGAGGGCCATGCCAAACTCGTGGACTTCGGCCTCGCGCTGGTGACCCAAGGCGGAAAGGCCCAGGCCGAGGAAGTGTGGGCCACGCCCTACTACGTCCCGCCGGAAACCATCGAAGGCGATCCCGAGGATTTGCGCTCCGATATCTATGCCTTCGGCGCGACCCTCTATCACGCGTTGTCCGGCGTGCCATCGTGTGGCGAGGAAACGATGTCCACCGAGATCCTGCGTGCGGCGAAGAAAAACGTCGTGCCGCTGGGCACCGCCGATCCGACTCTATCAGCCGCCACCTGCGCGATCGTCGAGCGGGCGATGGCCTACGATCCGAAGGACCGCTTTTCATCCTACGATGAAATGATCTCGCAGCTGGAGGTCGCCTTGAAGCGCGTGAAATCGGGCGCTGCCGGTGCCTCCGAATCCTCCGGCAGCGCCGCGAAACGCCGGGCGAAGAAGAAACAGGGCGAGGTCATCACGCTCGCGGTCGCCGGCCTGGTTTTGTTAGCGGCGGTCTCGGGGGGCATCTGGTGGGTCACCCGCAAGCAACCGTCGCAAGGGCTCAATAAGCCGGTGGCGCTCGTGAACCCGCCGGTCATCCCGGAAGCCACCTCTGCCGCCACCACCGACATCGCGAAGAGCTACCGCGAGGCACGCGCCGCCGTGGAAGCCCGCGATTTCGGGAAGGCGGCTGCGGACTTCGTGACGCTGCGTGAGAACCCGGATGTCCAGGAACCCACCCGCACCTGGGCCGGGGTCGAGGCGGTGGTCGCCACTTTTCTCTCCGGCCAAGCGGCCGATGCCCGGACCGAAGCCAAGGCAGCGTTCGATCACGCGGAATCCGTGCCGGAGTCATCCCGGCTCCATGACGGGTTGATCAAGATGTTGGGAAAACTGCCGCGGCTGCCCGCCATCCCGGCGAAGGAAATCGATTCTTCCGCCAGCGACGCGCCGCATGTGATGGCTTGGATGCTTGCCGGATTGAAGGATTGGGAACAAGGAATGACCGGTGAAGCGGCCGGCTGGTTTGCCGCCG
Organism: Akkermansiaceae bacterium; assembly: GCA_031371325.1. GTDB lineage: Bacteria > Verrucomicrobiota > Verrucomicrobiia > Verrucomicrobiales > Akkermansiaceae > Luteolibacter. The sequence goes on along the minus strand of JANMJJ010000220.1, from coordinate 5,165 downwards.
TGGCCGCCGCGAAGATTTCACCGGATGAGCCATGGCTGCAAATCTATCAAAACATCGCCAGCGACTATCTCGCCGATCACCAGGCACTCTCCGGCGCGGTCTTCGAGAAATTTCCCGCCGACATCGCCGGCTGCGAGGCGGCCGTGGCCGAGCTCGACAAGACCCTCGCCACTCTGAAAACCCGCGGCCGTGCCCGCTTCAACGTGCGCGCCTGGCAGCTCGATCTCGCGAAGCACGCCAAGCTGCTAGCCGCGCCGCAGGCCGAGGCGTCCGGGCCGGTGGTTGCCGAACCCACCGCTTGGGATCTGGTTAGAATCCTCGCCAAACTCGATGGACTCGCGAAGGAGTGCCGTTTCTCCGAAGCCTCCGCCTATCTCAAAGCGCTACCCGCCGACCCCCACGGCGCGACGCGGGCGGCGCTGGCTTCCGTGGCCGACGCGTCCGTCGTGTTTCTAACCGACCTTGAGGCGGATCTTGCCCAGGAGCCCGTGACCGGCGAGTTCCAGATGAAATCGGGCGATGTCGTGCGGGAAATTGCCATCGGTGCCCATGCCGTGCCCACCGTCACCGACGCGGGCGGGCTGACCCGCGCCGCCAAGTGGGAGGATTTTTCGCCGGACGCGCTCATCGCCTTGCACCGGCGCTTCGTGAAAACCCCGAAGAGCGAGGTGGAACGGTTGCACCGCCACGAACGCGCGATTTCCTATGACTGGCTGGCCGGAAACCGCGAACGCGCTCTCGCCGCCGCCGCCTCGTTGTCGCAATCAAGTCCGGCCTTCAAACAACGCTGGGACGCCATCGCCAGCGGCCTGCCGAAGTGATCGATCCTCGGCCCGGTGAGCGGCGGACGTGGGTATCGCGGCGGCGAAGCTCTTCACGATCCGGTGCTGCGGCTGTTTGAAGGGACGAGGCGTCCCATCTCCTTACCGCCCGAAAAACGCCACTTCCTCCCCGGTCAGCCGCCGGGACATTCCCTGCGCCAAGCCATCCAGCACCAACCGTCCGATGCTCTCCCGGTGCAGGCCCAGCACCTGGTTTCCCACCGCATGGAACATCCGCTTCACCTGGTGATAGCGACCCTCGTGGATCGTTAGAAGCGCCTCGCGTTCGCCGAGAACTTCCAACAGCGCTGGCCGCGTCGTCAGATCCTCGAAGGCGAAATAAATCCCCGCCGCGAAGATCGTCGCCGTCTCCGGCGCAATCACGTCACGCGTCGTGACCCGGTAAACCTTGGAGATTTCCTCCAGCGGTTCGGTCACTAGCTTCGACCAACGTCCGTCGTTCGTCAGCAACAGCAAGCCCGTGGTCGCCCGGTCAAGCCGTCCGGCCAGATGCAGTTCGTCGCGCAGCGGGTGATCGATCAGCTCCATCACCGTCGGATGCAGCGGGTCGGTCGTCGCGCTCAAATAGCCCGCCGGTTTGTGCATCATCAGATAGACCGCTTCCTTTTCCTGCAAGAGCTCTCCGTCGAGCTCGACCCGGCAGAAGCGGCTGATCTTCCGCAAGCCGCTGTTCTCGATTTCTCCGTCCACCTGCACCCGGTCATCCGCTAACAACCGCGCGACCTCCTTGCACGGGTGAGTCCCGCGGCGGGTCAGGAATCGGTCGAGTCGCATGGCGTGAGCGTGTGAAGCGTGGGCTTTCAGTCAAGCCGAGGTTTCCGTGATGAATCCCCATGATCGAGCCTCGCCTGTGATCTGGCCGGAGGGGTTCGGCTCAAGGCCCAAATCGCAATGAAATTGCGACCTTGTCAATCTGTTGGGGATTGCACCTCCTTCACGCGTCCACCTTGGTGGATGGGGACTTCAAAAGCCCAACCAAAAGCGGTTAGCAATGACCGTGAACATTGCTGCCAAACCGACCAAGCGCTCCAGCCGGGTGGCCGTTGCCTTGTCCACGGATCGCAGGGTTTGATCAACCTCGTAGGCGAGTGCATTCATTTGCCGTGACATTATCGACCTTGCCGGAAAATTCATCCTTAAAATGTCGTGCAGAAAGGCGGCTAACTTTTCGATTGGGAGGCAAACGCGGCACCGAACTCGGCGATGCTGATGGCGACGAGTTTGTTCACGCTGATTTCGCGGTGTTCGGCCGACTGGCGGAGGCGGGCGTGTTTGTCAGAAAAGTAGTCGTGGACTTCAGTCCGCTGTTTTGAAGGGCCGGGGCGATGAAAAAATTACTGACTGAAGTCCTTGACTACGTTCTTTCGTGCTTGGCAGTTCGCGCAACTCACGGAAGGATAAGCGTCATGGCAGGAGTGATCCGGGAATTTGAGGGCCTTCGGGTGAAGGTGGACGACGTGATTTACATGCCGAGCCTCGATGCGCCGCAGGAGAAGCCGCACCCGTTTGTTTATTTCATCTCGATCCACAACGATTCGCCGGTGACGGTGACGATCCGGGGAAGAAAATGGGTGGTGCAGGAGGACGAGGGGGAAATCTCGGTGGTGGAGGGCGACGGGATTGTCGGCCAGACGCCGGTGATCGCGCCGGGCGGGCATTTTTCCTACAACAGCTACCACGTCGTGGCGCGGGGAGCGAAAGTGTCCGGGGCGTTTTTCGGCGAGACGGCGACGGGGGATTGGGTGTTCTCGCGGATTCCGGAGTTTCGGTTGGAAGTGCCGGGTTGGGCTTGAAGAAGTTGAGAGTTTGGAGTTGAGAGCAAGAGCAGAGGCAGACTCTTCGTCTTTTCCAACTCTCAACTCTCAACTCTCAACTCTCAACTCTCAACCATCGACTCTCAACCTACTCAAAAAAGCACATCATCCATCGCAATGTCGTGGGGTTCTGAGAAGGTGTCGGGGACGAGTTGGAACTCGAAACAGATGCCGATCTTGAGGGCGTCGGGGCGGGTTTGGGCGAGGAGGCGGTCGTAGAATCCACGGCCGCGGCCGAGGCGTCCGCCGCTTTTGTCGAAGGCGAGACCGGGGCAGATGAAGGCGTCGATTTCCTGAAGGGGGACTTCGGGGGATTCGTGATGGGGTTCGAGGATGCCGAATGCGCCGGGGCGATGGTCGTTGCCGGAGTGGAAGGTGAGGTGGTGGCCGCTAACTTTCGGATAGACCCAGAGAATGTCGGGGTGGAGGCGGATCACGGTTGATAGATCCGCCTCGCCGGGGAGTGGGGAGTAGATGGCGATGGTGCGCAGCGCGGGGTGGCTCAGGAGCCATTTTTCCAAGGCGGCGCAGGCCGGGACGGACCTGCCGTCGAACTCACGCAGCGCCCGCCGCATGGTTTCGCGGAGCCGGGATTTTCCAGGAGCTGATTCGGGAATTGCCACTTGCCAACAATCGGTCTTCTCCCATCCTTAGCGCTGATGATGCGTTTTTGGCAAGTAGCGGCAATTTTTTATGCCATGGCTTCGATTCTCGGGGCGGAGGAGCCGGTGAAATCGTTCCCTTGGGACGCGCCTAAAGTGGTGACCAGCGTGTTCACACATGATCTGGGGATGCTGGATTCCGAGCGGGAGGAATACGCCACGAACCTGGCGACGATTGCCTCGAACCATCTGGCCACGGCGAAGGCATCGCCCGCATCGTTGGCGGACGCGCGCCGGATGCTGGCGCTGGCGCTCCAACTTTCCCCGCGCAACAAGAAGGCGGTGGTGGTCAATTTCCAGCTCTCGAAAGGGGTGTTGCCGGAAATCACGGACAGCAATTACAGCCCGCCGGTGTTCGCCCGGCTGATCCTCACTCGCGGCCAGCTACTCGCCAAACAAGGCGGCGAGGAAAACCAAAAGCTGGCCCGCTATTTCATCCAACTCGCCGCCGAACTGGACCCGAAGAACGAGGACGCCGTTTACGCCAGCGAGGTGCAGCGGCTCGATCACGGGGCGGTGGATTGGTCGGCGGTGACGGATGCGGAGGGGAAGAAACCTTGAGATGTTCACTAAGAATTTAAATGAAGCCACTCATCGCGGGAATTTTGATAGGCGCTGTCCTGGGCTTTGTTGCCGCGTGTTTCTTTCTCTATTCATTATGGCTCCCCATTTCTGCGGTCTGCATTATCTTGTCAGGTGTTTACGCAAAAATCATTTGGAAGACGCCGATATTTCACAGCGTCATTGGATCGGCATTGGCGATTGGATTTTACTTCTGCTGGTTCTGGCTCCCATCAGAGATTGCAGTTCACACCGCCAAAACTCCACAAGAGCATGCAAAGGCTGGGATGCTTATGGCAACTCGGGGTCAGATCTTCCGTGATGATGATCGCGCATTCGAGCAATGGGAGATAGCCGCAAGCGGAGATGATATTCCGTCGCTTCTGGTGGTCGGGAACGCATATTTGTATGGTCATGCTGGACGGCCACGAGATCCCAACCTTGCGCGCAAATGGCTCGAACGCGCCATGGAGTTGGGCAGTGTAGAAGCTGCACAAAGCCTTCAAAGCGACTACCACTATCCGAAAAAGACCAGTGAACAAGAGTAGAAGAGGCGACCTCCACTAGCCCTTTTGTTTTCCATGTTCCCACGACTTTCAACCTCATTCCCGGGTTCAACGCTGGCTCCCGCTTGAATCGTTATTTCCACCATGCCCTCTGAAATCGAACGCAAATTCCTCGTCGCGGACGATTCGTGGCGGGATGGGACGCCGGGCGTTAGAATCGCGCAAGGCTACCTTTCGCAAGACCCGGATCGCACGGTTCGCGTCCGCATCGCCGGGGAAAAGGCTTGGCTCACGATCAAGGGCCGCACGGAGGGGATCACGCGGGCGGAGTTTGAATACGCGATTCCGATGGACGACGCGCGGGCGTTGCTAGAAATTTGTCTGCCCTCGGTGATCGACAAGACGCGGCACGAGATTTCCTACGCCGGGCATCTTTGGGAAGTCGATGTTTTCCACGGGGACAATGAGGGTCTCGTGATCGCGGAGGTGGAGCTGGCGGACGAGTCGATTTCCCCCGAGTTGCCGCCGTGGGTGGGGGCGGAGGTCTCGTCGGAGGCGCGCTATTTCAACTCGTGTCTGGCGGTGCTGCCTTACGCGAAGTGGTAGCTAGCCGGAAGCGCGTGGATAATCTTCAATCTCCCGCTTGCCAGAGTCGGTGATCTCCTTACCCTTGGCCAAGAATTCACATGAAAATCTGGCTCGATGGTAAACTGGTGGACGAATCTGAAGCGAAGGTGTCGGTCTTTGACCACGGCCTTCTCTACGGGGACGGCGTTTTTG
>JANMJJ010000208.1:0-2999 GCA_031371325.1 Akkermansiaceae bacterium | reverse complement strand
GCACGAAGGGAGATCTCATGACTTGTGTATAAAGCCCAGGCCGTTGGCGCTGGAAGCGCGACGATTTACCTCAACCTCCAATCCTTAACGGCATTGGACTTCAGTCAGCGCTCCGGCTTGGGATTCTTCAACCGCTCCCGGATCGTCCGGATCGCGGTCACTCCCTCGCCTGTCGCCGCAGCGTCCAGTGCATCCAGCACCGCGACCACCCGTGCGTCGGCGGCCGTCACTTCCGTGATCGTCGGGGTGGCGTCGTCGGCAGTGACCAGACGGTGGCCGTAGAGAAAGTTTTCGTTAGGGAAAACTTTCGCGAAGTATTCCAGTTCCCCGGCCGCATGGGGGGTGGTGGATATGTAGCGGCTGAAAACGTCCCGCTGTCCCGGTTCCGTGATGTCGAGGCGGGACATCAAGGATGCCCGTTGCTGCGGCGCGAAATCCATCCACCCGGCATCCGCTGGCAACGCGGTTGTCAGCAGCGTGTGATCCCGGACGATCAGGCGGTCCAGGGACATGAAAGCCGCCCGGCTCGCCGCGACGTTGGATTTCGCGGTGGCCTCGCCGGCTAGCGCAACCATCCGATCGAACATCGGCCTGCCGCCGATCTCCACCGCGATATCGAAGGCTTCGAGGAATCCAGCCGATGGCTGGTCCAGCCACGGCGATTTCAAAAGGTCCATGAATCGGCGGGACAATTCATTTCTCAGGTCGCCATCCAGATCGTTCCAAGCCATGTTGCGCAGGGCGAGGGCGTACTCATCTGCGGAAGTCCGCTGGTCCATGAGTTCGCGGGCCACCTCCAGAGCCGCCAAGGGATCGAGTGAGGGCAGCAGGTCGAGCAGGGCCAATCGCACGCTGGGAACCACCTCCATCATGCCGTCCGGGCCGACGATGAAGGGTAGCTCGGTCGGCGCGTCATCTCCCGTGTTCAGGAAAGCGACGATGCTTGCCGCAGTCTCGTCTTCCGCTGCCTGGTGGATCCCATCCCGCAACGCACGCAGAATGGCTGATGCCCGAGCGGGGTCGCGATTGGTTCGGAAGGCCTCGAGGGAACTGCGGATCAGGGCGGTGATCTGTGGCTTGGGAGTGGCCGTCAATCCCGGCTGCGGCACACCCGTGCGAGCATTGGTTGCCTCGGGTTGGAGGTTGTTTTTGCGATTGGTGGGTATCATCCGTTGATTCACTGACGGGACATTAAGAGACGCGGGAAGGGAGTGACGCTTGAGAAAAACCAGCAGGCCAACGATCACCCCTAGGGAAATGCCGAGCAGGATGCAAACGCGGATGGTGCGGGGCGTTGCCATGTTTGGTGATCGGAAGCTGCGGAAGGGATCATTCGCCGAAGGCGGTCACCGACACGCTGAACTGATTGAACGTCGCCCGGTTCCTGGCCGAGGTGTCGCGCATCTTCAGTTGCCATACCCCATTGGCGGCGTACCCGCGGAAGGTCGTCACATAATCCGCTTGGTTGATCACCAGGTTGTCGGAGGTGTTGCTGGAAGCCTTGTTGATCCAGCGGACGCGACCGCTCGGCGACTTGAGATAAACGTTCAAATCCCCGCGCCGCGGCGTGGTGAGGGACATGCTGAATTTTAGCCCCGTGACCGTGCCGGAGAATCCAGATGCGGAGGATTTGCGGGTCGAGTAGCTGGTGCCCGCATCCGGCAGCAGCAAGGAATCGGCATTGGTGAACGTCCGGCTGATGCTCTTCAGCCCGAGCGCGGCGGACGCCATGCTGTTGGATGAATCGTTCAGCGCGTAAACGCCTGCGGTGTTATAGCTTCCGGAGACTAGGATGCCTGCTAGGAAATAATTGCCGTTCGCCGCGTCCGAAACGAAGATCGGACCTCCACTGTTTCCCTCACCGGTGGAGACATTGTCAAAGCCATGGTAAGCGCCGCGGATTTGGTAACTCGTGGTGGTGAACCAGTCGGTGGCGTATTGGTAACTGTATCCGGACGCGCCCGTGTACTCGACTTTGGCCGGGTAGCCGACAATCCGCTTTTCTCGATCCGAGCGCAGAACCGCGCCGCCATCCGTCCAATATCCGAGCGCCGGGCCGAATGAATCCGGTCCATAGAGTACCGTGAAATCATAGGCGAAAGACCTCGAAGAATCGCCTCCGTATGCGTTCGCATTGTCCGCGTAGCTGGTGAAATAGCGGAACCCGCGGGGCGATGCGCCCGTGGCCGGATCGGGCGGGTAGCTGCTGTTGTAAGCGCGGTAAAACTCGTAATCGGTGGCCCACACCCCGTTTTCATAGAAAAGATGCCCGCAAGAATAAATGAGCCTGGGATCCCGGGCGATCACCCCGCTCCCGCGGTACCAATCCCTCCCGACATAGCTTTCGAGGTATCCCGTGGATTGGTCAATCAGGCCTCTCTTCGAATAATAAACTCCGGCGGAACCCCCCGAAACCGATGGAATCAACAAGGATGCCAGAACTCCGACGCACAATGGATGCTTGATTGAAATAGGCGTGGGCGTTCGGGATGAGAATGTTGACAAAGCCGAATAGATATCGAGTCGCAACCGACGAAGTCAAGGATGTGTTCCGGTTCCGTCCGGGTGCGGGACAAAATCCGTTCATGAACGACAAATGAGGCGCGTCTGGTGCTGAGTTGGTCCCTTTCCGCCTCGTCAGCAAACGAAAAGGCCGGGAGTGCTAAACTCCCGGCCTTTTGTTGATAGCTTCAGATGATGCTTATTCTTGCATGAGGCGTGGTTACTGCGCTTGCACGCGCACGAACAACTGCGGATATAGCGACGTGGTAAGGCTGAGCGCGACGGCCACCGTCTGCACGGGAGTCGCAGCATCCGGTGTCGAGATCGCGTCACCATCTACCGTCCATGTTGCCAGATCGGTGGAGTACAACACGGTGTAGGTGAGGCCGGTGGTCGCCGGGGTGGCGCGCCGGGTGTAGCTGAACGTTCCCGCAGCCTTGTCGAGTTGCACGGTGATCGGACTCACCGATGAGCCGCTGGTAGGATTCAGGCCGAAG
>JANMJJ010000207.1:0-24357 GCA_031371325.1 Akkermansiaceae bacterium | reverse complement strand
GTGAGCCGCGCTGGAAATGGGTAGAAAAAAAACCCGCGCCCTCATCAGGCGCGGGTTTTGGTAAGATTCAAAGCCGATCACGCTTCGTCTTGAGCCGCTGCTTCCTGGGCGGCCGCATAGGCGCTCGATGCTTCGTGAACGCGGGCGGTGCCCTTGTATTCCTTGCCGAGCTTCTCAACAAGACCGCGGGTCACGAGGTTTTGAAGTTTCTCGTAGGCACGCAAGCGGAGCATTTCTTCTCCACCGCTGACGGCATTGCGAACCTTGAGATTTGCGAATACGCGTTCGAAAAGATCGTTGAAGCCGAACACCTTTTTTTCCGCAAGGACATTGCAAAGTTCATCAGTGACATGGTCTGGAAGGCGACGTGAGAATCTGGTACGTTTCGTGGTAATTGCCATAACGGGGTGACCCTACACCCCCCACTGACAAAAGCGACTCAAAAAACCGCCGAGAATACCAAACCAGTTGAAATGTTTTACAAGTATTAAATTCCAATTCTTGCGACATATTAGAAAATGGCCCGCGATGCCAGCTTGACAGGCGGGCGATTTTGGCGATTCTCCGCGTCCCGCCGCGTCGGTAACGTGGCTGGCACACTACTCCCATGAAAAAGGATCTTCATCCGAAATACAATCCGGTCGTCTTCGTTGACATGACCACCGGCAAACGCTTCATCACCCGCTCGACCAAGACCTCTGAGAAAAAGGAAGTCATCGACGGCGTGGAACACAGCCTCATCTCGATCGGCATTACGTCCGATTCCCATCCGTTCTTCACCGGCCTCGCGCAGTTCGTGGACACCGAAGGCCGCATCGACAAATTCCAAAAGCGCTTCGGTGCCGTCCGCCGCGTCGGGAAGCCGAAACTCGACTGATCCAGTCCATTCTGGAATTTCACCCAAACGCCTGGCCGCCTCGTGCAGCCGGGCGTTTTGTGTTTTAGGCAGCGCCGGATTTCCGTCGGGAAATGATGTTTCATTATCAGCGGAGGCTGCCATGTTCGCGGTCGAAAGGCAATTTCCCGTCTTTCGCCAGTATCCATGAAAAATCTGCTAGTTGTCCTCGTTTCCGCCGTGCTCACCGCGTTTTCCGCCGCTGCCAAAGACGATGTGCCGCGAGGCTTCTCGCCGCTATCCGAGTTGAAGGCGGCCCAGGCCGAAGCCACCGCAGAAAAGAAGCTTGTGGTGCTCGTGGTCAAGGGCATGGACGATGCCTGCCCCAACTGCGCCACCGCGCTCGACAACGGACTGCAGGCTGTGGGCTCCGGAGTCGTCAAGGTGTTCGCCCGCGCGGAAACCATTGGCAAGGGGGATACCAGTAGCTTCATGCCCGCCTTGCAGGCACGAGTGAAACAAAATTTCACAACGGGAGCCTCCGTCACCTTCGTTGTCTTCGATCCGGATATGACCAAGATCGTCGCCGAGGCCGACCGCAGTGTGCTTCAGAACGACAAGAAGGCGACCACCACCTTCAAGAAGACGGTCCAGGAAGCCAAAAAGGCACTGAAGTAAAAAGCCTCCTTGTGCTTGGCGGCGCTCCGAATTGGCGCTTTGCTCCCCCACGTGCTCGCGAAACGAATCATTCCCTGCCTCGATGTGACCGATGGCCGCGTCGTCAAAGGCGTCAACTTCGTCGATCTCATCGACGCCGGCGATCCGGTTGAGTGCGCGATCGCCTACAATTTGCAACAGGCCGACGAGCTGGTGTTTCTCGACATCACCGCCTCCTCGGACAACCGCAACACGATGGTCGATGTGGTCCGCCGCACGGCAGAAAAATGTTTCATCCCGCTCACCGTTGGCGGCGGCATCCGCAGCGTGGACAATATGCGCGAGATGTTGTTGGCCGGCGCGGACAAGGTCGGCATCAATACCTCTGCGGTCACCAATCCCGGACTCGTCGATGCCGGTGCCAAGGCTTTCGGCAGCCAGTGCATCGTCGTCGCCATCGATGCGAAGCGTGAGGGCCCCGGAAAATGGGGGGTTTACACCCACGGCGGCCGCACGCCTGTCGGACTGGATGCCGTCGAGTGGGCGAAGGAAGTCTGGCGTCGCGGTGCCGGGGAGATCCTCCTGACCAGCATGGACTCGGATGGCACGCAGGCTGGCTACGACCTCGAACTAACAGCCGCGGTTTCCTCCGCCATCGGCATTCCGGTGATCGCCAGCGGCGGCGCGGGAAATCTTGATCACATGGTCGATGTCCTCAACGCGGGCAAGGCTGATGCCGTCCTGGCAGCCAGCATTTTTCATTTCGGCATGCACACTGTCGGCGAGGCCAAGCGCCATTTCGCGGAACGCGGCGTGCCGGTTAGGCCGTATGTAGTCTAACAATTTGGTGTGTCTTCGGTGCCCAATGGAGACACCCTAAAGGGTTGGAGTACTTGCAAAGAATCCAGCGCGAGTTGGATCGGCACCGACTGCCGCTTGCGGTCGATGAAGAAGCTGACTTCCTGATATCCGGCTTTTCCCAACAGCTTGAGCGCCGCGATGTAGCCATCACCCACACGCTCCGGGACGTGGGCATCGGCACCGATGACCACCGGAATGCCGCGTTCGCGCATCAGGACGAGTTGGGAAGGGGAGGGGTTCATTTCGGGAAGCGTCTTTTGCACGCCGCTGGTGTTGAGTTCCATGGCGACTCCGGTGGCGGCGATGCGGTCGAGCGCACGCTCGATGCAGGGACGCATCCGTTCGAAATCCCAATCGGCGGGGGATTCGTTCTTGATGAGATCGGGGTGGGCGAGGGTATCGAATAATCCGCTCTCCGCAGAGAGGGCTAGGTGTTCGAAGTAAAGCTGCTGATAGCGTTTCACATCGCCGGTGTAAAAGAGCTTCCGGTAGTCGGACACCTGGTAGTGGATGGAGCCGAGGACGTGGCTGAGCGGCACGCGAGCGTGGAGTTCTTCCAGCCACAGTTCGACACCGGGGTAGAAATCGCTTTCCAAGCCGAGGCGCACGTCGAGTTTGCCGGCGAAGGTCTCGCGGGTGGCGGCGATCATTGCGACGTAATCGCCGAATTGGTCCGGCTTCATTCGCACGTTGGCGGAGAAGCCGCCAGGAAGTGGGCAGTGGCAGGTGAAGGTGATGCCTTTGAATCCCCGGGCGAGCGCTACGGCGGCATATTCATCCGGTGTGCCGAACGCATGTTTGCACAACGTCGTGTGGCAGTGGGATTCGTAAAGAACCGGAACGGACATCGCGTCAGGCTTTCAACATCGCCCGGAAGCGCGGCAGGATTTTTTGATAAAGCGAGTTCTTCCCACCGCGGGAGAGTTGCACGGCGACGAGTTCGGCGGGGGTGGTCGGATCGATGGGTGAAAGCGAGGTCGCCTTGTATCCGGCGGTTTCCACCTGCCGCTCGATGTGGGAGGCTCCGGCTTTCTGGGTGACTTGCACCGAGGTGTTTCCCGCCCGGATGATCAGCGACGAGATCGGAGGTGCCGCAGAGTCGGCGGTTAGACTGACGGAAATGGCAACCCCGGTGCTGGACACGAAGGCAAATGGAGCGGTGGATTCTCGGTCTTTCCAGCCTGCCTGCACGGCGAGCCAGGCGAGGATTTGGAGCGCGGAGTTGCGGTGGTCGGGATGATGGATCATCTCGACACGGTGGATCTCCGGCAAGGCTTGTTGGGCCGCCGGGTCATCGAACAGGCTGGCGATCCCCACGCGGAATTGCCACGAGCGGGTCCACGCGTGATCCTGGATCACTAGGTCGGGATTGGCCTGCGAGGTTTCCTCGATCATCGCGAAGGACGCCGCCGGATCGACCCACGAGGAGCTGTCGATGACCAGCCGGTCCATCACGCTGACCAGCCGCTCGGTTAGGATTTCCGAAAGCTCGCCCTGCCACCAGAAGATGAGCGGCAGGTCGGAATTGAGGTGGGCGAACACCGTGTTGCGGAGACGCCCGGTCACCCGCCCAGTTAGATGGAAGGCGATTTGTTCGCAGCACACGGATTTCCGACCGTCGGCCAGATGGCAATGGGCGGTGATCCAGGCGCGGAGGCTTGGTTGTGGCTCGTTTGGATCAATGCCGACGAGGATCGCCCGGCAAGCGTGTTCGCGGGTGAGTTCCCGGATGATTTCCGAGTTCGCGATTAAGGCTCCGGGCTCTTCCGAGTACACGACCAGGTTCATCAGCGACGCGTTGGTCCGCGCCTCGTCCTGTTCCCACAGCTTCCGCAGCTCGCGATCGATCGCGGAAACCGGAACCTCGATTCCAAGCTCGGGGCAAACGTCGGGGATGATGTCTAGCAGAGTGCTCATGGCGGTGGCGGCAATCAGCGACGGTCGCGGACCGCCGCTCCAGGTGGATCAGCCGATGACCTCGGGCCAGTCGGTGTGGAACATTTCGCCGCGCGGCTTGTCGGTGCGCTCGTAGGTGTGGGCACCGAAGAAGTCGCGTTGGGCTTGCAGTAAATTCGCCGGGAGGACCGCGCTACGGTAGCTGTCGTAGTAGCCGAGCGAGGCGCTGAAAGCGGGAACGGGAATGCCGGCGAGGGTGGCAAGCGAGATGACTTCGCGCCAGTTTTCCTGGAACTCGTTGAGGAGGTCCGTGAAGAACGGGGCTAGCATCAGGTTGCTGAGCTTCGCGTCGGTGCGGTAGGCCTCGGTGATGTCGTTGAGGAAACGGGCGCGGATGATGCAGCCGCCGCGCCAGATGGCGGCGATTTTGGCGAGGTCGAGATCCCAGCCTTTTTCCGCGCCCATGGTGGCGATGAGGTCGAGGCCTTGGGCGTAGGAAATGATCTTGGAGGCGAACAACGCGTCGTGGACTTTTTTCACGAGCTTCTTCTTTTTGATGTCGATCTCAGGCTTCGGTCCTTCGAGGATTTGGCTGGCGGCGACCCGCTTATCTTTCATCGAGGAAAGCACGCGGGCTTCCACGGCGGCGTTGATGGTGGAAATGACCACGCCATTCTCGACGGCGTTCATGATGGTCCATTTGCCGGTGCCTTTCTGACCGGCGGTGTCGAGGATCAGATCGACGAGGGCGTTTTTCGTTCCCGGGTCTTTCTGTTTGAAGATCTCGGCGGTGATCTGGATGAGGTAGCTTTCGAGGTCGCCGTCGTTCCAGTCGGTGAAGACTTCGGCGAGGTCGTCGGCCTCGAAGCCGGCGGCTTTGAAGATGTTATAGGCCTCGCAGATGAGCTGCATGTCGCCGTATTCGATGCCGTTGTGGATCATTTTCACATAGTGGCCCGCGCCGCCGGGGCCGATGTGATAGACACATGGCTCGCCGTTGACCTTGGCGGCGATGGATTCGAAGATCGGCTTCATGACTTCCCAGGTGGAGGCCGGGCCGCCGGGCATGATCGACGGGCCTTTGTGGGCACCTTCCTCGCCGCCGGATACGCCGGCACCGATGAAACGGAAGCCCAGATCGCCCAGCCATTTGTCGCGGCGCTCGGTGTCGGTGTAGAGAGAATTTCCGCCGTCGATGATGATGTCGCCCTTGTCGAGGAGCGGGAGGAGCGACTCGATGACCGCATCCACGGGGCCGCCGGCCTTGACCATGATCATCACCTTGCGCGGGGAAGAGAGCGACTGGACGAAGCCTTCGAGCGACTGGGCACCGACGAGTTTCTTGTCGGGATGCTTGGCGACGAACTCATCGGTGACGGCTGTGGTGCGGTTATAAACCGAGACTTGGAAGCCGCGGGATTCCACGTTGAGAACGAGATTCTGGCCCATGACGGCCAGACCAATAAGTCCGAAATCGCTATTGCTCATAATAAAGATGCCGTTGGATAGGCGAGGGAGGATGTAGGCCGATTGGCGGTTCGGTGCAACCCCTTGTTGCCATCCGCTCATGCATTTCCCACATTGCGGGCGTGAACTTACCGAATGCGATCACGTTTTCGCGCCTAGTGATGACTGCGGCCTTTGTGCTGGCGGTATCGCAACGCTCCCTGACCGGCTACGGCACTGGGCTGGTACTGTTTGTCATCGCGGCGGTTAGCGATTTCGTGGATGGCTGGCTGGCGCGGAAAATGGGCTTGGTCACGCCGCTCGGCAAACTGATGGACCCGCTGGCGGACAAGATCCTGGTGAGCGCTGCGTTTGTTTTTTTCACTGAACAGAAACTTTGCCCGGTGTGGGTGACCGCCCTGATCATCGGCCGCGAGTTTCTCGTGACTGGCCTGCGGCAGATCGCAATCGAGGCCGGCCAGGTGCTGGCGGCGGACAATCTGGGGAAATGGAAGACCACCTTCCAGCTCGCCTATCTGATCACCGGCTTGCTCTGGCTAACAGCCGAGCACGCAAAGAAGCAGGTGGCCATCCTCGAATGGCTGGGCAATCTCGGCCGCCCGTACTGGGAAGGCGGCCGGCTGCAACCGATGTTCCTGTGGGCGGCGGTCGCGCTGACGGTGATTTCCGGATGGAACTACCTATGGAGTTCCCGGAATCTGCTGCGGGGGAGTTGAGTCCGTTATTCAATGGTAACTATTCAGGTGGTGAAGCTGACGGGACTTCCGGTGAAGGCACCTTTGATGGAGTCCATCAGGTTCAGCCCTTGTTTGCGGACGGTCGAGATGTAGGTGACGAGCGCAATGACGACGGTGAAATCGGGGGCGACGTTCTGGCGCAATGTCTGACCCGGATGGCCGGGTTGACCGCCGGGTTTGCGCCCGGAATTTTGGGGGCGGAGGGATTGGGTCTTGCGCCTGAGTCCATCGCTGGAGGGCGGCTTGCTGCTGTTGGAGCTGTTTTTGTTGAGGCGCTTTTCCAGTTCGGCGATGCGAGCTTCGAGCTTGGCGGCGTGAGCGGTGAGTCCGACAACTCGGGCTTCGAGCTGGGCGAAAAGTTCACAAATGGCATCGAGTCCGCCCGCGTCGAAGGCGGCTTGGATCATCGGGCGGAGAGCTTTGGCACGGTCGGTCAACGGATAGAAACGCCAGTGGCAGAGCGATTTGCTTAAGCTTTCTTAAATACCTGAATAGTTACCTCGAGCTAAGGACTAAAGTCAGCGCTCCAGCGCACGCATCGGGGCTGGAGTTTTCGATGGGATCCGGGCTTGCCGTCGGCGGCTTCGAACTTTATTTCCATACGGCATGGAGCATCATGTCTATTTCTGGCTGAAGGAAGAATATCAAAATGACCTGGACCGCGCGATCTTCGAGCAAGGTCTGGCGGCGTTGTTCGAGATCAAGCTGGTGGCCGGCGGCCGCTGGGCCATTCCCGCCAAAGTGGTGATCCGGCCGGTGATCGACCAATCATGGGATTACGCGCTGACGATGCAGTTCAACAACGTCGAGGACCACGATGCCTATCAGGAGGACCCGGACCACCATATTTTCATCAGCACCTTCAAGGACTGGTGGAAGCAAGTGCAGGTGAAGGATCTGGCGTGAGTTTCTAGCGTGTGAACTGGCCGAGGGTTGCCTTCAACTCCTCGGGCCAGTCGAGCGTGTCGAGCGTCGAGGCATCGGCCCAGGCGGGATCGATCTTGAGCAGATCCTGGAAATAGACCGCCGCGTCGTCGGTCGCGCCGGATTGGGCGGCGGCGATGGTGAGCAGTGCGGTGGCGTTCTCGAGTTTCTCCGCAGGGAAGCCGATCCGCTGGCCTTCGCGCAGGAAGCGGTAGGCACGCTCCGAATCGCCTGTTAGCAGCGTGACCCAACCGGCCCGCAGCGCGAAATTCCCATCCTGCGGGAACCGGTGCATGCCGGTGGTGAGGATTTCCATCGCCTGCCGCGGATCGGAGTTTTCGAAGGCGGTGTAGGCGGCCTCGGCATAGTCGCCGGGCAGAGTGGTTTCCACCGGGTGCTCGGTGATGAGCTCGATCCAGCGCGGGTGGGCTTTCACATAATCGCCCAGTGCGGTTAGGGCGAGGGCTTCCGCCCGCAGGCAGGGTTCGGGGGCCGCGCCCATGTCGCGGGCGAGATTGGCGAGTTGGAAGGTGGTTTCCGTTTCCTCCTTGTGGGCGGAAAACGCCAGGGCCGCCTTCAGGCACGCTTCGCCAAACCGGCGCTTGCCGACGGCGGCGACGGTGGCGGGATCGGCTAGGCGTGCGGCGAGGGTTTTGCGTTGCTCCGGGGTGGAACTTTCGGGGACTTGGATCGCATCGAGTTCCCCGCGAACGCATTGGCGGATGTCATTGAGCGCCGGTTTGAAATCCGCCTGCTCCCAGCCATCCCAATCCTCGCGCAGCCGCACCTCTGTCAGTTCGGGGAAGATTTCCGGCCAGCCCGACAGGGCATCCGCCTTGCGACCATCCAGCCAGGCGATGCGGGACAGCGAGATCTGGCGCAGCAGGGGCGGCAGATCCTTGGCGGAAGTTAGACACGCTGCGATCCAATCGGGATGATCGGATTTCAAGGCCAGCGCGAGCGCGGCGGCCGCTGCTGGTCCCTTGCCCCCGGCGGACTGGATGGCGGTTAGAATCGCGGCGGGCTCGTTGGCGCGGAAAGTTGCCTCGATTGCCAGCGAATCAGGACCAAGTTTCGCGTTCACGCCGGCATGGGCCAGTCGTTCGCCCAAGGGCAGGAATGCCATGGCTTCCACCGTGCGATGCCGGGTGGATTTGAATTCCGCGCTAACGGCGGAAAAGTCCAATTGGGGGAACAGGGCAAGGATCGCGTCGGAATGGCAATCGTCGAACGCCTTGGCCCGTGCGGCGGCCGGGATGCGGGCGAAGGCCCGGGTCTGTCCGTCGTAGCGCACTCCGGCCAAGGCTCCGCTGAGATTCTCCAGGTCGGTTAGGGATGCCTTGTCGATCGGGCCCGGCTTCCGGTCGCTGGTGTTAGTCCCGGGCAAGGGCCGTAGCCGGTGGATGGTCAAGGTGCCGTTGGCCTCGCCGGTGATCGCGGATTTCCCGGCGAACGCCACCGCTGCGGCCGGCGATGCCAGCTCGACGGGCGCGTGCGGGGTCGTCAGGATTTTGACAAGGTTCCCTTCGATCGCGAACGGTGCTTGTTGCGGATCGTTGATCAGCCAGCTCCAAATGTTAGGCTGGAGGCTCCAGGGAAAGCGCCGGGCCAGTGCATCCGCCTTGAGCGAGCCATCTTCCTCCTCGCGGTAGGAAATGACGGACTGGACCGGCGGCTCGTGCGGCCCCTGTTGCTGGAGAGCGAGAACCGAGTTTCCATCTGCGGAAAATTGCGCCTGAAGCAGTTTCACCGGCTCCGGCAGCGGAGTCCTGCGGATTTCCTCAACCGGCGAAACGGGCATTTCTAACAAGCTGCCGTCGGCATGAATCACGCGCAATTGGCTGCGGTCAAGGTAGGCGGCGAGCGGCTGTGGGGCGGTGGCGGTTAGAGGCTCGGACGAGCGGATGATTTCCCCGCTGGCCGCCTCCCGCAAGTACCAGACCAGCGAATGATCCTTCTCCGAGACGAATCCCGGATGCGCCATCAGCAGGCCATCCGGGGAAAAAACGACGACCGCCGAAGGCGTCAGGAAGTCCGGCAACGCACCGAGGTCGCGGATCGGCTTCAGCGTTACCGCGTTGCACAGCAAGGTCACCGGCCCGCGCTCGACGACCACCGAGCGATGCCCCGGATCGAACACCAAGCTGCGGGTTTTGCAATCCGCTGCGGGAAATAGAACACTCTCGATCTGCAAGGTTTCGAGATTCCAGCGGACGGTGGTGTTGGTCTCGCCGCCGAGACTCACCCACAGCGACGCAGGAGCCGCGTAGGCGATGTGGTCGATCGGCAGCGGGTGCTCGATGGTGAGTTCTGGCAGATTCCACACGGTTTCCCTCAGAATCGTTTCCACCAAGGCGCGGGCTTCCCGTGAGGTAGGATCGGCTTTCAGCGCGGAAACCAGCAGGGCAAGCGCCTCGTCCGGGCGCTTTTGCTCAAGCCTGGCCTTGGCCGCATCAATCCGGGCATCCGCGAGTTGTGAAACCAGATCCGTGCCGATCACGGCCGCAGGGGCCGTTTCCGCCACCGGCTTCGGCGGCGGTTTGCATCCTTGAATCCAGGCACCGAGGACCAGCGCCAAAATAAGGCGGTTGCGAATTCGCGCCGTGGATGATCGAGAGTTCTGGCTGGCCATGTTCCACGGATTCAACGCCGCAGGCAGAGCTTCGTGTCTGTGACCGGTGCGATCAATGGCAATGTGATCCGCTCAAAGCCCGCTCTTCTGGATCAAATCGCGGAGCTGCACTTGGAACGCCTTGATGTCCTCCGGCGTCGGCCGGTAGCCCTCGGTATCCGGATCGAGGCCCGGGCGACCGGTTTGATCGAGCATCCAGACGCCGGTTTCGCCGTCGCTGAAAACGACTTTTCCGCTGACCAGCGCGCCGGGCAGAGTGAGGCTGTCCATCGTCGTGGTGACAAATCCGGTCGGGATCGGCGCGGGTTTTTCCTCCTTTTTTGCTTCGACCTTCGGTTCCTCTCTCAGCTCGATGGCCAGATCAAGGATGAGAAACCGGGTGTCCATGTAAGTGAGGGTGTGCCCGAAATCCTCTTTAAGATGGCGTTGGAGATCGGACATGGTGGCACCCTCGGCGGCCCATTGCTTGAGAGCGTCTGTTTGTTCCGGAGTGAGTTTGCTGGCGCTGAACATGCACTGTTTTTGACCGCGACCACCCGCTTGCCAAGCATCAAGCGCGGGAATCAGCCCGGTGGGGTGCCGGACAAAAAATGAAGTCGGCCGCGGGCCGCTATACCGGTGCGCATCACTATTTGTGGAAACGTGGCTGGCGCGAGACGCGCCAGCCAGTTTCCTGCCCGAGCATTTCCACAAATCCTCATGCGCGGCAGTATATTTTGCGCCGTTGATCGTGTCTAGTTCACTAGCCGCGATCAATCGATGGACCCCACCCATCCCGAGACCATTCGTAAGCGGCCTAAATTCATCCCCCGGCGTTGGTCCGTGGGGATAGGGTGGGGCCGACCGTTCATGCGACCCTCTCGGCTTGCGCTTTGGCGCGGCGCTCGGCAGCGCGTCGGGCGGTAGGCGCTTGATGACTTCGACGAGGTAGTCCTCGGGATCGCGTTCTTGGGCGCGGCAGTTGGCTAGCAGGGTGTAGATGAGGGCGTTGTTTCTGCTGGCTTCGAGCAGGCACTAGGCTCCGCGCCAGGGGACTCGGGGGGCTTTCGCAGGGGATCGAGTCAAGGTGCGATTGGTGGGCTGATTTCCGGCAGGTGGTGGGAATTTGGGGGTGTTTGGAAAATCGCAGTTGGCACTTGCGGAAATAGGGACTGTGATGCCGCTGAAAGAGCAGGAAGCAATCCGCCCGAAGAGCCATGTCACAAGCCATCATCGATCCCGAGGAAGTCCGCCGCTTTGCCGCAGAATTGAAGCGTTTCAACGGCGATTTGCGCGAGCGGACCGGCTCGCTGATGGCGCGGTTCACGGCGCTTGGCGATTCGTGGCAGGACCAGGAGCAGGAAAAATTCGCGACCGAGTTCACCCAGTTGATGAAAACGCTGAAATCCTTCCTCGAGCTTTCGGACCGCCACACGCCGTATCTCCTGCGCAAGGCCGAGCGGATCCAGCAATACCTCGACCAGCGTTGAAAAAACCGCGATGTCCGACCAAGTCAAAATTTCCTCGATCGACGCGCTCGAAGCGTTCCGCGCGGATCTGATCCAATACATCGCCAAGGCCCGCGTCGCACTGGAGGACATGGAGGGCGATGTCCGGCGGACCCAGACGTGGCTCGACACCGACCGCGTGCAGCATTGGGCCGGGCAGATCAAGCTGTGGATGAAAAATCTCCATCAGGCGGAGCAGGAGCTTTACAGCGCGAATCTAACCAACCCGCAGGCGAGCAACGCCTTTCAAAAAATGGCCGTGCTCAAGGCCAAGCGGAAACTCGAGGAGGCCGAGGCAAAAATGCTCCACGTCAAAAAATGGCGGCAGACCTTCGAGAACCGCGCCACGCCGTTGTTGCGCCAGCTCGATCCGATGTTCTATCTGGTCGGCCAGCAATTGCCCAAGGGCGTCTATTCGCTCGGGGAAGCCATCAAGGCGCTGCAAGCGTACGCCGAGAAAAGCGTCCCGTCGCAGCCTGCCGCGCCGGCTCCGATAGAAACAGGAGGTGTGCCATGAGCATGTCCGGCAGCAAGGGCTTACTCACGCTCGCCACCCGCCAGCTTCAGGCGCGGTGGGGTGAGACCCGGTTTTCGTGGCGGGACCGCAAGGCGCAGGAATTCGATGACTTGTATCTATCCGAGTTGATGAATAGCGTGAATTCAGCCCTGCGGGTCATTGAGGAACTCGATCAATTGCTAGAAAAAGTTCATGCAGACTGCGACTGAATCCACCGATCTCCGCTCCGTGCAGGGACAGCTCGACCATCTCAAATCCGATGTGGCCACCGTCATCACCCGT
Organism: Akkermansiaceae bacterium; assembly: GCA_031371325.1. Lineage (GTDB taxonomy): Bacteria > Verrucomicrobiota > Verrucomicrobiia > Verrucomicrobiales > Akkermansiaceae > Luteolibacter. The sequence continues at coordinate 12,062 of JANMJJ010000207.1, read as the reverse complement.
GAGAAAATGCTGATCAAGGAGCGGGCGGAGCGCCTGCTCGCGGTCCGTCGGGAAATGGTCGTGCGCGAGGAGGCGGACGCGGAGAAGCTGACCCGCCGGATCCACGAACTGGCGGCAGTCCGCCAGTTAGCAATCGACGATGCACAAACGGTCGTGGAAGTGCGCGGCGCGAAAATCAATCAGGCGTATCACCACAGCCGTGCGGCCCTGGCCCATCGTGTCCAAGGCGTGAAGGACCGGCGGATCGGCCAGCTGCAAGGCTCGATCATGCGCAACCGCCAGGTCCGGCAACAGGAGTTGGCCCAGGCGAAGGAAGCGCATCAGGCGTTCCAAGCGCAGCTCGCCGCCGACCGGAAAGTCAGGCGCGAATTGCGGATCTCCATGCTCAAGGCGCTGCGGTCCTATCAGCCATTGCTGGAGAACCGTTTCAACGGCAAGCACGCGCTGGCGACGACGGTGGATCTCACCGGCACCCCGGAAAAATTGCGCGCGGCATTTCTCGAACAGTTAGGGACGGCTGGCGAGGCCGCAGAGGCCGCTGGCAATCTACCATTGGCGAAATTCTTCCGGTTTGTCCCGCTTTGGCTGCTCGCCGCGATCATCGGCGGAGCGCATCTCTGGCTGGCATTGCGTCACGGAAGCTCTGGAATCAGACCGATCCTGCCGTCGCTCCTCATTTCGGAAGGAGTGCTCGCTGGATTCTGGTTGATCGGGCTGCTGCTTTCGATGGCGACTGTCCGTCGCGCCTCGGAATCGCTGGCGGCGGCGCGGCTGTTGGAAAGCTCCGCAGAAAAGGAATCCACCGCGCGGCTGGCCGCCATGGACGCGGAGATCCAGAACGAGCAGACCGTGGAGGGGCAAAACCTCGGCGAGACGTTCCGCGAATCTGATAGCGAGTGGAAATCCCGCATGAGCGAGGGCCAGAAAAAACTCGAACGCCAGCTTGCCGGGCTTCTGGTGACGCTGGAAAAACTCCATCGCCGCAAACTCGCCAAGATCGATGCCGAGCACGCGCGGGCGCTGGAGTTCGTCCAAGCGGAAGCGGACGAGCGGACGATTCTCACCGAAGCGGAACGGGCGCGGGCCAATGCCGTGGTCGATTCCGCGATCGATGACGAGATCGACTCACTAACGATCCCGTGGGAAAACGATGTGCTGCCACTCCACCAATCACTCGCCCGGTTGGAGGCGAACTCGCTCGCCCGATTTCCGGCTTGGACGACCGGGGCATGTGACACTTGGACACCGCCGGACGAGGCACCGCAATCCGTCCGGGTCGGGCGGGTCGAGGTGGACACCGTGACGCTCGCCGGCGGCTTGCCGCACGACCCGCGCCTAGCACTCCCGGGAGCGGCCAAACTCGACGTGCCGTTTTCATTAGGATTTCCCGACCAAGGCTCCATCATGATTGAGAGCGACGGCACAGGCGGCGGTGCCGCGACCCTCGCTCTGAATTCCATCGCGCTGCGCTTGTTAGCGTCCCACCCGCCGGGGCGCGCTTCGTTCGTGTTCATCGATCCGGTCGGGTTGGGAAAGGATTTCGCCGGATTGATGCATCTCGCCGACTACGAGGAAATGTTGATCAATCACCGGATCTGGACCCAGGGCACGCAGATCGAGGAACGCCTCGCCGAACTCAATGACCACATCGAAAAGGTCATCCAGATGTATCTCCGCAACGAGTTCGCCAACATCACCGAATACAACGAACAGGCCGGCACCATCGCCGAGAAATACCGCTTCCTCGTCATCGCCGGTTTCCCGTCCGCCTTCAGCGAAACGTCGTGCAAGCGCCTGCTCTCCATTGCGTCGAGCGGCGCACGCTGCGGCGTACACCTGTTGATCCAGCGCGACTTGCGCCTGCCGCCGCCGGACGCGGCGCTCGATGACGAACTCCGCCGCGCCTGCATGAGGATGACCTTGCGCGACGGCGTATTCCATCTATCAGGCGCGCTGCCGGGAGCGGATGTGGTGGTCTTCGATCCGCCGCCGACGCATGAGGATTCGATCACGCTGGTCCACCGGATCGGCAAGGCGAGCATCGACTCCAACCGGGTGCAGGTGCCCTTCGCCCACATCGCGCCGCCGACCGATGAGATCTGGCAATCCGACACCACCGACGAGTTGCGCGTGCCGATCGGCCGCACCGGCGCGAAGAAGCTCCAGATGTTAGTGATCGGGAAGGGAACCCGCCAACACGCGCTCGTCGCGGGCAAAACCGGTTCCGGCAAGTCCACCTTGTTTCACGTCATCATCACCAATCTCGCGCTGTGGTGCAGTCCCGAGCAGGTCGAATTCTATCTGGTGGATTTCAAGAAGGGCGTGGAGTTCAAATGCTACGCCGCGAAACGGCTGCCGCACGCACGGGTCATCGCCATCGAGAGCGACCGGGAATTCGCGCTCAGCGTGCTGCAACGGATCGACGTCGAGTTGAAGCGCCGGGGCGAATTGTTCCGCCGCGCAGGATCACAGGATCTCGCCGGCTACAAACGCACCGCCGGCCACGAACCGCTGCCGCGCAGCCTGCTGCTGATCGACGAGTTCCAGGAATTCTTCACCGAGGACAATGCCGTGGCGCAGGAAGCGTCGCTGCTGTTGGACCGGATCGTTAGACAGGGCCGCGCGTTCGGCATCCATGTCATCCTCGGTTCGCAAACCCTCGGCGGTGCGTACACCCTAGCCCGCGCCACGCTGGGGCAGATGGTCATCCGCATCGCGCTCCAGTGCAACGAGATCGACGCCCATCTGATCATGGACGACGACAACCCCGCGCCGCGCCTGCTGACGCGGCCGGGCGAGGGGATTTACAACGACCAGGCCGGCGCGCTCGCCGCTAACAGCCCGTTCCAAATCGTCTGGCTGCCCGAGGACGAACGCGACGCGGCGCTCGACAAGGTCAACGCGCTGGCCACCCGGGATGGCAAGCTGCCACCGTCGCCGATCATCTTCGAAGGCAACGCGCCCGCCGATGTCAGGGACAATACGGAGCTGAAAAAGCTGCTGCGTTCGCACCCGCACGCCCGCCCGGTCGCGGCGCGTGCCTGGCTGGGCGCGCCGAATTCCATCAAGGGGCCGACCGAAGCGCAGTTCCAGCGGCAGAGCGGCAGTCACTTGTTAGTCGTCGGCCAATCCGCCGAGCGTGCGTTGTCGTTGCTGGCCATCAGCATCGTTTCGCTCGCCGCCCAATACCCGCCGGACCAAGTGGAATTCGTGATCCTCGATCCCCACGCCTACGACAACGGCGCGGATGGATTTTTCCAACGGCTCGCCGCAGTCCTGCCCCACAAGATCCGCATCGGCGGCCCGGCCGAAGTTCCGGCGTTGATGTCGGATCTATCAAAGGAATTGGAAGCCCGCAGCCCATCGTCCGGCCGCGACGCTCCGGAAGTTTTCCTGATCGTGCACGATCTCCAGCGCTTCAAAGCCCTGCGCACGGACGACGAATTCCGTTTCTCGATGGACGACGACGCCACCGCCGGAGCCACCCCGTCGCAAGCCTTCGCCAACCTGCTAGGCGAAGGCGGCCCGGTCGGCATGCACATGCTCGCCGCCACCGACACCTGGAACAACGTCAGCCGCTGGATCCCGCGCAAGCTGATGGCCGAGTTTGAAATGCGGGTGCTGTTCCAAATGAGCGCCAACGATTCCTCCAATCTCATCGACTCGCCCGCCGCCACCAAGCTTGGCCTTCACCGCGCACTGTTCCATAATGAACACTACGGCACCCTCGAAACCTTCCGCCCGTATGCCATGCCGGATGGTGCTTGGCTGGATGAAATCGCAGCGGATCAATAAAGGGGGCGGAGATTGTTGTCCGCCATGACAATGGGCGGAGCAAGAGTGGAGCTTCGCGCTGGATCTTCGTGCGGACAAAAATGTCAGCCTCCCTATTTGAATGGGGGAATTCGCCAGGGCGTTTGGCTGGCTTGAGGCAATGCGGTGAGGTTTGGGTGAGTCGGTGGATGGATGGCTTCGGCGCGGTGCTCGATGTAGTGGTCGAAGGCGGCGTTGAGCGAACTGAAGTTTTCTTGGGGAATGAGCGCGAGGATGGCTCCTCTCAATAGCGCTAGGTTTTTCGCTCCTTTGGGGTTGCGGCGCACGCTGCGGTCTTCTTGCCAGCGGGTGGCGTCTCTGCGCCAGTGGTTTTTGTTTTCCACGCCTTGGTGGACGGCGGGGTCGTGTGAATCCTCGGGGCGAAGGGGATCGTGGAAGTCATGACAGCCCCTACCATGCAAAATTGAAGCGACCTGTTTCGCCGAAAAGCTGCGATCTCGGTCTGCTGGAGATCACATGTCTTCCTGCCAATCGCCCTGGACGTGATTTCCCCTCCTGATTTTAGGATTGCCAAAGCAACACCTAGCGGCTGTTATCACGATAGACTATCGGGGTAACAGTCGCATCTTTGGTGCGAAACCAGATCATGCATTCACTCAATCATTTTGGAATCATTCGTGATGAAAACGACAATCAAGATGCTAACTGCCGCCACCCTGTTGGGGGCGATCAGCCTCGTCTGGACCGGTTGCAAGCCGAAGACTGCGGACCGCTCGCTGGTCGATGACGGCGGCGGGCGCCAGCCGACGGATTTCCCAGAGCTGGCGCAGGATGTTTTCCAACCGATGGACGGAGGTATCGCGCTGGGGGCGGATGAGATCAAAGGCCGCAACACCTGGAATCTTTGGTGCGGCGGCAACGAGCAGTTCTGGGATCGCGTGGCGCGGGAAGCACTCGGGCTTTTCGATCTGCTCAAGACCATCGACTCGCGCCACCGCAGCGAACGTTTCAAGGAACTCGGACTGATCAACCAGCCGGGATTCAAACAGGCGACCAAGCCGGACAAATACGGGCTGTGGATCGACGAGGCGGTTGAGGGGGAGCTGGCGGGGATCGATCCGGCGGTTTACGGCCGACCGACCGGCGTGATGGGTTTCCGGCTGTTCGACAATCCCGATTTCAAGGGCGACGCAGTGAAGCAGTGGGATGCCGAAAAATACAACAACGACCCGCAATATGCGTCGCAGAAGGGGCTCGTGCGCCCCTATCGCGTCGGGGTTTCCTGCGGCTCCTGCCACATTGCTTTCCTGCCGACTCGGCCGCCGTTAGACGTGAACAACCCGAAGTGGGAGAATCTCGCGTCGGCGATCGGCAACCAGTATATTTCCGAAGGGAAAGTATTCGCACCAAATGTCAAGGCGGGCGGCTTCTTCTGGGAGATGTTAAAAACGCAACCGCGGGGGACGTCGGACACGTCGCGCATCGCCACGGACCACCTCAACAACCCGAACGCGATCAACCCGATTTTCGAGCTGGGTGCGCGCATGGAGGCCGGGCACGATGAGGAAATCGCCGGTGAGTCGTTGCTCATCCCCGGCACGAAATCGCCGATGAGCGTGGCGCATATCCTCAAGGATGGTGCGGATTCCGTGGGCGTGCCCGGCGCGACGATCCGCGTCTATATCAACATCGGCATGTATTCACAGCATTGGTTGCAACAACATCAGGCGTTGCTAGGACTCACGCCGCAAAAGCCCTTCAGCATCAAAACCGCGCGGGAGAACTCGGTCTATTGGAACGCCACTCAAGCCAAGGTCGGCAACATCGCCGCGTTCTTCAAAAAACTAACATCCTTCCGGTTGGCCGACGCGCCCGGCGGCGTTGATTACATCACCAAGGACGAGTCGGCGATGAAGCGAGGCAAACTGGTCTTCGCCCAGGAGTGCGCCACCTGCCACTCCAGCAAACAGCCGCCTGCGGGCAAAGACGCCGAAGAGTGGTTCGCGGGGGAAGTGATGAAGCCGGATTTCCTCACGAATAATTTTCTATCCGACGAGCGGCGCTATCCAGTGACCCGGATCAAAACCAACGCGGCGCGCGCCTGCGGGACGAATGCCAAGCGCGGGCATGTTTGGAGTTGGTTTTCGTCGGAAACGTACAAGAAGCTCGAATCCCCGGGGAGCATCGACTACTGGAATCCCTACTCCGAGGCGGAGGAAAAATTCCCAATCCCCGCAGGCGGGACCGGTTACTATCGCACACCGTCGCTCGTCGCTTGCTGGTCGTCCGCACCATTTTTCCACAACAACGCGCTCGGCAAATTCACCGGCGATCCGTCGGTCGCGGGACGCATGGAGGCTTTCAACGACGCCTCGCAAAAGCTGCTCTGGCCGGATAAGCGCGATGGCAAAGACTCAATCTGGCGCACCTCCCGGGAGTGTGAACTGACGGTCAATGCCGCCTACCTGCCGGACTTGTTAAAGCAAGCGCTCGCCCATGAGATCGACCCGGACGGCTATTTCCGCATCGGCCACATTCCCGCCGGCACTCCGGTCAACCTGTTGGCGAACGTGAATCCCGAGATGCCATTGGGCGAACTCGTGCCGCTTCTGGTCAAGGTCAAGCACGCCCTGATAGAAATCAAGGTGAAAGGCCTCACCGGCGACGCGGCGAAGGACATTTTGAAACGCGAAGTTGCCCCGGCGCTTTTGAAAGCCAGCAACTGCCCGGACCTGATCGAGGATCGCGGTCATCCTTTCGGCTCCAGCCTGCCCGATGCCGACAAGCTCGCGCTCATCGAATATCTCAAGACATTCTAGCAATATTTCCACATCAACCCCGAAAGCCCCCCCCACCATGACCGCTGACGATCTACTGAAGATGTCGAAGGACGAACTCGACGACCTATTTTCCAAATCCCCGCCCGGTGACATTCCGGAAGGCGACACCGATGGCACCGCGATCATCGCCGCCGGGACGAAATACAGCAGCTCGATCGCCAAGTTTGTGAGCTACTTCGCGTGGCAGGGTAAAGTATTCAAGCCCGACAAGAAGGATCCAACGCGATCCACGCTGCGCAACAAGCTCACGATGTTAGGCTTCGAGGCGATCGTCGCGCAGGTTTACAAGGACAAGAGCCTGCACGATGGCAAGGAATGCATCGTGCTCGATTATTCCGAGACATCGACGGTCGCCGGATGGATCCGAGATGAGCTCCGCCAAGTGCAACCCGGCCTCTACCTAGGCAAGGTTTACGGCCATGCCAACAAGCCGCTGATCCACTTCGCCCTGGAAGTGCTGGCGAAGAACCAGCCCCCCATTCAATCGTGAACTCGAACGCCAGCCACCCCCAGCCGCGTGCCGACACCGGCTCGGTATTGCGAAATTGCGTGAGCGACACCTTCGGGGCCTTGCTGCGTTTTGAGCGCCGGTTCGACCCGTGGTTGCGGCCACCGTTCGATGCCGTGCTGCGCGACCCGCTCGCCCGTCTAACCACCGCGTTGATCAACAGCCAGCGGGCCGACGACCGCTTGAAGATCGCCGAGGAAAAACCGCTGCCGGATGAGGAGGAATTCCTCCAATCGATCATCACCACCTTCGAAGCCCAGATGCGCAAGCTCTGGAAGCCCGGCGGCGTCGAGCGGGGAGGGAATACCAAGACGCAAGGCATCGTTCGTGGTGAGTTCATCGTCCACGATAATATCCCTGATGAATTCCGCCACGGGATCTATGCCAAGCCGCAAGCGTTTCCTGCCTGGGTGCGGTTTTCCGGGCCGGGTCCGTATATCACTCCGGACATCGACGACGTGGGTTTCATGAGTATCAGCATCAAACTGATGGGCGTGCCGGGGCCGAAGCTGATGGAGGAGGAAAAGCACACCCTCGACATGTTCGGGGTCTCCACGCCGACCTTCGTGACGCCGGACGTGAAGGCGAACTCGCAGTTGCAGAAGGAGAGCCTGAAGAACGCGCAGATCTTCTATTTCCTGAATCTTCATCGGCCGCACATCCTGGATCTGATCATGCAGTCGTTGTTTATCAAGACCCAGAGCAGTCCGCTTGAAGCGCCGTATTTTGGTTGCGTGCCCTATCTGCTAGGCGAAGGGCGGGCGATGCAATACTCGGTGTGGCCGAAAGCCAACAAGCGCACGCCGATCCCGAATCTGCCGTTCCGCCCGCCGGACGACTATCTGCGGAACGCGATGGTCGCCTCGCTGGCGGAAGGGGATGTCGAGCTCGACTTCCGCCTGCAACTCCAGACCGACCCGCATTTGATGCCGCTGGAAAACAACGCGGTGCTCTGGCCTGAAAGGCTTTCACCCCGCGTCTCGGTGGCCACCCTGCGGTTGCCTAGGCAAAAGTTCGACTCGCCGTCGCAGATGGAGTTCGCCAAGAAACTTTCCTACAATCCGTGGCACACCATCGCCGAGCATCGGCCGTTAGGGAACCAGAGCCGGGCCCGGCAGAGGATGTATTACGAACTTTCCAAGCTGCGGCACACGATGAACGCGGTGCCGCACTTCGAACCGACCGGAGACGAGGTCTTCGACTAGGACGCCATGACCCCTCAATCGAACTTCATGGTCCTCGCGCAGATCGATCCGAAGCGCGAGACCGAGCTTCGCCGCCTGCTCGCCTCAATGAACGACGCGCCGGGGCGGGTGAATCCTAACAACCCGCTGGTTCCGTTCGCGAGGTTCGAGACGCTGCATGTCGCGCGGTTGCTGATTCTCGACGACAAGACCACCGGCGACGCGCGGATTTATGGTTTGCCGCCGCGCAAGTTTCCGCGCTATCTCGCGTTCCTCGGCGATATGGATGGCGAGGAGGAGGCGTTCCTAGAGGAGTTGGCCAGCCGCGCGTCCGATGGCTTGCGGGCGATCTTCTCATGTTGCCAGGGCTTCACGGCTGACACCGATCTCGTGCAATGGATGAGCCGGCATCGCAGTCCATCCATCGCCAATTACGTGAACTGTCGGGGGCGCACCGTCCGTCAGATCCGCGAGGAGGAGGCGCTGCGCGAGATGCTGGAAGACCACCTCGCGGCCAACGCGCCCGAGCTCCAAAGTCTGCCACCGCGGGAGATCCATACGCGGTTAGGCAGATTCATCGATGTGGAAAAATCCTCGGGACGCCTCACCCTCTCTGATGCAAAAGCCACTCCCATCGGTTGGAGCGTCCGCAAGGCGTTGCATTTGATCGGCATTCCCTTGGTGGTGCTGCTCGCGTCGCCGCTGCTGCTCGTGGTGTCGCCGTTCTATCTGTTTTTTTTGCGCCAGCAGGAGAAATCCGATCCCGAACTCTGCCCCACGGTCGATCAAGCATACTCCGACGAGCTGGCGTTGTCGGAAGATCACGGTGTCACCAACTCCTTCAGCGCGATGGGCAGCCTCAAGCCCGGACTGGTGCGAATTCTAACTATCATCGGGGTTCTTGGGACGGTGAACTATGCCGCGCTGCACGTCGTCAGGGCCGGCCGTCTCGGCCGCATCCGGACGATCCATTTCGCCCGCTGGGTGTTTCTCGATGATCGGAAGCGGATGGTGTTTTTCAGCAACTACGACGGCAGCGTGGAAAGCTACATGGATGACTTCATCAACAAGACGGGCTTCGGGCTGAATGCTTCATTCAGCAATGGCATCGGCTATCCGCAGACCAACTGGCTGGTGATGGACGGCTGTGCCGACGAGCGCAAATACAAGGAGTTCCTCCGCCGCCACACCATCCCGACGCAGGTGTGGTACAAGGCCTATCCCGGCTTGACTGCGATTGATTTGGAAAGGAACACGCGCATCCGGAAGGGCTTGGAGTCGCCGTCGATCAGCGAAAAGGAGGCCCGCGAATGGGTGGCACTGTTATGAAAACCGGCGATGTCGATTACGCGGACGTGCAGGGCTTGGTGCGCTATGGCTACGGCCGCATGAAGAGGGCGCGTTATGAACTTCTGCGCGTCAAGGATCTGGCTGCGGCGCGGGCGTGGTTGGGCTCCGCCAACATCACTTCCGCAGTGGCGCTGGACCCACCGCCGAAGACCGCGCTGCACGTCGCGTTCACCGCACCCGGACTGCGGAAGTTAGGAATCCCGGACGATGTCATCGCGGGTTTTTCCCACGAATTCCGCGCGGGCATGGCGGCGGAAAGCCGGGCGCGGCAGTTGGGGGATGTGAAGGACAATGCGCCGGAGAATTGGGAGTGGGGCGGCTTTGGCAAGGAGCCACATCTGGTGGTGATGTTCTTCGGCGAGGCCGACTGCTACGAAAATTTCGTCGGGAAATCAAAAGGGCTGGCGTGGGACGAGGCCTTCGAGTTGCTGGTGGATCCGCTCAAAACCTCGGATCTGGATGGCATCGAGCCGTTCGGTTTCGCCGACGGCATCAGCCAGCCGCAGATTGACTGGGAACAACGGCGGGAAACGACCCACGCCCAATTCGACTACACCAACATTTCGGCGCTCGGCGAGTTTCTGCTAGGGTATCCCAATGAATACGGGAAAATCACCGAGCGACCCTTGCTCGATTCCGATGACGCGACAGCGCGGTTGCTGCCGGCGGTTGAAGTGCCCCGGAAGAAGGATCTCGGCCGCAACGGGACTTACCTCGTGATGCGTCAACTCGACCAGGATGTCAGGAAGTTCTGGCAGTTCGTGTACGCGCAGTCTGGCGGCGACCACGCTGAGGCCGAGAAATTGGCGGCGGCGATGGTGGGGCGGACACGGGACGGCGATCCCTTGGCAGCGGTTCGGAACGAACCCATTCCGGGAGTCGATGCGAAGGATACCAAGAATCAATTCACCTTCGACCCGGATCCGTCAGGTGCCCGTTGCCCGTTCGGTGCACACGTCCGGCGCGCGAACCCGCGCAACTCGGACTTTCCCGGCCACCCGACCAGTCTTTTGAAGAAGCTCCTCACCATGCTCGGCTTCGGACCGCGAGGTTTCCGCGACGATCTGATGTCGTCCGTGCGATTTCACCGGATCGTGCGCCGCGGCCGTGAATATGGCCCCGGACTCAAACCGGAAGACGCACTGGCAGCAATAGGCACTGATACGCCGCGCGGTATCCATTTCATCTGCCTCAACGCCAACATCTCGCGGCAGTTCGAGTTCCTGCAGAACGCGTGGATGGCGGGCACCAAATTTTCCGGCCTGACGGATGAGAGCGATCCGTTGGTGGGCACCCACCAGCCGATTCCCGGCTGCCCGGTGACCGGCAATTTCACGCTCCAGTCTGACGCTGGCTTGCGGCGGCGGCTTACGGGAATGCCGCGGTTTGTCACGGTGCGCGGCGGGGCGTATTTCTTCCTGCCGAGCTTGCGCACGGTGCGATATATCGCGAACGCGGGTGGCAACCGCAGTTAGAGGGGAGCAGCAACACGCTATTCTGCCTTTCCGAGGTGGATCTCTCGACATCCCCGATGAGCTTTATCGGCGGTTCAAAGCCCGCAGCGCCACGGAAGGGCGTCCGATCCGCTCCGTCGCCGTGGATCTCTTTCAAAAATGGTTGGAAGAAAAACCTGAGCCTGCGGTCGAGCGCGATGTTGCGCTCAATAACGACAAGATGCCTTGGTTGGCAATTGCCCGCCGCTATGTCCGCGAGGATCAGAATCACGACATGGACGGATCGCCCTGCTGCAACGACTGTTTTCGGAATCGCAGACGGCCATCAGCGAGCAGGTCACCCAACCCATCGCTGAGCGGATTTCCGGCTACCTCGAGTGCGTGTTCGGTCCCGGCGTTCGGCACTCCCTTCCGCTTGCTTGAAGGCCACGATCCCTCTCGAGTCTATCTGAAATCCCTATCGGAATGACAATGAACCAACTTCAAGTAATCCCTTGTCTCGATTCCGAGGAACTCGCAAGCGCCCGCCGAAAGGAATTGAGCATTTCCCGCGAGGTGGCCGCCGAACTCGGCAAGTCGGCGGTCGAACTCGCCTGCAGTGGGGTTTACACCTGCGGGTCCGGTCAATCCGTCTCCTGGCGGGAGGCCGTGCAAACCGCTTGCGCCGCCTAAGTATCGCCCCGGAAGCTCCGTTGCCGCTTCGCGAACCTGTTTCAATTGCTGAAACCCGCATCCAAGTCACTAACGAGACTACGCTGGGCGCGTCACGGCGCCTCATGATGGAGGGGATGCGTCCGCTGGCCTTGAATTTTGCTAACGGAAGTGGAAAACGACACCACCCTCCGCCTCGGACTGCGCTGCCTCAAAGGACTAACAAGCACGACCACCGTCCGTCTTGTTAGGGTGAGGGATGAAAAACCATTCGCCTCGCTGGAGGATTTCCTCGCCCGCG
>JANMJJ010000206.1:0-5204 GCA_031371325.1 Akkermansiaceae bacterium | reverse complement strand
CGGACTGTTTCCACTGCCACGGCGGCCCGCTCTTCAGCGATCACCAATTCCATAACAACGGCCTCGACGGCGACGCCCCCGGCCGCGCCCAAGTCACCCAACTCCCCGGCGACGCACGGAAATTTTCCACCCCCAGCCTGCACAACGTCGCTCTAACCGGTCCCTACATGCACGACGGTCGCTTCGCCACGCTCGACGAAGTCGTCGAGCACTACAGCACCGGCATCCACCGTAGCCCCACGCTCGATCCGAACCTCGCCAAGCACCCCGAAACCGGCCTCCACCTCGCCGCCGCCGACAAGGCCGCGTTGGTCGCGTTTCTCAAAACACTCACTGACGAGAAGGCTTCCGCGCCATGAGATTTCCCACCTTGGTTTTTCTCGCGACGACCCTTACCGCCGGGTGCGGGAGGATCAATGGCTTCACAAAATTCGGTGCCTCTTCATCCCAGCAGGATGTCGGAAATTAGCCGGTATCCTGCTGGGATCAAGAGCTCACGCCACCGGTTAATTTCTAAGATCCCTCCGGGACTTTGAATGTGTTCGCTTGAACATTTATAAATCCCCCCGTAAAATCCCGGCATGACTTCTTCGCCGGTGGAAATCCTCAGACAGCAATTGCGCGACAAGGTCCCGCAAGCGCATGGCGTGCGGCTCGATCCGGTGCCGTTCGAGCCGCAGGGGAAGCCTTTCAACGCGGAGGCTTTTCCCGCCGGGGCGATCTCGGAGGTGCTGCCCGCCGGGCCGGTCGCGGGGATTTTGCTGATGGTGGCGGGCCTGCTCGGCGAGCCTGAGGAAACGAGTGCGCACCCCGAGCTGGTGCTGGTGGACGGGGCGGATGCGTTTGATCCCGGTTCGTTCGGCAGCTTGGCGTGTTCGAGATTGTTATGGGTCCGCTGCCGGTCCGCGCTGGAGATGATCAAGGCGGCGGATCTGCTGGTCCATGACGGCAACGTGCCGTTTGTCCTGCTAGACGCGACCGGCTTGGCCCGCCGGGATCTTGCCGCGTTGCCTGCCTCGGCTTGGTGGCGGTTGAAACAACGGGTCGAATGCACGGGCGGGCGGCTGGTCGTGCTCGCGCCATTTCCATTGGTGCCGTGCGCCGGTCTGCGGTTGTCGCTCTCGGCCGGGCTGTCGTTGCGGGATTTCGACAGCCCGCGCGAGGAATTGTTAAACCGCCTGCAAGTCCTGCCGGAAGGCCTGCGCCGCGCCACCTGACGGGTCATGTTCGCCGCGCTCCATATCCCGGATTTTCCGGTCGTCGCCGCGCTGCGGAATCAGCCGGAATGCAAGATATTGCCCTGTGCTATCCTCGCGATCCGCTCGCCGCATGAATCCCAGGAAAAACTCCCACTGCTGGCGCTCAACGAAGCCGCCCGGGCGACTGGCATTCACCCCGGCTGGCCGCTCAACCGGGCGCTCGTCCGCTGCCCGGACCTGCGGATTTTGCCCCGCGATCCGGCGGCGGAAATCGCTTTGCGCGACGAGCTGGTTTTCCTCGCCGAGTCCCTAACACCCGATGTGGAAATCACGGCGGCGGACGCGGTGGTGCTGGATCTATCGGGCAGAAAAACGCCGGTCGGCGAGGTGGCCTTGCCGCATGTCTGGCAGGCTTGGGCAAACACGCCCGATCTCGCCCACTTGGCTGCCCGCCACGAGGCGACGCGAGGCCGCGTCATTTCCCCAGCGGATCTCGCGCCATTGCCGTTAGCCGTGCTCGGCTCGCTGGCGCGAAATCATCCTTCGCTCGCGCTGCTGGAGCTGTGGGGGCTGAAGACGCTGGGCGATTTCATGAAGTTGCCGCGGCAGGCGTTGCTCGAACGTCTCGGGCCGGAGGTGGGGAAATGGCACGATCTCCTGCACGGGAAAACCTGCCGCCTGCTGCGACTCCATCGGCCGCCGGAATCGCTCGCGCAGTCGTTCGATTTCGAGGAGGCCGTGGTTTCGCTCGACCCCTTGGTTTTCGCGCTCAAGCGGCTGCTGCACACGCTCGCCGGGCGCTTGGCGTCGCGCCACCTGGCGGCGAGTTGTCTCGATTTCCGACTAATGTTAGGATTCGGCGGCGAGCTGGCGCGGCGGGTGCGGCTGCCCGAACCGCAGACGGCGGTCGAGGGGATGTTGGCTCCGTTGCAAACATTGTTGGAGTCGATCCAACTCGATGCGGCGGTTGTCACCTTGCAGCTCGATGCGGAAACCACCTTCGCCACGGCGGCGCAGCGTGAATGGTTCGGCCGCCACCTGCCGCAGCCGGAGCGTTGGGCGGAAACGCTGGCGAAGCTGGAAGCTCTGCTAGGCTCCGGGCGCGTTGGCATTCCGGTGCCGCCGGAGTCCTTTCGCCCGGACTCATTCACGCTTCATCCTGCGGTCGTTCCCGCTCCGGTCACCCGTCCGGATTGCCCGGTCCCGTTGCACCGGTTCCGCCCGCCGCGTGAAATCGCCGTGGCTTATGAATCGCGCGACCGCCAACCGTGGCCGCTCGCCCTGCTCAACGGCCCGCATCCCGGCGAAATCATCGACCGCTGCGGGCCGTTCCCCGCGTCCGGCACGTGGTGGGATCCGGCGGACGCGTGGCAGCGGTTGGAGTGGGATATCCAGCTCGCGAGCCGTCATCTGCTGCGGCTGGTTTTTCAAACGCCGGACCGCTGGCAACTCGAGGGAATCTATCAATGAAATTTGCCGAACTCCACGCCCACTCTGCGTTCTCGTTTTTGCACGGCGCGAGCCAGCCGGAAGCGATGATCCGCCGCGCTGCGGAACTCGGCTACGACACCATTGCCATCACCGACCGCGCGGGTTTTTACGGCTCGGCCCGCGCCCATCACGCGGCCAAGGAATGCGGCATCCGCGCGGTGGTCGGCTGCCTGCTCGATCTGCCGGACGGCTCGCGTTTTCCGGTGCTGTGCGCCTCGCGCGACGGCTACCGGATGTTGTCCCGCCACCTCACGGACTGCCATCTGCTGCCGGGAGAAGAGCATGGGTTTTCGCCAGCGGGAAATCATCTGCTAGCCCTCACCGGCGACCGCGACGGACCGCTGTGCCGTCCCTTGTTGGCCAACGACCGGCCCGGCGCGGTGCTCGCCGCCGAACGACTGATCCAGCTTTTCGGCCGCGGCAATGTCTATGTGGAGCTCAATCGCCACGGCCTGCGCGACGACGGCCGACTGAACCGCCAACTCGCCGATCTAGCGGCGCATCTGCGGCTGCCGCTGTTAGCCAGCAACGCGCCCTTGCACGCCACTCGCGGCGAGCGGCGGTTAGCAGATGCCTTCGCCTGCCTCCGCCACCACTTGCCGCTCGACCGCGCCGGGCGCTTGCTCGCGCCGAACGGCGAGCGGCATTTGAAATCCCCGCGTGAAATGGCCGCGCTCTTCGCCGATCTGCCAGAAGCGGTTAGTAACACCCGCCGCCTCGCCGAGCGCATCGATTTCACCTTAGAAAATCTCAATTATCGCTTCCCGGATTTCCCCGACGGCCAGGGCAATCCCTTGTCGCTCACCGAGCAAACGACCATGCTCCGCCGCCACGCCTACGCCGGCGCTTCCCAGCGCTACGGCGTTTGCTGTGAAAAGGTAAAGGCGCAGCTTGAGCACGAACTCGCGATGATTCACCGGTTAGGATTCCCCGGCTATTTCCTCATCGTCCACGATCTCGTCGAGTTCGCGCGCGGTCGCGGCATCCTGTGCCAGGGCAGGGGATCGGCCGCGAGTTCGGTGGTCTGTTACGCGCTCGGTATCACTGCCGTCGATCCGGTGGGCGGCGGGTTATTGTTCGAGCGGTTTCTATCCGACAACCGCAAGAGTTGGCCGGACATCGACATCGACTTCCCCTCGGGCGAGCGCCGCGAAGAGGTGATCCAGCACGTTTTCAAGAAATACGGCGCGCGCAACGCCGCGATGACCGCCAACGTCATCACCTATCGGGCGAAGTCCGCGTTCCGCGAAATGACTAAGGTGTTAGGCTTCCCGCCGTCGGTGGCGGAACGGTTTTCAGGCAGCGCCTCGTCGTTCCGCGGCGAGGGCTCGCGCGATGAAAAAAAAGAGGACCGGGAAGAGGAATTCGAGGACCGGATTTCCAGCATCCTGCCGCCGTCGCATCCGCGGCTGCCGGCGCTGGCCCATCTCTATCAAGCGGTGTTGGGGATGCCGCGCCACCTCGGCCAGCATTCCGGCGGGATGATCGTTTGCGACCACGGCCTCGACTCGGTCGTCCCCTTGCAGCCGGCCACCATGCCGGGGCGCACG
Organism: Akkermansiaceae bacterium; assembly: GCA_031371325.1. GTDB lineage: Bacteria > Verrucomicrobiota > Verrucomicrobiia > Verrucomicrobiales > Akkermansiaceae > Luteolibacter. The sequence goes on along the minus strand of JANMJJ010000206.1, from coordinate 964 downwards.
GTGGTTCAGTGGGACAAGGACGATTGCGAGGACATGGGCATCGTAAAGATCGACCTGCTAGGACTGGGGATGTTGGCGGCGATGGAACACGCCCTGGAAATCCGCGCCCGCCGCGGCCAGCCGGTCGATCTCGCCACGATCCCGAAGGACGATCCCGCTGTTTTCGAAATGCTCTGCCGCGCCGACACCATTGGCACCTTCCAGGTCGAGAGCCGGGCGCAGATGGCGACTTTGCCGATCATGCGGCCGCGGACGCTTTACGATCTCGCCATCGAGGTCGCGATCATCCGGCCCGGCCCGATCGTCGGCGATCTCGTCCACCCCTACCTCAACCGCCGCAATGGCCGCGAGAAAATCGACTTCATTCATCCCGCCTGTGAGAAAATTCTCGCCCGCACGTTAGGCGTGCCGATTTTCCAGGAGCAGGTGTTGAGCATGGCGATGGCCGTTGCCGGATTCACCGGCGCGGAGGCCGACGAACTGCGGCGGGCGATGGGCTTCAAGCGCAACGATGAACGCATGGAGCAAGTGACCGCCAAGCTCCGCCAGCGCATGACCGGGCGGGAAATCACGGGCGACGTGCAGGAGAAAATCATCGCCTCCATCGGTTCCTTCGCGCTCTACGGCTTCCCGGAAAGCCACGCGGTTTCCTTCGCCCTGATCGCCTACGCGAGCTGCTGGCTCAAGGTCCACCACCCGGCGGAATTCTACGCCGGACTCATCAACCACCAGCCGATGGGTTTCTACTCGATCAACACGCTCATCCAGGACGCGAAACGCCACGGCCTCCGCATCCGGCCGGTTTCCTGCATCTGGAGCCGCGTGCTAACGGAAGTGGAAAACGACACCACCCTCCGCCTCGGACTGCGCTGCCTCAAAGGACTAACAAGCACGACCACCGTCCGTCTTGTTAGGGTGAGGGATGAAAAACCATTCGCCTCGCTGGAGGATTTCCTCGCCCGCG
>JANMJJ010000197.1:0-14156 GCA_031371325.1 Akkermansiaceae bacterium | reverse complement strand
TAGTGAGGCTGATCCAGGATGCGGCGGTTCTTCGGGTCCAACAGGACCAGAAAACGGGGGTTCTCGATGCGCTCATTTCCGCACTGGCGGAGAAGGATGCCCGGCTCGCCGTGACCACTGCCATCGAGGCATTCCCGGCGGGTCCGGAACTAACAACCCTCATCGGGCAATCCCAGGTCGCGCGTCGTTTCGCGGTCTGGGCGGACGCGGATCCGGCGTCCGCATTGGCATGGTATCAGGAGCAGGAGAAATCCGGGAAACTCAAGCCCGCCCCGATGTCGGACTTTTCGAGACCGATCAAGGCATTCACGGCTCCCATGATCCGGGCGCTGTCCGGTTCTAACAATCCGGAGGCAGTCGCGATTTTCAAAAACGTTCCCGAACCCGAACGCTTGTCCCTGCTTGACGATGTCCTGATGAAAGGTGATCCGGAACTCCATTCAAGCGCGGGCAGCCTGGCGATCCAGCTCATGCCAGTGCTCCGCGAGGTTTTTCCTGACGATGCGCGCGGCCTCGAAGTCATTGGAAACAGTCTCACCCGGGACTTTGACGGTGGACTGATAGAAGCAACGTTGTTTCTCAAGCAAGCGGAACTGCTAACCGGTGAAAGGGATGCCATTGTCCAGGCAATCGCCGGGTCCACTCTCGGCAGCGAGCGCTATCCTCCAGATCCGAAGCTCGACGCCCGGATCGACGCGGAGCTAACCGCCTGGTTGCAGGCGACCGCTCCTCAGATCGCGGATCAAGCCATCGAAGACGCGCGCGCGAAGAAGGCGGAGGGCCGCTCCCATCAAGCCGAGTATATCATCAAGTGCCTCCGCGAAGCCAAGGACCCGACCGATCGGAAACTGTCCGAGGATCTCATGAACTATGATTTCAAATCCCACCTGCAGGAAGCGCTGGGTCTGGCAGGCCAAATCAAGGATCCGGAAACGCGGGCCAGCACCCTCGAATTCCTCAACAAGCAGTAAGCCAAATCTCCATCAGCCCAACCCATCATGAAACCTGTTTTGATCATTTCACTCATCGCGCTATCGGGCCTGGGTATCGGACTTTTCCAACATTCCCGTCTCGCGGATTTGAAAGCGGAAACCGCCACACTCCAGCGATCCGCCACCCATCCGTCCGGGCGGGAGGACGCGCGTCCGGTCGAGGTGGAGAAGGTGCAATCGTCGAAATCGCAGGCGGAGATCGAGGCGATGATGGTCCACACCTTCGAGATGATCGCAAAATCGAGAGGCTCCAACCGTCCAAGCCAGGCGGAGCAAGCCGAGGCGATGGAGGCGCAGAGGTTGTTATTCACCACGTTCGCCGGTCTCGATCACCTGGCGGTTTTTGAGCTCATCGAAAAATTGAAAACCAGCGGAACTCTCCCTGCGGAACTCCGGGACAACATCGCTGCGGGGTGTTTGGAAATCCTGATGCAGGTAAACCCCAAGGAAGCATTGGGCCTCCTCCAATTGTTTGGCAATTTTCCGGCCAACCAACAGCAAATCAACCAGGCCTTCAACCAATGGGCATCCGGAAATCCCGGCCAGGCGCTGCGCTGGTTCGAGGAGGAATCGAAAAAGGGCAACCCGCTCACGGCGATACCCGGAATGGCCAAATCCGCGATGCTGGTTAGAGCCCGGGTCGATCCCGCCCGCGCCTTGTCCCATGAGCAATTCGAAAAGCTGATCGCGAACCCCGAGGATTCGGCGAATCTTGGAGCCAACATCGCGGCCACGCTCCATGATCCACGCGAGAACTCCGGGTTTCTAGCAGCCTTGCGGCGGGAACAGGAAAAATCCCCCGGCTCCCCGTCCCTCGCCAAAATCCGCTCGGATTATCTCGGCGAGCTTTGCGGGCGGATCGACCGGTGGACGTTTGAAGAAGCATCCGGATTGATCGATTCCGAGTTCAGCCCGGATGAAAAGCTCGCGGCGGTGTCGCGGCTTTCCTCGGTCGGCGATTTCGCCGAACCGGCGCTGTGGGCGGATTGGTTTGCGAAGATCGAAGTTCCAAAGGACACCCTCCATCCGTTGAATGGTTTTGTCTTGGGATGGATGCATGGCGACCCCGTTGCCGCCGGGAAATGGCTGGAAAATGCACCTCCCAGTTGTATGAAGGACAGCCTGGCTTTCAATTATGCGTTTGTCGTGGTGGACGCCGATCCCACGCTGGCCATGCAGTGGGTGATGAAAATACCGGAGGGCAAGCTCCGCACCCGGGCGCTTCGTGAGATTGGCAAAAAATGGCAAGCCAAGGATCCGTCCGCTGCTTCGGCCTTTGCCCTGGAACACAATCTTGCGGAATAGGCGAATCGTGGCTCCCAAGGCCTTTTGAGGGCGACAGTCGCGCGCCCCTTGAAATCCATTGTGAAACTCGCTGGCGGAGCCGGGAAAAAATGCTTAGCCTCCCGTCAGCAAATGACGTCCGAACCCACCACCAAACGCTTCAAACTTGAGCCACTGCTCGGTGGACTGGCGTTGCTGTTGCTGTTGTTGGGGTGTTTTTTCGTGCTGCAGCCGTTCATGACGGCGCTGATGTGGGCGATGATTTTGGCCTATTCGCTGCATCCGTTGCAACGGAGTTTCACCCGCTGGTTTCGGGGATCGCGGACATTGGCGGCTTGTTTCGTGACCTTGACGATGACGATCATCCTCGCCGGGCCGGTCGTTTTGATAGGATTTAGCATTGCCCAAGACGGCAAGGATTTGGCGAACGCAACCCGCAAGTGGTTCATGGCCGCCCCCGAGCAGGCACCTCCGTGGATCGCCCAATTGCCGATCGTCGGCGATCAAGTGTCCGGTTACTGGTCGAGTTTCGCGGAAGACCGGAACAACTGGATGGACCAACTCGACAAGGAGGTGAAGACCACCCCGCCGCGACCGAAAATCGTGGTCGAGAGCGGCGACGGCTTGATCGTGAAGGACGCGCCGCCGCGGCAACCGGATGAGACGGACGAGAAAAACGGGGATGAGGACAAGAAGTCGGCGTCGCCGCACGTCGTTGTCTTGTTAGGGCAGTTTTTGGTGTGGGCGCGGGCATGGTTGCTTGTGGTGGGGCTGGCGGTCACGAAAGGGGTGACGCAGGTGCTGGTGAGCGCGTTCCTGGCGTTTTTCTTATTGCGGGACGCACCGGTTCTATCGGAACGGCTGGCGGTGGCGGCGGACCGGCTGGCGGGTGTACGGGGCCAACATTTGATCAAGGTGGCCGGCGATACGGTGCGCGGGGTGATCTACGGAATTCTTGGCACGGCGATCGCCCAGGCGTTGGTGGCGGGTCTGGGGTTCTGGATCGCCGGGGTGCCGGGGGCGGTGTTGTTGTCGGTCCTGACGTTTTTTTTCGCGGTGATTCCGTTTGGTCCGCCGATGATCTGGCTGCCGGCTTCGTTGTATTTGTTTGCCCAACACGAGGCGGGCTGGGGGATTTTTATGTTGCTCTGGGGACTGCTCGGAATCAGCAGCGTCGATAATTTTTTGCGCCCGTATCTCATCAGCCAGGGCAGCAAGATGCCGTTCGTGCTGATATTCTGCGGGGTCATCGGCGGGGCGCTGGCGTTCGGACTGGTGGGGGTTTTCCTAGGGCCGACGCTGCTGGCCGTGGCGTTTCGGTTGATTGAAGAGTGGTCGTCAAAACCGGATGAGCCGGAGTGGGCGATGATCTTCGAAGGCAGTTCGGGATTGCACGTCGGACCGGCCTCAACCACACCCCTGCATGGCGGCGAGTCCCTCGGTGTTAGGTAAAGTGTTGGGAGTCTTCGAGCGGAATTTCCGCGATCGGGGAGAGCTGGGCGCATCCATCAGCATCTGGTGGGATGGAGCCGAGCTGGTTTCAGAAGGCCACGGCTGGTGCGAGCGGGAGCAACTCCGCCAGTGGACGAATAAGACGCTGGTGCCCATGTATTCGGCGACGAAGGTTCCGGCGGCCGCGAGCTTGTTGCTAGCATTGGAAGGCAAGGGCCTGTCGGCAGAAACACCGGTGCGCGAAGTTTGTCCGGGATTTCCGGTGGCCGACGCCAAGTTTTTCCACCTGCTGTCGCATCAATGCGGGTTGGCCGCGCTCGATCAGAAAGCCAGCGTCTTCGATCATGCCGAGGTGGTGGCTGCCCTCGAGGCGCAGGTTCCGGCGTGGAAATTGGGAGAAGGCCACGGCTATCATCCGCGGACCTTCGGTGCGCTGGTGGATGAGCCGGTCCGCCGTCTAACCGGCCAAACGCTCGGCAGCTTCTGGCGGGAAAAAATCGCGGCTCCGCTCGGCTTGGATTTCTGGATCGGCTTGCCGGAAAGCGAGTGGCCGCGGGTTGCCCGGCTCTATCCGGGAAAAGCTGGCAAGGACGATCTGGCCGATGCGTTTTACAAACAACTCACCACCTCCGGCACTTTTACCCGCAAGGCGTTTTCCTCGCCGCGAGGCCTCCACGCGATCCATGAAATGAACGAACCCCGGGCGTGGTCAGCCGGCCTGCCCGCGCTCGGCGGGGTGGGGACCGCTTCGGCGTTGGCGAAGTTCTATCAGGCGGCGATCGGCTCGATCCCCAGTCCGCTCTCACCCGCCGTTAGACACGCGTTGGCCACGCCCGTTTCGGCTGCGGACGACCGGGTGCTGCTGCGGCCCACGGTCTTCACCTGCGGTGCCCAACAGGATCCGCTCGATGGCACAGGCAAGAAACTCCGCCACCTCTACGGCCCGTCGTTAACCGCCTTCGGTCATCCGGGGGCAGGGGGCAGCCATGGCTTGGGCGATCCGGAAACGGGCATTTCATTTGCCTACGTGATGAATCAAATGGACCTGAGCGTGATGCCTGGGGTGAAGTGTTTGGAGATGGTGGAGGCGTTGTTTTCGGAGAGTTGATAGAGACGAGAAAAGAGGGATCACTCGCCTTTCTTGTGTTTCGCCTCTTCGATGGTCTTGCGGGCTTCGATGACAATGGCTTGGCCCCGGTTCATTCCGATGGTCCACCCCATGCGGTAAAGTTGATCGAATTCCGAACTCCCGCAGTGGACGCTACTTTCGACCGGCTTGTCGGATACTTCTCCTTCATTGAAAAAAGTAGCGAACGCTTCGTAATACCCGGCCAGGCCGATTTGCCGCCGCAGTCCGGAATCGGCTAGCATGTCATCGGCCATGTTTTTCTCCGCGAGCAGGCTGCCATTGTGAATTCCATCCTGAATGCGGGAACGGACGGTTTCGGCCAGCTCCCTGGCATCGCTTTTTGTGGGTGGCGCTTCAGGGATCGGGGAAATGAAATTGCCTGCGGAATCTAACTGGACCAGTGGTACGGAACCCTTCGTCAGCTTGCGGGCGGCGGCATCCCAGACGAATTCGCATTCCAGCGTGATGTTGTGCGGGTCATGCCGCGTTTCCTTCCACCCCGGCGCGCTTCGGAATGCTGGATAGGTGGCGAGTCCGTATTCCTCCAACCGGATGGAAACCGTCAGCGGGCGGGTTTCAGTCGGTTGCGCGGAAATCACCAGAGCGATGATCTTCGCCGCCAGCGTGGCCTGTTCCTCGCGAGGTAAGCTGAGAGTTACCGAGTTGGATTTCTCGTCGCCGCCGCCGCTCCCGTTGTCCCAGACGGGTAGCAGAAACCAGCCCGTATCGGATTCTCCGCCCGTCTCGAGGATGGTCATGGTTGGGGGCGGAGCAGGAGATGGCGCTTTTCGGGTGACGTTTGGAAACACCACCCAGGCGATTCCCCGCGCATCCTTTTCAATCGCAGTGCCGGGCACATTCACCGGGGGGACATCCATCCCGTCCTTGCCGGGTTGGGTGATGTATTTTCCCGAGTATTTTGCTTCCAGCGGTTTGTCATCCGGGCCTTCCGCGACCACCCGGACGTGGAGCGGTTTTTCCGGCTTGCCGCCCGCGCTGCGGACCAGGCACCAGAGCGTGGCAGCTAGGACTTGATCCTTCGTGTAGGGGCTGTAGCCCGGTGGTTTCCAGGATTTCAGGCGCAGGGTCACGGGAAATTCCCTGATCTGGGTTGGATCCTGCGCTTCCACCGAGATCCCGAAGACGCTCGCCAGGTTCTGGTCAAGTTCCGTGCCGGTTTCCCAGCGCATCGCTCCATCGGGGGCGGGCCGGGAGGCTCCGATATTCTTGTGAAGACCATAATCGTAATTGCAGATCACACTGATGCTCCCGAGGGGGATTCTTCCCGGATCGGATTTCGGCCCTAGATTGACTGGCTGCTCGATGGTCGCGGGGCCGACTGAAGAGGCGAAACAGGAGGCTGGGACCATCCAACCCAGCAGCGTGACCACCGAAACAATAGGAAGGATTTTCATGGTTGTTATGATTTCCGCTACGCTGCTAGAGAGGGTTCCTTTCCGCAATCGTCAAAAGCAGGAGGAAATCTGCGCTACGTTCCAGACCAGTCTCTGAAGTCCTATTTCTTGACCGATTCCCCGCTCGGAATCCACACTCCGCGCCATGCGCATTCTCACCGGTCTCCAGCCCAGCGGCAAACTCCACGTCGGCAATTATTTCGGCGCGATGGAGCCTGCCGTCCACCTTCAGGACGAAGGCGAGGCGTTCTATTTCATCGCCGACTATCATGCGATGACCTCATCCCAGAATCCCGCCGCGCTGCGCGAAAACGTGCGCGAGCTAGCGATCGACTTCCTTGCCTGCGGCCTCGACCCGGCGCGGGCAGTGTTTTTCCGGCAAAGCGCCGTGCCCGAGGTCAACGAACTCGCCTGGCTGCTCTCGACCGTCTGCCCGATGGGCCTGTTGGCGAAATGCCATTCCTACAAAGACAAGATCGCCCAGGGCATCGCCGCGAACCACGCGCTGTTCGCCTATCCGGTGCTGATGGCCGCAGACATCCTGCTCTACGATTCCAACAAAGTGCCGGTCGGCAAGGACCAGAAGCAGCACCTTGAAGTGACCCGCGATCTCGCGATGAAATTCAATGACACCTACGGCCCGCGCACGGTCGTGGTGCCCGAGCCGATCATCCGCGAGGGCACCGCCATCGTGCCGGGCCTAGACGGCCAGAAAATGAGCAAGAGCTATAACAACACGCTGCCCATCTTCGGCGACGAGAAGCCGCTGAAGAAACTCATCATGAAAATCATCACCGACTCGACCCCGGTGGAAGCGCCGAAGCCGACCGAAGGCTCAGCCATTCTCGCGCTCTACAAGCACTTCGCCAGTCCCGCCGAATACGCGGTGATGGTCGCGGACCATGAACAAGGCGGCGTGGGATACGGTGATTTGAAGAAACGTCTGGCAGATAGATACTGGGATTTTTTCGCGCCGATGCGTGCCCGCCGCGAGGAAATCCTGGCGGATCCGGGTTATGTCGATCAAGTGCTTGCTGCCGGGGCCTTGCGGGCGCGCGAGGAGGCGACGAAGGTTCTCGATCGCATCCGGCGGGCAGTCGGCCTGGTTTAAACCGCCCTCTGCGGTGGAATGAGCGCTTGCCATCATTGCGCCGCTCGGGGATGGTCCGCAGGTCGTGCCTTCCGTGCAGCGTAAGCCCTTGTGGCTCATTCCCAACTTGCTGAGCCTGGATGCTCCGCTGGTGGCGGTGGCTTGGCTGTATATTTTCGCGAGAACCTGGCGGGTCGATTACCTGCCGTGGGCCGCCTACATCTCGCTGGGTCTGGTCGTCTGGGTGATCTACGTGACGGACCGTTTGCTCGATGTCTCGATGCGCGGCGGCACTGCGGAAAAACTGGAGGCCCGTCACGAATTCCATCGCCAACATCAGCGGGTGTTCCGCCGCGCGGCGGTGATCGCCGGAGCCGTAGCGCTGACCCTGGTGATCACCCGCTTGCCGATGACCATCTATGGTTTTGCCATCGGTGGCGGGACCAATGGCTACGCCCTGATCGGCGGGATCATGGTCGCTGGCTTCTTCACCTTGTCGATTTTCTCAACGCCCGGGCCGAATGAAATTCCCTATGCCAAGAACCTGCTGGCGGGTCTTTCGTTTGCCTATGGCACCGCGATGCTGGCATACGTTTTCACGGGGTTTGACATGTGGGAGTTTCTCCGGTCGCGCGAGCTGATTTGTTTCGCGGTGTTGTGCGTCCTCAATATTTCCGCGATCGACTTGTGGGAGCATGCCAACCGTTCCACCGATCCCGAGATCAAGGCGAGCGACGAATTGGCGCTCACCCTGCCTCTGACCTTGCTCGGGGCGGCGGCCCTGGTGTTCGCATCGCAGGACCACGAGCTAACAACCCGGCCGTTTTTCTACGCCGTCCTAACCGGAGCCGCATTGCTGCACATCCTCAACCGCACCCGCTCGCGGTTTTCGATGGATGCCCTGCGGGTGCTGGCGGATGTCGCGCTGCTGGTGCCTTTCATCGTGTTCCTGGCCGCATCGAAACCATGACCGGCGCTTGTGATCCCAACCCTAACTTTGCCATGACCCCATCCAAAAGACCCGCATTGATCATCCTCGGCGCACCCGGTTCGGGGAAGGGGACCCAAGGGCAAATCCTCGGCAGCGTGCCCCGGTTCTTCCATTGTGCCTGTGGCGATGTGTTTCGCTCGCTGGATACTCGGTCGGCCCTTGGCAAACAATTCGTGGCCTATTCCAGCCGCGGCGAGCTGGTTCCCGACGAGCTGACCATCGAATTGTGGAAGGAGCAGCTCGACAACCTCGGCGACCGACACCTTTACAAGCCGGACATCGACTTCCTGATCCTCGACGGCATCCCGCGCAACGTCCGCCAGGCGGAAATCCTCGACCGCTACATTGAGGTCCACCAAGTCTTCCACCTGTCCTGCCCGAACCGCGATGAACTCGCCCGCCGCATGCGCAAGCGGGCGCTCAAGGACAACCGCATCGACGACGCCAGCGACCGGGTCATCGACCAGCGCATCGCCACCTATGAAGCCGAAACCAAGCCGATCCTAGAATACTATCCGGCCGACCGCGTGACCACCATCGATGCAACCCAGCCGCCAGTGAAGGTTCTCGCGGAAATGATCCAGCGCATCACCAGCCTTCCGGTTTACGAGGAAATGGCCAAGCTCGTTTTCTAACCGACCGATTTCAATGCGGCTCATTTTCATCGCGACTGGCGAGATCGCCCTGCCATCGTTCCGGCACTTGCTAGCCGTGGGGCCGCGCCCGCTGGCCCTAGTCACCCAACCGGACAAACCGACGGGCCGCCATCAGACGCTCACTCCGCCCGCGATCAAGGTGGAAGCCCTAGCCGCCGGGATCCCGGTCTATCAGCCGGAAAAGATCGGCGACATCACCGCCGAGCTGGCCGCCCTGGAGCCGGAGATCCTCGTCGTGATGGCCTATGGCCAAATCCTGCGGAAGAACATCCTCACCCTCGCCAGCCAAGCGATCATCAATCTCCACGCTTCCCTCCTGCCGAAATACCGCGGGGCTGCCTGCATCCAAGCCGCCATCGACGCCGGCGATTCCGAGACCGGCATCACCGCCATGCACGTCGTCCGGGAACTTGATGCCGGCGACATGATCGTTTCCAAAGCGATCCCCATCGCTGCGGACGAAACCGGTGGCAGCCTGCATGACCGGTTGGCGGAACTTGCGCCACTGGTTCTAGCAGAAGCATTGGCAACACTCGCGGACGGCACGGCGGCCCGCGTTCTCCAGGATGCCGCCGCTTCCAGCTATATCCCGAAACTCGAACGCGACGATGGCCGGCTGGATTGGTCGCTGGACGCCACCGGCCTCGAACGCCGCATCCGCGCCTACGATCCTTGGCCCGGCACCTATACCGTGGCCACCGAAGGCGGGAAAAAAAAACGCCTCAAGATTTTTCCCCCCGTCACCGTCCTCGACCACGTCCTAACACCCGGCGAGATCTCAACCGCCGCTGGCCATCTGATTGTCGGCTGCGGCACCGGAGCCCTCCGCCTTGGAACCGTCCAACCCGATGGCAGCCGCAAAATGTCCGCTGCGGATTACCTGCGCGGCCGCAAGCCGGGGGTGTTTGAGTGACGCCGAATCTCCGGCGTCACGTTTTCCTTAGGGATCAAGAGACTCCATCAACTTCAGCTTCTCAAGACGAGGGAGGCCGAGTGCAAGTTCTTCAACGCTCATGGGTCGTTTCTACACGCGAAGGGTGAGATCTCTAGTCCCGAAGGTCGGGCGGGATCACAGCGCCGCCGCGATTTTCTCCAGGCCTTCGAGCATCCGCGTGCGCGGGCAGCCGAAGTTGAAACGGATCCATCCCGGCCAGCCGAAATACGCGCCATCGGATAGAAACAGCCCGGCCTTTTGCTCGAAGTGGTGCGCGGGATTCTCGACACCCATCGCCCGCGCGTCGATCCACGCGAGATAGGTCGCTTCGCCTGCGGCGACGGTTAGACCGGGGCAGCGGGTGTTGATGAAATGCACCAGCGCGTCGCGGTTGGATTTCAGATAGGTCATTAGTTCGAGCCGCCAGGATTCACCATCACGGTAAGCGGCCTCGGCGGCGTAATACGACAGCGCGTTGATTTCGCTCAAAGTGTGGCCGCGAGCTGCGGTGAATTGCCGGCGGATCGAATCGTCCGGGACCACGGCGAAGGCGTAACCGAGGCCGGCGATGTTCCAGGTCTTGCTCGGCGAGAGCAGCGTGATCGTCCGCTTCGCGAGATCGGCCGTTAGGTTGAGCGCGGAGAAATGAGGCGTCGCGGTTTCGTCGAAGATCAGGTCGCAATGGATTTCATCCGACACCAGCACGAGATCATGACTCTCGCAGAATGTGGCGAGCTTGGTGACCTCCACTGCCGAGAACACCCGGCCTAACGGGTTCTGCGGATTGCACAAGAGGAAAACCTTTGTCTCGGGCGTGACCGCGTTTTCCATGGCCTCCCAATCGAAAGTCCACCGGCCGTCGGCCTTCACGTGATCGACGGTGATCAAGGACGCATGGGCGTCGTGATGCACCCCGATGAACGGCGGATAGACCGGCGTGCTGGTCATCACCGCGTCGCCCGGCTTGCAAAACGCCCGCGCGGCCAGCGACAGCGCTGGCACCAGGCCACCGAGGTGGACGATTTCCTCTAGCGGGACGATCGCTCCCCGGCGTTCGTGGAGGTAGCTGATGACCGCCTCGTTCAAGCCGGCGTGAGGCTGCGCGTAGCCGAAAATCCCATGGTCCACGCGGTCGTGGAGCGCCTTCAAAATCGCCGGCGTCGAGGCGAAATCCATGTCCGCGACCCAGAACGGATCGAACTCGGGCTTGCGGTCATACTTGATACAGCCGGTTCCGCGGCGGGTGATGGGAGTGTCGAAATCGAAATGCATTGCGCGGCCCTTGTCACCACCCGGGAGGAAAGTATCAAGCTCGCATCTCGGTGCCGGGGCGCGGGTTCATTTCGACAGCAATCGGCCAACCCCGGCATTTTGATGAATTCGCCTTGCGGTAAAGGCTGGTGAGCGGCAAGCATTCCCACCGTGACCCCCGAACTCGAGAATTTGTTTTCGTTTCTCCGCTTCCCCAGCATTTCCACCGACTCCAGCCACGCCGGTGATGTCCGCGCCTGCGCGGAATGGTTGATCGCCAAACTCACTGGAATGGGCCTAGCGGCGGAACTTCACGAGACCCCCAAGCATCCCGTGGTCCTCGCGAGAAACGAACACGTCGCCGGCCACCGCACGGTGCTGATCTACGGTCACTACGACGTGCAGCCGGTGGATCCGCTGGCGTTGTGGACGAGCGCTCCTTTCGATCCCGTCATCCGCGACAACAAGATCTGGGCCCGCGGTGCCGCAGATAACAAGGGCCAGATGATGGCGCATGTGTTGGGCGTGGAGCAAACCCTGCGGGAAAACCAAGGGCTGCCGGTGAATTTGATTTTCCTGTTTGAAGGCGAGGAGGAAATCGGCAGCCCGAGCCTAGCTTCGTTCCTGCTCCATCATTGCGACGACCTGAAGTGCGATGTCATCGCTATTTCCGACACCGGAATGGTCGCTCCCGGCGTGCCGACATTGGGCTACGGCCTGCGCGGCATCGCGTGTTGCGATGTCATCCTGCGCGGCCCGAAAGGCGACCTCCACTCCGGTCTGTTCGGCGGTGCGGTGGCCAATCCGGCGGCGGCGATGGCGCGGCTCATCTCCAGCCTCCATGCGTTCGACGGTCGCGTTGCGGTGGAAGGATTTTACGACCAAGTCCGACCGCTCGAAAAATGGGAACGTGAAATGTGGGCGAATCTCCCCGGGGTGAGCAACGCGGATTTCCTCGAAGTCACCGGCTCGCCCGGCTTGTTCGGCGAGCCAGGATACTCTTCCGCCGAGCGCACTTGGGCGCGGCCCACCGCCGAGGTCAACGGCATTGGTGGCGGCTATCAGGGCGAGGGGTCGAAGACCGTGCTGCCGGCCGAGGCATTCGCCAAACTTTCCTTCCGTCTCGTCCCCGATCAAAACCCGAAGGACATCATGGAAAAGATCAAGAGCCATATCGAGTGGCATTGCCCGCCCGGCGTCGAAGCCGAGGTCCGTGTCGGCCATGATGGCAAACCCTACGTCACCGATCCCAACTCGAAATTCGGCCTCGCCGCCCAAGCCGCGTTGCGCACCTCGTTCGGGGCGGAACCGGTGCTCATCCGCGAAGGCGGCAGCATCCCCATCGTGCAAACCTTCCGCGACATCCTCGGCGCGGACACCCTGCTGCTAGGCCTCGCCTTGTCAGACGCGCAGATCCACGCGCCTAACGAAAATTTTCCGGTGGAAAATTTCGAGGCCGGGATCCGCCTGAACCAGGCACTGCTCAAGGAACTGGCGAAATAGCGGGGATGTTGAGAGTTGATGGTTGAGAGTTGAGAGAAAGAATTCCGCCTCCTTTCACCAGCTCTTGACCATTCTTCGACTCTCAACTCTCAACCATACACTCTCAACTTTATTCCATGTCTGATCCCATCACTCCCAAGCTCGACTTCATCCGCGAGATCATCTCCGCGGACCTTGCCTCCGGCAAGCACGCCACCACCATCACCCGCTTCCCGCCGGAACCTAACGGCTACCTCCACATCGGCCATGCCAAGGCGATTTGCCTGAACTTCGGCATCGCCGCAGAAAACGCCGCCACCGGTGCCAAGTGCCACCTCCGTTTCGACGACACCAACCCGGAGAAAGAAGAATCCGAATACGTCGAGAGCATCAAGGCCGACGTCAAATGGCTCGGCTTCGACTGGGGCAGTGACCTCTATTTCGCCAGCGACTATTTCACCTTTTTCCACGACTGCGCCGTCCACCTGATCAAGCAGGGCAAGGCCTACGTCGAACAACAATCCGCCGAGGAAATGCGCACCAACCGGGGCAATTTAACCACTCTCGGCACGCCCTCGCCATTCCGCGACAGGCCCGAGGAGGAAAGCCTCGACCTCTTCGCCCGCATGAAGGCTGGCGAGTTCAAGGAAGGCGATTGCGTCCTCCGCGCCAAGATCGACCTCACCTCGCCGAACATGAACCTGCGCGACCCCGTCCTCTATCGGATCATGCACGCGGAGCATCACAACACCGGCAACGCCTGGTGCATCTATCCGCTCTACGACTTCGCGCACCCGCTCGAAGACGCGCTCGAACACATCACCCACTCGCTCTGCACGCTGGAGTTCGAAAACCACCGCCCGCTTTACGATTGGTTCATCGACAACTGCCCGGTGCCGTCCAAGCCGCGGCAGATCGAATTCGCCCGCCTCGGTCTAACTTACACCGTGATGAGCAAGCGCAAACTGCTCCAACTCGTGCAGGAAGGCCATGTCAGCGGCTGGAACGACCCGCGTCTGCCGACTCTATCGGGTCTCCGCCGCCGCGGCTATCCACCGGAAGCTGTCGTGCATTTTTGCAAACGCGTCGGCATCACCAAGTTCAGCGGCACCACCGATGTCGCGCTATTGGAGTTCGATGTCAGGGATTTCCTCAACACCTCCGCCCCGCGCCGGATGGCCGTGCTTGATCCGGTAAAAGTCGTGCTCGAAAATTGGTCCACCGAGCCCCACGCCAGCGTCGAGGTTCCCAACCACCCGCAGAACCCGGAAGCTGGCAACCGCGACATTCCGATCTCCCACGAAGTCTGGATCGAGCGCGAGGACTTCATGGAAATCCCCGAGAAGAAATTCCATCGCCTCGGCCCGGATCGCCATGTCCGGCTCAAGGGCGGCCACATCATCCGCTGCACCGGCTTCGAGAAAGATGCTGATGGAAACATCACCATCATCCGCGCGGAAATCCTGCCCGGCACCATCGG
>JANMJJ010000159.1:0-48584 GCA_031371325.1 Akkermansiaceae bacterium | reverse complement strand
TCGATGGCACCTTGAGCGGAAAGCTATTTGGATTCACGAAATCGAAAATTGCAGCGGTGACATTTTTCTTCCGGGCGAGGGGTTCGATCACGCCGTTCCATTGTTGCTGCGGGCGATCCAGGATTTCTTCCCGCGCGGCGTCCCCGAAGGTCCGGAGTCGCTCGCCGGCGGAACCGCTGAGCAACGAATCCAAGCCGAGACCCAACTGCCAGCCGACGAATCCGACGAAGGCCAAGGCCAAAATCAGAAGGTGCAGGAACAACCATCCGAGCACCTTGGCGAGCAGGGGGAAATAGGGGCCGGGTTTCATGGTTGGCCGAAGTCCGTGGCTTCGGGCTCGTGCAGCGTGTAGCCGATTCCGCGGATCGTGCGGATGAAGCGCGGGTTCTTCGCATCGTCCCCGAGCTTTTTCCGGAGGGATGAAACGTGGACGTCGATGGAGCGATCAAAGATATCGAAGCGCCGCTCGGACACTTCCTCAATGAGGCGCTCGCGAGTTTTCACGCGGCCCTTCGATTTGAGGAGCGCGGCGAGGATGGCGAATTCCAAGGTGGTTAAATCGAGCGGATTGTCGCCGAGGACCACGGTGTGGGTTTCTTCGCAGAGACGAAGCACCCCGGCGCAAAGTTCGCGGGGCGCGTCATCGCCAAGCGCCACCCGCGAGCGACGGGTCACCGCGCGCAGGCGGGCCAGAAGCTCGCGGGAGGAAAACGTCTTCGGCAAATAATCGTCCGCGCCGATTTCAAGGCCGACGATGCGGTCCGCTTCATCGCCAAGCGCGGTTAGCATCAGCACCGGGACATCGGACTTTTTCCGCAGTTCCTTGAGCACGCCGAACCCATCCATGCCCGGCATCATCACGTCGAGAATCACCGCCTCGTAGGGAGATGCCAAGGCTTCGGCAAGGCCATCGGGGCCGTTGTGGCGGAGTTCCACCTGGTAGCCCATCGGTGTTAAATAGTCACGGATCAGTCCGGCGAGCTTGCGATCATCATCGACGACCAGGAGACGGCGGTGTCCTTTGGTTTCCATCAGTGGGAATTCATTATCAGGAAGCAGCGTGATGCGCCCACAGGATTTACACGAAATTTACACTTTCGCCGGTGAATCCACACACGAGGTTCACACGCGGGAGGTTTCATCGCCAGTGTTCCCCATGAGAGGAGCGCCACCAACAACCCGACAGATCATGAAAACATTACGATTGCAATGGATGCTGGCCCTCGCTGCGGGCGTCACCGCCTCGGCCCAGCCACCCCCACCCCGGGGGGACCGGCGGCCACCATCCGTCCCGCCCCTGATCGCCGTCTTTGATACGAATCACGACCGGGAGCTGTCCGCCGCCGAGATCCAAGCCGCCGCAGATGTGCTCGGAAAATTCGATAGAAATGGTGATGGCAAAGTCACCATCGCGGAACTTCACCTGCCACCGCCTCCCGATGGGAAAAGGATTCCAAAAGATCCACCCCCTAGTAAACCTCCCGTCCCGCCGGTGATCGCGGCGCTTGATGCCGATCACGACGGAACGATTTCCGCCACCGAACTCGAAGGTGCTCCTGCATCCCTCAAGACGCTCGACAAGAACGGCGACGGCGAACTTTCCCCCGAAGAACTCCGCCCCCACGGACCACCGCCGCGCGCGGATGGTCAAGGCGGCGGTGATCGCCCGCAAGGGCCGCCCCCCGGCGAAGAGGCTGGCGACGTTGGAGCAGTTGAATAGACAGCCCTAACATCCGACCTCGTCCCGGTCCGGCCAATCGCGCCGGACCGGGATTTTTTTCGGCAGCCCGCTTGATTCCACTTCATTCAATTTCCAGCCCGGTTGAATCCCCCGGTCGTGCTGCTTTCTGCAATCATAGCCATGAATGAAACGTTCAATCAAGGAATGGCCGCGTTTGAGAAGCGCGACTGGGCGACGGCCATCGCCGAGATGGAGAAATGATTTCCATTTGCGAGAGCTACCCGGATCAGAAGGCGGTGGAGCGGTTTTCATCGATGCGGGAGCAATCGCTGGCGATTCAGGCCCAGTGGTTCAAGGAAGTTACTGGCCGGAACTGTTCGTGTTGCAGGCGCACATCCTAGTCGCCACGGGCAAGGATGCCGGAGCCGCCACGCTCGCCACTGCGATGGCGATGGCGATGACCAAGAAAAACTCCCGCATCCAGACCTTCGTGAGCCATCTCTCCGTGATCGGTGTCTGTGCGCCGATGATCGGTCTGCCGGGAACCGTCACCAGGATGATCGGCGCTTTCGCGGTAGTCGGTTCATCGGGCAAGCGCGGCGGCATCCCCCTCTTCCGCCTCCGCTCGGTAAAACTGCCTCCGTTCCCCAACTGCGACTTGCAAGGCCCGGTCTGGCGCGTGGAGAGTTTGGGCGGAGGCTCGCCGCTCGATGCCCTGAAGCCGCGATGAGATCTTCGCGCTACCAACGGCTTCAGTCCCAGAAGCCGTGGATTTTGTCGATTTCCCGGCGGTCGCGTTTCGTCGGGCGGCCTTTCGCCGCTTCCCGTTTCGCGACGAGCCAGAGTTTGAGCGCTTCGTGAACCTCCGGCTTCGTTAGATCCTCGTAACAAGCCTGTGCCTCGGGAGCTCCCACCCGCTTGTCGATCACCGCTACCACGGATATCCGCCGGACTCCCGGGCCTTCGGCGAACGGGATTTCCAGCAAATCACCCGGCTGGACGGTCGAAGCGGGTTTGAGCGGGTGGCCGTTGCGTTTCACCTTGCCCGTCGCACAGGCATCCGCAGCCAGACCACGGGTTTTGCAAAAGCGGGTAGCCCACAGCCATTTGTCGGCACGGACGGATTCGGACATGGGCGACAATTTGCAGGAATTCCGTGAGCCGGGCAACAACGACCGCTTGCATTCTCCCTCCGGAATTGGAATTCTCACTGAGTCGGATGACTTCCAACTTTACCCATGCACCCGTTCCTCGCCCCCGATTTTCACATCCGCTGGTCCACTCTCGTCCCCCAAGCCGTCGAGCCGGACATCCGCCACGCGCTTGAACTCGCGAAGCAGAACATCGAAGCCATCTGCGCCCAAGATCCTGCCACCGCGACTTACGAATCCACCTTTCTCGCCCTCGAAACCGCCAGCGAGTCGATCAATGACGGCTGGAGTCGCCTCAACCATCTCGACTCCGTTAGCGACAACCCCGCCCAACGCGAGGCACTCGGCAAGATGCTGCCGGAAGTCACCGATTTCTATTCGTCACTCGCCCTGAACGAGCGCCTGTGGGCCGTGCTCAAAGCGGTCGGAGAAAGCCCAGAAATCGCCACACTTTCACCCGTCCAGCAGCGGTTCATCGAAGAAACGCTCGCGGATTTCCGCAACTCCGGCGCGGATCTTCCTGCGGATCAAAAGCAACGCATCGCCGCCATCGAGGCCGAGCTTTCCAAGATCACCCAACAATTTTCCGAAAACGTCCTCGACTCGACGAACGCGTGGGAACTCGTCATCACCGACGAGGCGAAACTCGCCGGCCTCCCGGATTCCGCCATCGCCGGAGCCGCCGCCAATGCCCGGGCAAAGGACCACGAAGCACCCGCTTGGCGCTTCACCTTGCAGCATACGTCGATGTCACCGATCATGCAGCACCTGCATGATGACTCGATCCGCCGTCAGATCTGGGAGGCGTCCGTGCAAATCGGAGCCAGCGGCGACTTCGATAACACCGCGCTGGTTTGGCGCATCCTCGAACTCCGTCAGGAAAAGGCCGCCATCCTCGGCCACGCGCACTACGCGGATCTCGCCTTGCTGCGGAGTATGGCAAAAACCGGCGATATCGCGCTTCGTTTCATCGAAAATCTCCACGCCCGCATCCGTCCCGCCTTCCTTGCCGAGCACCTTCAACTCCGCGAATACAAAGCCGCTAAATCCGGCCAAGCGGTCACTCTCCTCGAACCGTGGGAAGTCGGCTACTGGGCAGAGAAACAACGGAAGGAAAATTACGATTTCGACGAAGAAGCACTGCGCCCCTATTTCCCGGTCGATGGCGTGATGGCCGGTATGTTTGAAATCGCCTCACGGCTTTTCGGCATCACCATCCGCGAGTTAGAAACTGCCTTCTCTGATTCCTCACCGAGCGATCACCTCGTCGAGGCCTGGCACTCCGAGTGTAAATTCTACGAGATCCATGATTCAAAGACCGCAGCCCACCTCGGCTCGTTTTACGCCGACTGGCACCCGCGCGAATCCAAACACGCCGGCGCGTGGATGAACTCGCTCCACACCGGCGCACTTGGCGAGCCGCACCTCGGCCTGATTATCGGCAACATGAGCCCGCCCGTGGACGGCAAGCCCGCTCTCCTCACGCACCGCGAGGTGGAAACGATTTTCCATGAGTTCGGCCATCTCCTCCACGGCCTGCTCAGCGAGGTCGAGGTGAAATCCCTCGCTGGCACCAACGTCTCGCCAGATTACGTCGAATTACCTTCCCAGATTATGGAGAATTTCTGCTGGGATCGCGAATCGCTCGATCTTTTTGCCCGCCATTTCGAAACCAAGGAGCCGATCCCTGAAGCACTTTTCGCCAAAATGCTCGCTGCCAAAAACTACTTCAGCGCCTCCGGCTTCATGGGCCAACTCGGACAGGCCAAGTTCGATCTCGAACTCCACACCCGCCTGGATGCCTACATCGGCACCGATCTGGATGCCGTCGATCAGCAAGTCCTCGCCGACTACCACGCGCCGCTGAAAACTCCCCGGCCCACCATCATGCGCCGCTTCAGCCACCTCTTCAGCCATCCCACCGGCTACGCCGCAAATTACTATTCCTACAAATGGGCCGAGGTTCTCGACGCCGACGCCTTCACCCGCTTCCAACAAGAAGGCGTGCTCAACCCGGCCACCGGTGCCGCCTTCCGCGAACACATCCTCAGCAAGGGTAACTCCGTCGCCCCGGACGAACTCTACCGCCGCTTCGTCGGCCGCGATCCGGAGCTCGGCCCTCTCCTCGTCCGCGCCGGGTTCCCGGAGCCGGTGCTGGCCTGAGCGGCTGTCATTCCCGCTAACAAACACGGTTTGAGGAGTCCTTGCTCCGGCACTTCAGAACGAGGTAGCCGGTGATCGCCGACCGCGTGAATTCGTGGGATTCGGAAAGCTGTGAAACATTCAGCACCTGCTCGTAAAGATGCGAAATCATTTGCATCAAATCGCGCATGGCGGGCAACGGACCCACCCGCTCCAGCAGCCCCAGATCACGCGACAAATAGGTATCGATGAAATTGCGCCGCCATAAAGCTCCCAGTCGCGGCCCCGAAGTGACGACATTGTCAGAACAGTTTTAGATCACGAAATCAACCGTGGGTCCGGCTGAAACCGCCTGGCTTCTCCGATCCGGATCTCGGGAAATCGCGGGTGCGCCGGATTGAGCAGGTAATTCCATTCACCGGGCGTCACCACCGAAGGCACTTCCAACACAGCAGTGGTTATAGAGCGCAGCCACCTGTCGCCGACGGATTGCGAGGTGGAGTTCGTCTCGTCATCGCGCCAGCCCGGGGCAAGTATGTTAGGGTCCACGCGCTCCATACAATCCGCCGGGATCTCCAGCGGGGCCCATGAAAACAAGCGGGCGAACGCTTCCGGATCTTCCAGATGCACCAGCACTTCCAGCGTCGCCAACGACAGCGACGAGGACGTGTAAACCACCGCCAGTCCCGGCGAATTCCAGCGCCCGCCATTCAGCCGCGCCCCCTCGCCGCTAAAGGCCGTCGCGAGAAACTTCGTTTTGCAAAGCCGGAACGCCCGGATCATGAGAAAACCCCGTGTTCGATCCGGCCTAGCAACGCTTCCACTTCCCGCGCGCCCATTTCCGTGTCGCAGCAGCGCAGGGGTGTTAGCCCGCCCAGCGCACGCTTGGGTTGGGTCATCCAGCGCCGGGCGGATTGCTTGTCTTCCAGCACATCCAGCGCCTTTTGAACCACCGATCCTACCCTCAGCAAACGCTCGGATTCATCCGGTTTGAAACGGTCTGTCCGCCGCGCCAAGGTGCGGGTGGGGATACCGAGGATTTCCGCAAGTTCCTCTGCAGAAACGCCGAGATCTCCCCGGATGTGCTCGAAAGCCTCACGCGGCACGCCCTGCCGCAGGGCATCCCGGACCTGGGTGAGAGTGCTGCCCGCCTTGGCGGACGTCGTCACGCCGAGTTGTTGCAGCACGGTCAACCAATGGTCGATCACTTCCGCCACTGCCGGTATCGGGTTCGCCCGGTAAACTGCGATGGGGGATCTGAGAGTCGTGCCATCATCGGCATCGTCTTGGTATTGTCCTGGTGCCATACGGCATCATCAGTAAGCCAAATGGCGAATCAACGCAAGTCTTTTTTCAATTTTCCCATCTCGGCCACGGTCACGCGAATCGCAGCCTGCACTTGGGGATCGCCGTAAAACGGACCGGCTCCGGGGTCGCCGGGGCTGTTGGTTTCCAGAAGGACGCGTTCGCCGGAAATGGCATCGATCCGATGGTCTGCGCTGCAAGCAATCGGGCATGTTCTGGACCGAACAAGGAGCCAACGCAGTGATGGCACTGCGATGTCTCAACGCGGGAGGAAGAGTTATTTTTCCGCGAACTCAAAAGCCACCTTCACGGACGCAACAATCTGCTAGACGCGCAGACCCCCGAAACGGCGGCCCAGGAGCGGTCTATTGAAACACATTCCATCATCGCCGTTTTCAAAGATGCCACATCCCCTGCGTCGATTTCCGTTAGCAGCGGGTGCGCCGGCAGTCCGCAGGCGCGGCTGGCGATGACGGGAATCCCCATGGCCAGCGCTCGCAATGCCAGACGCGGTTCGTGCTCGATCCAGGCGGGGATGACCAGCGCGGTGCAGGTTGTTAGCTCGGCGATGGTGCCCGGGCGATAGGAAATGTCAGCCAGCGGGTCCACGCCGCCCTCGCGGGCACGGCCGAGGACGAGCAGCTCGCCACCGGTTTCACGGAGGGCGTCGGCCAGCTCGTGAATCCCCTTGCGACCCAAGGCGGAAGCGGGGAAAAACCAGCGGGCTCGGTTGGACGGTGGCGTCGATCGTTGGGCTTGAGCTGGCATTTCCCAATCCAACAGAATCGCCCGCGAGCCGAAGGATGCGGCGATCGCCCGATGCGCCGTGACGATCCTGGCAGCAGCGGCGAGCGCCTGGGATTCCGCAAGGACAAGCTCGGGGTCCGCGCGGAAATCCACCAGCGTGTCCGACTGCGGTTGACGGGCGGCGGCGGTGTCGAGCCGGGCGTGAAGGTTTTCTAACGGCCAGCGGTTGACCAGCACGCCGCAAGTCAGGCAATCGTCGTCGGCCGCGGCGCGCACGGGCAAGCCATTTTCGACGGCCAACGGGTTCGGCATGGCCAAGAATGAATCTTTGAGCGCGCGGATTGAGACGACCAAATCGGTGGCGGTTAGGCGGGCTTCCAGACGCCACGCAAAAGGCGCGCTGAACCGCAGATCGACGTAGTTCCAAAAAACCGTGGCGTCGAGTTCGGGCGGCAGCGGCGTGCCGGGCAAGGTCCGCGAATGGGCGTGGCGTTCGACCACTTCCAGGCCGGCGTTCACCGCGGCCGAATGGAGGAGTCCTGATAGTTGGCACAAGCCGCCGCCGAGGTTTGGCACGAGGCAGCCGGAGCGGAGTTCGCGGCCCTCGGTGAATCCTGCGGCGCGGGTGGTGCGCCCGAGCTGTTTCCAAAAGCTAAAGACTTCGCCCGCGGGGACTTCCACACCATCGAGCCGCTGACAGGCGGCCCGGAGATTCTGCACCTTTCCTGCGGTTAGCGGAAACTCGGCGGCCGAGATCTGGGTCCACAGCGGGGCCTTTACCTTGCCCGCCACCGGCGCGTCGCGATGGGCCTGACCGCGTGGATGAGTCGGGACGGGACGACCGCGCTCGAGCCACCAACGTCGTGCGATCAGCAGCCGGGATTTGAGGAAGAACGACACGGCCTCGCCGCGGCCAGGTTCATGATGCTCCGCTTCGAGGGGGTTTTGCATACGCGATCGATGAATGAAGGTCGCGTGGCTTACGCGGCAGGGCGAGCCTTTCTCTCAGATTCATTTCCGGCGTCAGGCGGCTGACATTCTAGCAATGCCGCTTGCCGCCCGATGGAGTTTTGGCTCAATTGCCCGCATGGGACGAAAGTGGTGGGTGCTGATTCCAATACTTTCGCACGCCGCCTGAGTAGGGTGGATGGCTGTTAGCCCGTCGGCTCTAACGGCGCGCCTTGGGATCCGCCCAGGCGAGGAAGCCTTGCGGGTCGAGCGAGGTTCCCGCCGGCAGCTCGAGGCCTTCTTCCGGGGCTGCCGGACCATGGGCGCGCAAGCGGCCGTTGTCCGCCGGCAGCAGGAACCAGCCGGGCAGCAATTTCCCCCAGGTGCCGGGCTTGTGGCCGGGCTGCGGCTCGCTGTCGCCCGCAGCTGCGGGCGGATCGGGCATCGACATCGCGATCACCGTGCCGTCGATCGCGAGGCAGGGACAATGCCGCAAGTCCGCGCGGTAAACCGGCTCCAGCGCACGCGGGCCGAAGTCATAAAACACGATTTCCTTCGACAACTGGGTGGAGCCTAACATCTGGCGCAGATCATCGCCGCCGACCCACGCTGCGGCATGCCCGCCATCGATGGAATCACGGTTTTTCACTGCGGCTTGGAACAGCTCGGGAAAGGTCAGCAGCAAGCCCGGCAGATCTTGTGGCACCGGGTCGCCACTCAACACGGAGAATGGCTGCCGCCGTTGCAGCGCGTTGATCTGGCCGATCTGGTGGCCGTTGATCCACATCCGGCGGCGGGTGGATTCACCGCTCGCGCGGAAATTTTGGATCGCCCCGCCGGTCCCGCGCGGCACCCGCAGTCCCCAACCGAGCGTGTCGAAGCGCTTGGCCAGCGCCGCCGCCGCTGCCGCCAACATCCCCTGCCGCACGGTTGCCAGATCCCCATCCTCGGGGCGGATTTCCTCACCGAAGGCCACGGTCAGGCCATACGGTAAACGATACGGTCGCTTGCTGAAAAACCGGCCGCGCTCGAAGGAAAAGATCGAACCCCACGAGCCGTCGCACCACAGCGGGATCAGCGGGTGGCCGGCCTTTTTCGCGATCAACTCGAAGCCGCGGCGCAACTCGCCGAGCGTGCCGGTGCGGGTGAGCTGGCCCTCGGGAAACAAACAGACGAGATCGCCGTTTTTCAACGCTTCGATGACGATCTTGATGGCCTCGCGCGGTTGGTCCCGGCGGATCGTCACCGTGTCGAAAATGCCGGTGAAGATGCGGACCGACCGACTGGCCATGAAGACCTCGTCCATCACGAATCGGACTGGCCTCGGGCACACTGCGGCGATGAAGAAGCCATCTGCGAAGGTCACATGGTTAGGCAGCAGCAGCGCCCCGCCTGCCGCCGGAATCCGCTCCGGGTGGACCGTTTGGATCCGATAGATTGAGCGGATGACGGCCCCGCCGATCAAGCGGATGAAGTCTCCCGGCAGCAGGCGGATGATGGACAAACTCATCAGCCCGCAGACGACTCCGATGAAGGCGATTTCAAACCGAAATCCAACGGCGGCGGTTATCCCGAGGGATTTGACGCCATATTCAAAAATCCCGATGAGCACCACCGCGACGATCCCGGCGAGGCAATCCTGCAGGTTGACTGCGGATTGCAGTTCGCCGCGTTTCGCCGACGGATAGCGGTCCTGCATCCACGCACTGAGCGGCGCGAGAAAAACCGCCCCGGAAAACGCCAGCAGCGCCAAGGTCGTTAGAAAAAGCCACCCGCCCGGCGTCATGAAGGCGAGGGCGATAGCGGTTAGCGTCATCGCCACCCCGGCGACGGGCACCCAGCCGAGCTCGATGCGGCGGCGCATCAGGAACGAGGCGAAGCCGAAGCCCGCCGCCATCCCCAGCGAGGCGGCCGCCATGAAAATCGACGACTGG
Organism: Akkermansiaceae bacterium; assembly: GCA_031371325.1. Lineage (GTDB taxonomy): Bacteria > Verrucomicrobiota > Verrucomicrobiia > Verrucomicrobiales > Akkermansiaceae > Luteolibacter. The sequence goes on along the minus strand of JANMJJ010000159.1, from coordinate 38,676 downwards.
GTGCCGAAGCCCTCCCCGCCGCCGGTCATTTCTTTCGCGAGTTTCACCGACCACAGGTTGATGAACGCCGCGAAGCCCCAGAAAAACGCCACCCCGAACGACGCCCGCCGCAACGCCGCGTCGCGCCACAGATCCGCCAAATTGAGGAAATGGCTGACCGCCAGTTTCGCCGTGAATTTCGGCCCGCCCTGCGCGGGCACCCGCGGGATCGCGCACGCCATGGCCAAGGCTGGCACCGACAGTCCGGCTAACAGCAGCAAGGGATTGAGCGCCGCCTTCCACGCGATGTCCGCGCCGCCGCCATGCCCGGTGAACCGATGGTCGAACAACCAGCCCGCCAGGATTTGCCCCGCGAGGATCGCCAGCATCGCGGTCATCTGCTGGATCCCCGCCGCGAAGCCGAGATGCTTCGAGCCGACGAGTTCCTTGTTGATCCCGATCTTCGCCGGGCTGAAAAACGCCGACTGCACCGCCAGCGCGAAAAACCCGCAGAGTGCCAGCGGCATGTTTTTCAACAACACCGAACCGCAAATCCATGCCAGCACCAGCACTTGGGTGGTCGCCGCGCCGAGCATCACGTCGCGTTTTGAAAACCGGTCGCTCACCCAGCCCGCGAGCGGGGCGAAGAGTACCATCGGCAGCGCCATCAACAATCCCGCCGCCGACGGGACATCCACCTCGATTCCCGCGCCGACCGGAATGAGCAGTGCGAAACCCACCGCCCCCCCCAGCGGGATCAACGTGAACTGGGCGATCTTGTCGTTGAACGCGTTCTGCGTCTGCTGGACGATCATGCTCCAGAAACCCACCCATTGCCGGCGTGTCGGTTCGATTTCAAGCAGCTCGTCGGACATTCGTGGCGACAAGCTAGCCGCCGGATTCGCACCCGGCAAGGCAGACGAAAGGCGATTGTGAAATGCTGGCTTCAGCCGGCCTGCGGAGTCCAGAAGGGGATGGCATCCCCGTCCACGAGAAGGCGGGCCGCCATCGCGGCGTTGCCTTCGGACGGGTAGATCGAGGCAAGGCTCCGCTCCGTAGTCCACGCGGGTTCGCCGCTGCGTGAGGCGCACCAGATTTCCGTGCCGCTCGGATACCGGACTCCGGCAAGCCAGCACGAATCCGATGGAGCCGCGACTTCGAGTGGGTGGGGATTCGTGGTTTCGCTCATCGGTTCGAGGGATTTATGAAGCGAAAAAATCAGGGTGCCTAGCTTCCTGATCGTCCCACTCTTCAAACATGGAGTCTGCCGGGAATTTTCAATTGTGCGAGTAACCAATTCAGCATCATTGCTTACGTTCCCGCAGGGGACGACCTCCCGCAGGCGTAGGTTTTTTCCCGAGTCCCTCCCGAAGGATTCAGGTTGCGGGCGGCGCGGATCTCAGTGGATGTTGGAAATCGTCTGGAAGATCGAGGTGATCATCAGATAGGCCATGGTGCCGATGAGGCCGGCCATGATGATCAGCACGGTGGGCATGACCAGGGCCATGATCCGCTGGAGATCCTTGTCGAGTTCCTTGTCGTAACGCTCGGCGGCGCGGCGCAGCGATTGGTCGATTTTCCCGGTTTGCTCGCCGACGGAAATCATGTCGATGAGCAGCGGCGGGAAGGCGCCGTTGCGGATGAGGGCTTTGGAAAAGGATCGGCCGTCGCCGACTTGGGCGATCACCTTGTCGAGTTCGCCGCGTAGCGAGCGGTTCTGGGTGGCGTCGCGGGAGAGCTCGAGGGCGCGGAGCAAGGGCAGGCCGTTGCCAACGAGGTTGGCCATGGTTTCGAGGAACTGGACGTAAAACCGGCTGGTGATGACCGGGCCGAACATCGGCAGCCTGAGCTTCACCCGGTCCCAAGTGGGCTTGTTGGCTTCGTTGTCTTTCCAGGCCTTGAAGAAGATGAAGGAAGCGATGAGCGTAAGGATGATGACGATCCACCATTTGGTGAGGAAATCCGAGATGCCGATGAGGATGGCCGCGCCGAGCGGGATTTTCCCACCACTGCTCTCGATCAGCGAGGTGAGCTGCGGGATGAGCGTGGTGACGAACACGATGGAAACGCAAATGCCGGCGATGACCAGAAAGGCCGGATAAATCATCGCGAGGATGAGGCGGGCCTGCAGCTCGGCGAGGGTCTTGAGGTAGTGGGCTTGGCGCTTGAGGATGTCGTCGAGCGCGCCGGATGCTTCACCGGCGGCGGCGAGCGAGCAATACAGCGGGCCGAAGCTGGGGCTGACTTTTTTCAAGGCGACGGAGAAATTGACGCCGTCGCGCACGATCTGGCGGATTTTGTAGGAAACGGCCTTGAGGTTGCCGAGTTCCTGGCGGTTTTCCATCGACTTGAGTGCGGGTTCTAACTGGAGGCCGGCGCTGAGCATGTCGGAAAGCTCCTCGGTGAAGAGCACGACTTCCTGGCGCTTGAGCTTGATCGGACCATCGGGGATCGGCTTCTCGTTCGCCTCGGCCTTGCCCTTGGCGCGTTCGCTTTCCTCGGCTTTGCCCTTGGCGTTGCCGCTGGTTTTCTTGGCGGAAACGGCGGCAGCGGTCTCCTTGAGATTGACCGGCTGAAGGCCCTTCTTGTCGAGGACGCGCAACGCTTCCGGGCGATCCGCGGCGTCGATTTCACCGGTGGTGACGGCACCGTTGGCGGAGAGGGCTTTGTAGGCGAAGAGGGGCATCTTGGATTTGAAATTTCAAATTTGAGATCTCAGATTTATTCCCCGCCGCCGATGTCGGAGGAGGTGACGGAAATGACTTCCTCGATGGTGGTTTCGCCCTTCATGACTTTGTGCCAGCCGTATTCGCGCATCGGGATGTAGCCGTCGCGGACGGCTTGGGCGCGGAGTTCCACGGCTTGGGCGCGGTGGGCGACGAGCTCTTGCATCGGCTGGGTGAGCAGGATGATTTCATAAATGGCGAGTCGGCCGGAGAAGCCGGTCATGCGGCAGCGGTCGCAGCCTTTCGGCGAATAGACCTGGCCGGGAATGTGAAGCGGGATGCCGAGATCGCGGCGGTCTTGGTCGCTGACTTCCCGCGGGGTTTTGCAATGCAAACAAAGTTTCCGGACGAGGCGCTGGGCCAAAAAGGCGCGGACGGCGGCGGAAACGAGGAACGGCTCGACGCCCATGTCGATGAGCCGGCTGATGCCGCCCATGGCGTCGTTGGTGTGGAGCGTGGAGAAAACCAAGTGGCCTGTTAGCGATGCGCGGATGGCGATTTCCGCAGTCTCAAGGTCGCGGATTTCCCCGATCATCACGATGTTCGGGTCGGCCCGCAGGATGGAGCGCAGCGCGGTGGCGAAGGTCAGGCCGATCTCGTTTTTCACGGCGATCTGCATCACGCCGACGAGCTTGTTTTCCACGGGGTCCTCGACGGTGACGATGCGCCGCTCCGGGTGGTTCACTTCGGTGAGGAAGGAGTAGAGGCTGGTCGATTTCCCCGAGCCGGTGGGGCCGGTGATGAGGATGATGCCGTTGGGAAGGTGCAGCAGCGACTCGATCTTTTTCAGCACGAACGCCTCCATGCCGAGTTTGGCGATGTTGAATTTTTCCTGGTTGAGGAGTCGCAGGGAAACGCTTTCGCCCTCGACGGTCGGGACGGTGGCGACCCGGACGTCGATGGTGGCGCCTTCGAACTGGAGGTTGATCCGTCCATCCTGCGGCACGCGGCGCTCGGCGATGTCGAGGCGGGCCATGATTTTCAAGCGGGCGATGACCGAGCTTTGCAGCGCCTTGATGTTTTCCGGCACGGCGATTTCGATCAGGCGGCCGTCGATCCGGTAGCGGATGCGCAAGTTGGTGCTGAGCGGCTCGACGTGGATATCCGTCGCACGCTGGTCGAGCGCTTCACGGATGATCTGGTTGACGAATTTGACGACGGAAGCTTCTTCATCGTCGTCTTGGTCGATGACGTTGGCCTCGTCCTCGCCGCTTTCGATCTGGTCGTAGTCGAAATCGCGGCCTTCGAGGATTTGCTCAAACGTATCGGCACCGACCCCGTAAAGGCGGCGGAGCGCTTCGTGCAGGCGCTTGCGGGAGGCCATGCACCAGTCGATCGGCAGCGCGAGTTCCTGCGCGGCGGCTTGGCGGGCGATGAGGTTGAATGGATCAAATGTGCAGAGCTTCAGCCGCTTGTGGTCGCCCTCGCCGGTGATCTCGACGGGCAATAGCCGGTGACGCAGCGCCAAGCGCGGGCCGCAAGCTTCGCGCAGGGGCAAGGGAACTTCCGCCATCGGGATGCTGTCGAGCCACTCGATGCCTAGATCGTGGGCCAGCTCGCGCATGTAAAGTTCTTCATCGACCACACCGGCATCGAGCACGTCGTCGATGGGTGAACGTTGGCGCTGGGCGGCGGTTCGCAGGACTTCGGTGAGTGCGGGGATGTCGTCGCAACCGGTGCGGCGGGCGGGTTCAATCAAAAGCTGGGTCATGGGCGGCGGACTTCTTGTCGCCTAAACGCCTCGTAGGCGCAACCTTGTCTCTTGAAAATCCGCGAATCCTTCGTTTTGCGTGACATGGTCCGCCGTTCGGATAACCCGGGCGCGACGGAAGAAGCACTTCACCATGTGGTTCGAAGCTCAAGCCGACTTGTTCCGGCACGATCTATCCGGCCACCCATCAAGCTTCCAATCCGCAAACCAGCGCCCCCGACGTGCCTGCTTGCTGCGATCTGCAAGGCCGCTTCTAACACGCCGGAGCCTTTGATCCGTTAGCGAACCGCGCTTCACTCGGAGGTCGCGTCTCTCAGGCGTGCCACGAGATCCGGATCGGGCAGGCTGGCGATCCATTCCTCGGCGGCATCGTCGTCGGTGATGGCCCACCCGCGGGCGATTCCGGCCAGCAGTGCTTCGCTGTTGCCGGCGGTTTCCGCGAGTTTGATGGCATCCTGCGGCCGGGTTTCCGCCATCGCTTTGAGCGCCATGCTGCGGACGTGCTCGATGGATTTGCGATCGGAAATGTGGTCCGAATATTTCCAAGCGAGCTCCGGGTCTTGGTTGGAAAGGCTGACGAGCGCGGCTTGGAGGAGGTCGTCGCGCTGTGGGGATTTGTCCAGTGCGCTGACCTGTTTGACGGCAACTGACGGGTCATCGGTCACCCATCGCGAAACGATGGCGCGGAGTCCACGTTCGCCGCCGTCATCGATTCCCAACGCGAGGAACTGGGTCAGCGCGGCTTGCGGATCGCTGGAACCCCAGGCATCCGCCAGTTTCATCAGCGATTCCTCGCGCAGCTTTCCGGGAGTCTGTTGGGCGACCCAAGCGAAGCAAGCGGCGGGAGCGTTGGCGGCCCACACGGAAATCAGACCGGCCCCGGCGTCGCCGCGTTGGCTTTCGGAAGGGAGGCCAGCCAGCCATTTGGCGGCCGCTTGGGGATCCGCTTGCGCCCATCCGGAAGCAACCGCCGTAAGGGCCAGCGAGAGGAGATCCGGGTCTTCAATGGCGGCCAAATTTGCCAAAGCCTGTTTCGGATTGCTCGAGCCGAGTGCTTCGAGCGACGGCAGGAAGGTTGGTGAATTCGAGTCGTCTGACATCACGGAGCCGGTCGCTGGCTTGGAGGGACGCAGGCTGCGGGAAGTGGCGGACCGCTGGAGCAGCTCGGCGTCAGGAGTTTCACCGGGCGTGGCTGGAGTTGGCTGGCCTTTGAAAACCATCACCGCGATCGCTGCGGCCAGAAACCCGGCTGCTAGAATCGACTTGTTTGCCATGGTGAGTTGCACGGACGTTGCGGATCGGTTGCAGGTGGGACGGTCAGTCGATCAAGCCAGCTTCAAGCGCAAAACAACCGGGAGGCGTTCGCCTCCCGGCTGGATTGAACCACGAGAGCAGGTCGGTCGGATCAAGGAACGGTCAATTGGCTGGAACCGTTCCAAGTCATGACCAGAGTCTCGGCGCCCGAAACGGCAGTGTAGGTGGCATCCGCGCCTTGGAGAAACGTGTAGCGGTTGGAAGCCCCGCTGACGCTACCCCGGAAGTTGCCCGCCGAAAAATTGTGTGCGCCTTGCAGGGTGATGTTGTTGGGCGCGGTCGTTGACGAGGTGCCTATGAACAGAGTGATGGAGGTGGCAGCCGTGTTGAGGGACGACGTGGCCGGGGTCGTGACCCGCCGGACAATCAAATATTGGCCGATGGTGGTCGTGCCCTTCACGACATTGCCTCCTTCATGTTGAAAAAGGCCGGCCGCGTCATTGACGTTGTTCAATGAGGTGCGCACCAGTTTCAGCGAGACCGTGCCTGCGTTTGCAATGGACGAGCATAATACCGGTGCCAGAAGGACCGTTGACAGTAGCAGTTTCCGCGACAGCACGCGGGTTGGATGAGTTTTCATGGGGAATATATTGGATTGTTTGCTTCCGGAAACCTCCGGCGGGGCGATGGCGACAAGCCCTCGCGTACCGTTCCGACTACCCCAAGCCGTCAGTCACTTCAAGGAAAAACCATAATCGATTCCGACAGGCTGCCCACGCTGGCAGGGACCAACAAGCGACCGGCAAGGAGTGCGTTTCGAAGGATCCTCCACATCAAGAGCAATGACGCGGACGAAAACCCGTTCGACATCAAACTCATCGGCGTCGGCGCGGCCCCATGACCCCGCCGATTCCGGATGGCGGATTTTTGTGGTTGTTGATCTAGGAGGATCGTAGCTCCGCTGACTCAGGAGAATGCAATCGTTGGTGTCGCACCCAGCAGGACGAGCCGGAGCGGGATCACCCTTGGGGGAGACTTCACCAGTTCATGTTCTCGCCGCGGGTATCGATGTGGGTGAAATCCCAGTAACCACCGACACCGCCCTTGAAGAGTCCACGATCGCGGAGATTCCGCGCGGCGACTGTGACTTGCGAGGCACGCACCGGGAATTTCACATCCACGGCGACGTTTGCCTGATGCCACGAGCCGACTTTCGCACCCTCGCAATGCGCATTGTAAGCGGGGCTGCGGTAGGCGGAAATGACCTCCACTTGATTGACATTCATTTCCACGGCGATCCGGTCGGCGACTCGCAGCGTGTAGCCCATGCGGGTCCACCAGGACTTGGGCGGCAGGGTGTTCCAGATGGAGCCCTTGCACTTGGCGTGTGCCTCGATCACTTGGGCAGGGGAAATGTTTTTCAATTTCAGATTCCACAGGTAGCGGGTGTATTCCGGGAGCAAGGAACCTTGGTTCCGCGCCCAGTCCGGATTCAGACTGGTCAGATCGATCCGCTCGTTTTGCGGGCCCGCTTGGCCGCGAGCTTGGCTCGGCGCGGTCACTTTCGGCGCAGCACCGGATGTGAAGGCGCTCGCGGAAGGGGAGGAAACAAGCAACCCGAGACCGGCAAGGCCAAGGCCACCGATGACGCGGCGGCGGTCGATCGTGGCTTCTTCAAGCCGGGAGGTTGCGGCGGACGCTGCGGGGAAAATCATGTGGGATCAAGGGAAAGGGGTTCTCTGGCCAAAGCGGATTGCGTGCTGGAACGCGCGGTTGGCCATGGAAAGTTTTTCGAATTCCCGTGGACCAAAGCAGACGAGGCGGGGGCGGCAAGGAAAAAACACCTGTCGGAACCTAACCACGGAAGTGGGATGGAGGGTTGACCTTCGGGCAACCCGCCTTATTTCAACCGCGGCGGATTTTCGAACCCGCGAAGAGGACCGAGATCCGGAACACCCGCTTTTCCCGGGTCTCGATCTGGCCGGTGGCGAGGTCGAAGCGGTCGGGGATTTCCACGCGGTGGATGTCCACGTTCGCCCGGAATCCGCGCTCGGAAAAGATGTCGATGAGGATCGCGATGGCGGTGGGGTCTTTGAAAAGCGGTTCCTCGGTATTGATCATCGCCCGCCCGCTGACGGCGTAGCGTTTGACGATCGGCATCATTTTTTCCTGGATGAAATCGACGACGGCCTGAAGCAACTGCGGATACTCGACCTGATAGCTGTCGAGCCGGTTGACGAGTTCCTGGCGGGCGGACTGGACGATTTCATCGGCCAGCGGGATGTGGCGCAGGGTGTCGTAGGTGCGGGGGTCGAGTTCGAGCGAGCTTTGGTATTCGAGTTCGTTGACGATGTTCTGTTGGACGATTTCGATCGGTGCCTGGGCGTTGATGAAGTGGTAGTGGAAGATCTGTTTGAGCGAGACGAGCGCGTCGTAGGTCTTCTCCTTGAAGGTGCGGTAGCGGTTGCGTGCGAGTTCGGGATCGAAGTCGGTGTTGCGCTTTTCCTCCGGCTCGCCGACGCCGGATTGGCGGATCTCGGCATTGCGAGCGAGGGTTTCCCGACCGCGCTTGAGCTGGCGCTCGATGCTTTCCGCCTCATCGACGAAGAGGACCATGATGTGGAACGTCGGCTGCCGGAAATGATGGGCGACGGGCGTATTCGAAAACTCGCGGCGCAGCAGGATCATTTGATCGTAAAACATCTTGAGGCACTCGACCTGCACCGTGGTGCGGGGGAATCCATCGAGTACGGCGCTGTCGCGGAACTGCGGTTTGAGGAGTTCGCGGAGCAGCAGCCGGAGCACTTCCTCGTCGCCCACCATGCCGCCACCGGCCTTGATTTTTTTGGCATCGGGGGAATTGAGCAACTCGCTGATCACGATCGGCGGTGCCGCAATCCCACGGACTTGGCGGATGAAGGCGGTGTTGGTGCCCTTGCCGGAACCGGGTGCGCCGCCTAGCAGGATGAGTTCCTTGGGGAAATGGAGCTGCTCGCGGCCGAGCTCTTTTTCGAGTTCCCTCCACACCCGGTTGAAAATCAGTTGGGCGTCCTTGATTTCAAGGTCGGGGTTCACGACGGCGGGAGATGGCGGGCTCGGTGTCACTGCGCCGGGATTACACTAACGCCGGGCGACGGTCCAGAGCGGGCCGCAAGAAATCGACGGCGGGGTTTCCCCTCAGGCGCAGTGGATCAATTACCCCTCGCCGCCTCAATCATGCCGGAATCCAGTGAGCGAAGGGAGTTGGTGTAGAAGGTCTCTTGGGAATGTGCAGCGAACGATTTGGCCGGGGCACGGGCATTTCTTAAGGAACAGGAAATCGACTCGGAAGAAATGATGCGGCGCGAGATGGGCGGGAAGCGCGGCATCGGGGAAGCATTGCCAGGCGACGGCGCGGCAAAAGCGGAAGATGGCCATGGTGCCGACGGAATTACTGCGGCCGTCCGAGATCGCAGGAAACGGCCTCCCCGTGGGCCACGGCTGTTGCAGACTTCGGCTCCGGCGGGGACGCCGTTGAAGATGCTCATGATATGAGTGTGGGTAAGCCGTGGCGGAATGGGTCGGATGGATTGAAAAAATAATGGCTCTCGCCGTTCACCCAAGCGCGGCCGGAGACGCGGGGGAGGATTTTGCCGTCGGGAAGCACTTCGACGCGGCCTTGGAAGACGGTGTCGAGGATGCCGGCCTGCCGCCAGGTTTCGCCGGGCTTGATTTTCCCGGCGGCGTGGAGGCAGGCGAGCTTGGCGCTGGTCCCGGTGCCGCAGGGCGAGCGGTCGTAAGCTTTGCCCGGGCAGAGGACGAAGTTGCGGCTGTCTGCTAGAGAGGGATCGGACGGCGGACCGAAGACTTCGATGTGGTCGATTTCCATGCCGTCGTCGCCAGTGATGCCTTGATTCCCGAGTGCTTGGCGGACGAGCCAGGTGAAATTTGTCAGTGCTTCGAGATTGATGAAATCGACGGTCGGGCCTTGGTTTTCGATGAGGAAAAACCAATTTCCGCCCCACGCGATGTCGCCGTGGACAGTGCCCCAACCCGCGACTTCCACGGGAACAGCGGCGGCTTGGCGATAGCTCGGGACATTTGCCACCTCGACCGATCCGTCGTGGTGCAAGGTCGCGACCACCACGCCGACGGGCGTGTCGATCCGGTGTGCGCCCGGGCCGATTTTCCCCAAATGGGCGAGCGTCACGGCCAGGCCGATGGTGCCGTGGATGCACATGTTCAGCGTGGTGAGGTTGTTGAAAAAGATCACGCCGCACACGCAATCCGGCTCGTGGGGTTCGCAGAGCAATGCGCCCACCATCGCCTCGTGGCCGCGCGGCTCATTGCAAACGGCGCTGCGGAGCCAGTCGTGCTCCTCGCGCAGGCGTTTGGCTTGGTCTGCCATCGTTCCCGCGCCCAGATCCGGCCCGCCGGAAATGACCACCCGGGTGGGTTCGCCTTGCGTGTGCGAATCGATGACGTGAAGGGGTGCTTGGCTCATGGCTTACAGGGGTTATAGCAGCGGGGTCTTGGCGAATGCTCTAGCGGGGGCTTCCGAATCCGTATAGGAAAACCGCGACTGGAAATGAGCAAGTCCGCATCGCTTCATAAATCGTTCTTTGAGTCCCTCGCCGGCCTGTTGCCCGTGGACCGTCTGTTCGACGGCGTGCCGGACATCGTGTTTTTCGTCAAGGACGCGGGCGGGCGCTACATGGCGGTGAATGACACGCTCGCCGCAAGGTGTGGACTGCCAAACAAGGAAGCGGCGCTCGGCCTCACGGCGGAAGAGCTTTTTCCGCCGCCGTTAGGGAATGCCTTTGCGCTTCAGGATCGGGAGATTTTGCGCGGCGGAAATCCCATCCGCGATCACCTCGAACTCCACCTCTACCCCGGTGGCCGCAGCGGCTGGTGCCTCACGTTCAAGGAACCGGTCATGGGGAAAAACCGCCAGGTCGCCGGCATTTGCGGCATCTCCCGCGACCTGCATTCACCCGGCGAGCAAGACGAGGATTTTGGTGCCTTGTCCGGGGCCATCGATCACATCCACCGCCGCTACGACGAAGCGCTGCGCCTGCCGGGTCTCGCCGAAATGGCCGGGCTTTCGGTCTATCAGTTCGACCGGCGCATCCGCGGGTTGTTCCACGTCACCGCCGGGCAGTATCTCGTCAAGGTCCGCATCGACGCCGCTTGCACCCGTCTATCAGGCACCGCCGAGTCCATCGCGCAGATCGCCCTCTCCTGCGGCTACTCCGACCAATCCGCGTTTTCCCGGCAGTTTAAACAAGCCGTCGGGATCAGCCCGCTGGCTTACCGGAAAAAAATCAGGGCTTCCAGAAGCTCCTGAAGTGGCACGATTCCCGGTCTTTTTTGATTTTAGTGGCACGATTGATCGAATCGTGCCATAAAAAAGCTGGATCCGGCGCGATTTTCATGCAATCGTGCCACCTCGTCCTGAAATCGTGCCACTTCAAATTCCAGTTCAAGAATTCGACGACCTGCTCCGCATCATCGCGGCGCGGGTGTACGGCGCGTCTGTCAAAGACCTGCTGGCGAACAGCGAACTCGGATTCCCCAAACGGACCTTGCAGCGGAGGCTCGACCAACTGGTTTCCGAAAAAAGACTGGAACCCAGAGGCCAAGGGCGCGCCCGGCGTTATTTTGTCCCAAGACATGATCTTTTCCCGATGACCTCCATGGTCAGGGAAGATCCGCCCGTTTATAAAATCCGGCACGATTGGCTGTCACCCGCAGCCCTAGAAGTCCGTGCCGTCATCCAGCTCCCCATCTCTCAGCGGACGCCCGTGGGCTATCAGGGATCGTTTCTCGACGCCTATCGTCCCAACAACACATTCTATCTGCCGGAGAGCTTGCGGAAGGAGCTCGAAGTCATCGGCCAAGTGGGATTGAGCGCGCTTCCCGCAGGCACCTATCTGCGGCAGGTGATGGACCGCCTGCTCATCGATCTTTCATGGAACTCCAGCCGCTTGGAAGGCAACACCTACTCGCTGCTAGAGACCCAGCGGTTGCTCGAACACGGCGAAGACGCCGATGGCAAAGGCACGCAGGAGACGCAAATGATCCTCAACCACAAGGCGGCCATCGAGATGCTGGCCGACGAAGCGGGTGAAATCGATTTCAACCGCTACACGGTCTGCAATCTCCATGCCCTGCTTTCCGACAACCTGCTGCCCGATCCCGGGGCTAGCGGACGCGTGCGTTCGCGGCCTGTTGGCATCAGCGGGACGGTTTTCCATCCGCTGGAGGTGCCGCAACAAATCGAGGAGCGGTTTGAGCAGATTCTGGTGAAGGCGTCTGCCGTGCGCAACCCGTTCGAGCAGGCGTTTTTCGCGATGGTGCATCTGCCCTATCTGCAGCCTTTCGAGGACGTGAACAAGCGGGTTTCGCGCCTGGCGGCTAACATCCCGCTCATCCGCTACAACCTGTGTCCGCTGTCGTTTGTCGATGTGGATGCGCACGATTACGTCGGCGGGCTGCTAGGCGTTTACGAGTTGAACCGGGTCGAGTATTTGCGGGATGTGTTTGCCTGGGCTTACCGTCGCTCCTGCGCCCGCTACTCGGCGGTGCGTCAGTCATTGGGCGATCCGGATCCGTTCCGCCTGCGTCACCGTGCGGCGATCGGCAGTTTTGTCAGGGAGGTCGTGCTGGGTGCCATGGACAAACGCGTGGCCGCTAGATGGATCGGCGGGGAGGCGGCGAAGGTGATTCCGGAAGGCGAGCGTGCCAAGTTCATCGAGGTGGTGGAAACCGAGCTCGGCTGCCTGCACGGCGGGAACATCGCGCGCTACCGGCTGCGGCCTTCGGAGTTCGAGACGTGGAGCAAGGGATGGCGATGAGTCGCTAGCGCTTGCCGGCCCCAGCGGCATCGAAGCAGATTTGGAGAAGGTGGGAAATGCCGGGGAGTCCCACGATCCAGCCGACGGCAGCCCATGGCAGATTGAGATGTTGCAGCGCCATCGCGATGGCACGCACTCCGGATTCACGACGTCCGGAGGACGGGTGATGCCAAGTCACACGGACCAGTGGCGGGGCCGGCCAAGCGTTTGCATCGCGGAGGTCTAGCTGGTGCGGTTGGCGGCGGTGAAACCATCGCGCCAGCTCTGAACAGGGTCCGCATCCGGCATCCAGCCAGAGCTCGCAAGGCTCGCCGATGCGCGGACTCCAGCGCGGCCACCAAGGCCGAAGCGCATCATGAAAACGTGACCAATCCGCTCCAAAATGATCTCGCATGTCCTGGTTTTCCGACCACCGCGCGAGGCCTTCCGAGTAAACGATCCCGATCAAGGCAAGCATGGCAGGCCATGGATTCCGGAGAAATAGCGATTCTAGCAAAAGCAGCGCGGTCATCGAGAGCTGCATCGGATTCCGGACGAATGCGTAGATCCCGTGGGTCACGAGTCGGCGCGGCGGATCGAGAGGGACTGGCGTGCCGCCGCCGCTGAGGGCGAGATCGCGCACGGCCGTCAGCCCGGGGACGGAGAGCGCGAATCCCGCTGACAAAAACATCGCTTGGAGAAAGCCGGGGAGCGCATGCCAGCGATCCAGAAATCCTGCGAGATCGCGGCACACAACCAGCAGCGGGATGCCCAGAAAGATCCCACCGAATGCCGGAACCAGCATGGCGCAGCGCAGTCCCACCTGGGTGCGTGACTCCGTCCATTTCGAGATGAAAAGCGAGGGGACCAGAAGGCACGATGCGATGAAAAAATCACCGATCCACCACTGCGGATGAAGTTCCAGCACGGGTCTCAGTTCCGGCATCACCCGCAAATCGAGGGCGATCAGCACGGCCGCAGTGGTCCATCTCCGCCCGCCGAGCGCATGGGCCAGTAGCGGTGAGAAAATCCCCCAGCCGATGACCCAGCCGAAATAAAGAGCCAGCGGCATTCCGGCGAGGGACGGAGCCGGTGAGTGGTATTCCCAAAGTCCGGCAGCTCGGGCGATGGCGTCGAGCCACGGCAGCAAGGCGGCGATCCACGCCACGGAAAAAAGCAGCCCGGTGGACAGCCATTTCGCCGGTCGAATCCACCAGGCCAGCAAGGCGGCGCTCACAAGTGGGCCGTAAAGACAGGCCATCTGGATCGCGCCTTCCCGGGTCACGGGGTTTTGTAGGTTTGGGCGAGGAAATACTCACCCGCCTTTTTCACGCCGTAGCGCTCGATCGGTTTGAAATACCACGCCGGATCCAGCAGCCTGCGGTAGCGCATGGTGAGCGTCACCCGCGAGCCGGTCCCGGTCGGTTCGATCGTCCACTCGGCATCTTTCCAATCCAGCCAATGCGCGATGTGGCTGGTGTCCGAGACGCGGGCGACCCGGATGCGGGTCGGTCCGCTTTCGACCACTGCCGCAGATAAATCGCCGGGGTTCCCCTCGCCACCAGCGAAATGAATCATCCACTTGTCGCCAGTTTCCAACCCGTTGCCGTCGATGCGGTGAGGCGCGGGAAAGCCGAGTTTCAAAAACGCCGGGAGCTCGGAAAGCACAAACTCCGGCCCGCGGGCGAGTCGCTCGCGGGCTGCGGCGGGAGCCAAGGCTGTCTCCTGGCTGACGGTGATCACCTCGTCCCGGGGAAAGGACAGCGCCCCGGTGATCCCTTCCAAACTCATCAGCACCAGCACCGGTAAAACGACGATCCGGAAGCGCTTTTCGAACTCCCGGCGCGCTCTCGCCTCGTCGGCGAAAATCCCGACGATGAAGCCGACCGCATAGAAAAACGGCGCGGCCATCAGGATGCAGATGAAACCCTCAATGAACAAAATCCCGAGCAGCAGCAGGAACAGGCTGATCCCTTTCATGATCATGCCGGTCGCGCTGGACGACTGCGGCAGGAACGTGATCAGCATCGCGAGCGCCGTGGGCAAGCCGATGAACATCAATGCGGTCTGTTCCTTTTGTCCCAGAACCAGCACCCGGTAGAGAACGGAAGCGATTCCGGCGGCAAGGCAGAGCCACACATAGGGGCTGACTTGGCGCGGCGGCAGATTCGGAGACTCGGGGTTGATCAAGGGTTCGTCCGACATGGCAGGCATATTTTCAGTAAATTCTGAAAATTCAAGAAAATCCTGAGCGAACGATGGCTAACAAAACCGCCCCGGCGACAGCGCGTCGATCGGGCGGAACGGCGCATCTCCCGCGAGCAAGTCCGCCACCAGCCGACCGCTGACGGGGCCGAGGCTCAGGCCCATCATGGCGTGGCCGCTGGCGACAAGCAGATTGGCCAGTCCCGGCATTTGGCCGAGATACGGAATGCCATCGGGCGAGACGGGGCGGAGACCGGCCCAGGGTTTTGCGCCATCGAAGTCGCTTTCCGAAAACTTCGGGAAATAGGCATGCACAGATTTCACGATGCCGCGCACGCGGGCGGGATTGATTGAAAGGTTGAGGCCGCCGACTTCCATCGTGCCGCCGAAGCGCAGGCTGCCGTCCATCGGGGTGATCGCGACTTTCGCTTCGGCGAAAATCGAGCAGAGCTGCGGCAGTTCCGGCGGCGACGGCAGGGTGAGCGAGTAGCCTTTGCCGGCTTGGAGCGGCAGTTTCAAGCCCACGGATTTCAGCAAATCTGCGGTCCATGAGCCTCCGGCGATGACGAATTGCCCGCCTTCGAAGCGCCGCCCGTTTCCTGCCACCGCGACGGCTTTGCCGCCCCGCGCTTCGATGGTATCGATCATCACGCCGCTGTCGATGATCCCGCCTGCCTTCAGGACGCGTTTGCGGATCGAAGCCATGAAACGGCCCGGGTTCAAGTGACAGTCCTGCGGGAAATAGACCGCACCGGTGACATCCATCGTGATCGCCGGATCTAGCAGCGCGGCCCCGGCAGCATCCAGCACCTCGGCTTGCAGGCCGATTTCATGCGCTTCCCTGGCGACGTGTGTTTCTTCGTCGAGTCCCTTCTGGGTCTTGCAAAGCATCAGCAAACCGCGCTTCACCAGCCCGAATTCCTCATCCTCCGCCAGTTCGGCGAACAGCCGACGGCTTTCCAAATTCAAATCTCGCAACAACTCGCGCGATGCGGCGACGTGCCGCTCGGTCGAGTGCCGGTAGAACAGCCAACCCCAGCGCATCAGATCCAGATTCACCCGCGGTCGGACGTAGAACGGGCTTTCCGGATGGAGCATCCAGCGCAACCCCTTCGCGATCATTCCCGGCGCGGCCAGCGGGGTGAAATGGCTGGGCACGATCATGCCCGCGTTGCCCATCGAGCAATTGTCCGCGCCCGCCGCCTCGCGCTCGATCACGGTGACGGGGAATCCCCGTTTCAACGCGTAGTAAGCCGAGCACAGCCCGATGACTCCGCCGCCCACGATGACCACCCGCTCCGCTTTCATTGCCACCAATCTACCTCGTCCGTCTTGCCCGGGAATCGAGTGATCCCTGCGGAAACCGCAACAATCCGGCGCTTTCCGCGATGCGCTGGATTCACTCCCAGTCCTGCGCCGCCATGCCTCAGGCGGGTCGGGCGCAGACGGATCACGCGGCCGGTTCAGTCGCCTATCAGATCGTCGCCGTTGCCCATCCGGCGGTCGGGGCCGGCGGAGTGGATTTCCATCAGATCCTTGCTGAGCTGATGGAAAAAGTAGGGGCTGCCCCAATGGTCGATGAGTTCGCCGTTGCTGTTGAGCGACTGACCCTCGGGTGGTCCGAGCATCGCGCCTTTCGGGTTTCCGCCCATGATGGCTTTCATGATTTCGGCATTGGTGCCGACCGGGTTTTCGCCGGCAAGGGTGCGGTAGTCGCGGAACATCAGGGAGATCTTGTCGAGGTCGATCACCGTGGCGCTGTCCATGAGAAATCCCGCCGGTGAAAGGCGCGGAATGGAACCCGGAACCTGCGGATTGCCGATGTCGCGTCCGCCGGCAGCACGGGGCTGTTCGGGCTGGGGGCTCTGCGGCACGGGGGGCTCGCTGGTGGCAATTTCCGGGGGACCGGGCGCTCCGACCCAATCGCGGGCGGCGGACGCGGGACTCGCAATGATGGCAGGTGCCGCATATCCCGTGGAAATCTGGTGGGCGGATTCAGGCCGCAATGCCACCCAGATCATGAGGGTGATCAATGCTGCTGCCATGAGGGCGACAGGAACGTGCGGTTTCATGGGAGAGGTTAGATGAATCCGAGGTTTGCGGACGGGAACCGCCCGAGATTGGGGAAGACGGTGTCGAGGTTGTTCGAGTCAACGCCGAACCACGTCGCGAGCGTTGCGGCATACTGATCGACCGCCGTGGTGGGGATCCAGTTGCCGGCCAAGATGTCATCGGGACCATTCACCGCCAAGGTCGGGAATTTCCCGTAGGTCGCGCCGCCTTTCACGGCACCGCCGACGACAAGGTGATGGCCGCCCCAGCCGTGGTCGCTGCCGGAGCCATTGCTGGAGAAGGTCCGGGAAAAATCGCTTTCCGTGAAGGCTGTCACCGAGTTCAAAAGACCGGTGGGATCGCCGCGCAAGGTTCCGATGTCGGACATCGCGAGATGCAACGCATTCAAGGACTGGCTCAATTCCGCGAGGAGGTTGGCGTGGCTGCCAAGGATCACGCCGGCGTTGTTGGTGGTGGTTTGGCCGGCGTTGTTGGTCTGGCTGCCATGAGTGTCGTAGCCACCGGTCTGGATGAAGAAGATCTGGCGCCTCATGCCCAGCCCGCCTAACAGCACCGGCTTGCTTCCGAGTTCGATCAGCCGGGCGACCATTTTGATCTGGCTCATCAGATCCGAATGGAAGGTGGCACCTCCGTTGGGCGTGGTGATCGGGTTTCCGAAACGACTGAACCATGCTGGAGTGCCTTGCGCGAACAAGGCCGTGTTGAGGATTGCAGTCGCGGAGATGGCGTGACCGAGAACCTCGGCGTAGGCCTTTGTCTGGAGGTTGGCGGCTGTCGTGTCGGTATTCAAAACCGCTTGGAGCGTGGCGAGCCGGGCTCCGGCAACACCACCGAGCGCCACCGCGCCGTCGGTCGTGATTGCATATTGCGGGGCGGCATTGGCGTTACCGACTTCAAACAAGTTCGCCCCTGCGAGGCTGACGGCCATCGAGACTTGCCCGCCTGAATTCACGTCCACCGGAGAGGTTAGTAAATCGACGATGCGCCCGCCCCAACCGCTGTTGCTAGGCTGATCTGGCAAGGAAGTTTGCCATTGGTTCGCCTGATCTTGGTGAGAAAAAAGCTGGGCCGGTCGCGGCACTTGGCCCGCATAATATTGCGCCTTGGTGAGAGGAAAACTGAGGGTCCCCACATTGAAGACCGGGGCCACGTATCCTTGGTTGAATAGATTTCTCAATTCCGGCATCGCGGGGTGGAATCCGTAGGTATGATTGTCGTTCCCTGGAAATCCCACTTGGCCGTTGCGTGAGCTCAACGCTAGGGCTGTCGCCGGACCACCATCGGAATTGGGAATCGCCAGCGCCGCCGTTCGGATCGCCGCGTAATTTCTCCACTCCGAGGAAATGGTCGGGATGATCATATTGTTCGAGTCGTTTCCGCCGCCCAGAAATACGCAGACCAGCGCCTTGTAGTCGGTGAGCACCGGTCCCTGCGCCAGCGCGGAGTTGAGGATACCCAGCTCACGGATGGCTTTGGACATAACAGTCGCTCCCAGCGCGGCGGGGAGCGACCTGCGCAAAAAGTCCCGGCGGGAAATGTAGGGCATGTGGAATTCTTGTTTCATGGTCGTGGTGCTATTTTTGAATGGCATATTCGGCGGAGGTGACGATGAGTTGAAGGACGGCGCGGACCCGGTCGCTCATCTGGCGGGCGGTCGGCGTGGTGTAGGGGAAGTTGCCGGTGCTGGTGACGTAGTCGGTGATAGAGGTCCGCGCGGCGCTGCTCACGTTCCCACCGGCGAGCAAGACTCCAAGTGAATCAACGAGCGCGGGGATGGCCGAATCCGCAGTTTGGCCGGGTGTCATGTAGGATCCCAGGTCCATCACGATTGAGCCGCCACCGTTGTGGAAACTGGTGTATCCATTCGGGTTACCGCCACTGAGAATACTCCAGGTGATTAAATTCGTTAGAGTCACCGTGTTGGATTCATTGGTGAGTTGGAATTCCGGAGTTGTCATCCCCGCGAGAGCCATCTGCCCCGGATGCCGGTAGTCGGGATAAAAGAAGTTGAAAACGCTGGCCGCGTTCAACGGGACCTGACCGAGGCCGCTTTCATTACCAATGTTCCATGTGCCGAGATTCACCGTCACCGTGCCGGCTCGCGTCCAAGTGGATATGGCAAGTGGATAAGCCGCCATGCCACTGATATCCAGCGCCCCGTTGCTGATCGCCGTGGGTGTCGTCACGTTGAACTCATTCGGACCACCGACGCCGGCCACCGTGTAAACAACGCTTTGCGCAGGAGTTCCAGAAACCGGAATCAGAAAGTTGATCTGAACCTGATCCCCGACATTCAAGTTATGATTTACCGAAGTCAGGAACGAGATGGATGAAACGCTGCCGCTGCTGGTCACGGCATAGCGACCGATCAGGCGTGGGATCAGAACGATGCCGGATGTGTTAGATGGGGCCGATCCCAAGGTGACCGTGAAGTTCGTCCCCGTTGCGCTGGCAATGGTGTAGATCCCGTCATAGCCCGCGCCGAGCAGTCCTCCCGATGAGAATTTCAAATACAACTGGTGTCCGGCGACGTAGCCGGAGGCCGTGATGGTCACGATGTCGCCTGTGCTGTTATAGGTTGGGGATGCCAGCCCGTTGTTGTTCACCGTGAAATTGTCCGGCGTCGAACAGGTGCCGGAGATCGTCCCGAGAAACGTGGTATCGCCGATGTTGACGGTGAAGTTGGCGGTGCTCGCCGATACCACGGGATAGTTTTGCACCGCGCCAAAGGGAGAGGTCGTGGCAAGGCTTCCCGAAGTGAATTGCAGCGCGACCGTATCGCCAGCCTGGTAGCCCGGCGCGGTGATCGTCACGATGCCAGTGGGACCGTCCAGACTGTAAGCAGGAGTGGTATTGGCGACGACATACGATTGAGGCGAGGGAATCCGGCCGGACAAAGCGCCGGAATCGACAAAGGTATCGAGAAGAACCGTATCCCCGTTAGCGAGCCGATGGGGCGCGGGAGTCGTGATCAACATCGGTTGCAAGCCGAGTTCGCGGTAGGTGCTGCCGGGAAATCCCGTTGCCGGGAACGCGCGCGCCGGGCCGGTGATGCGGAGCAGCGGCTCGCGTTGTTTTCCATACTGGCTGTCCGCAGCGGCGGCGGCACGCGCTTCCCAATCCAGCAGGATGGCGCGGAACACCTCCTTCATGTCGCCCCGGACTCCGGTCGCGATGCCATCGACGTTTTGCTGGCCGTTGAAGGCTCGCACCACGCGGTGAACGTAGTCGGGTTTCGGGTGGCTGGTCACCAGCCGCTGGATGAGCTGGCGACAGATGTGGGGACCGGTCGCGGAGTGGTTGAGGATGTTGTCCAGCGCCACTTCAAGATCCCGGATGCCACCGAGGTCATACTTGTTAGTGATCGTGGTGGTGACCAAGTTGCCCGCGCCAAGGGTGGGGTCGGTGGATTGGACCGTATAAGTCGAAGCCGGATCGGTGGAGGTGTCGCTTTGGGTGGTGACGGTGGCTGCGGGCAGCACGACATTATCCAATAGGATTTTGGTGCCGGGTTCATGTTTGGTCGGCACCAGAACCATCGGATCCAGGTCATTGCGCGGCGGGGTGAAACTCGTTGGCAGCCGGTCGCCCGCCAGCGGCTGTCCCCATGTCCAGCCGGTGAAGACACGGGCCATTCCGGTGATGCAGTTCTGGGCGTAGGTCGGCACCGCGCTGGCGGTGGAATCGAGCACCAGGCTCCCGTCCGGCCACATGTGGTAAAGGCCGACGGAGAACAACTGCATGATCTCGCGGGCGTAGTTTTCGTTCGGGTGAAGTCCGGTCTGGATGCTGCCTGCGGCGTTGCCCCGCAGGTCGAGGTAAGCGCCCATCGCCGGACTCAACGTGACCTGCTTGAGAATGTCGCGGAAATTCCCGAAGCAGGAGTCGAGCAACATGTCATAGTAGCCGGCAAGGGCGAGGCCGTTGTTGTTGAGCGGGCCGGTGTCAGAGACGACTAGGATTTCGCTCAGCGCGAAGGCTGCTCGCTGGCGCAGTTGGTCCGGTGCCGTGACCGAGTTTTTCCACCAGGAGTTGAAGAACAGCCAACTGCCATAAGGGTTTTGCGGGTCGTTGCCGAGCTTCGCGAGGTATGGGAGATTGCGGGTGGATGGGATGGTGAGCTGGTTTTCGATCCATGTCCGGTAACCGTTGGCTTTGACAGAAGCCATGTCCGCAGGGCTGGGACCGAACGTCGCCTGGCTCAGGAAGCGTGAGTTCGCGGCGTCGCTCGAGGCGTGCAGGTCGGCCCAGGCCGGGTAGTCAGGCACTGCGGGCGCGGTTTGTGAGCCGGAGATTTTACCGAAGGTTCCGGCGATTTCGCCGTCCGGGTGATCGACCGTGGTGATGCCGAGATAGACTTCGCCGTTGTTCAAGGCGGCAAGATCGGATTGCTGCATGTTCCAGGTGTGGCCGCCGTCGGAGGTTATAAGGGCGGGGTAGTTTTTGTCCTGGGCATCGATGTTGAAAATGACCTGGCCCGAGCTGTTATAGATTCTCCGCGAGATCGCGCCGGATGTCAGGCCGGCGTAGTTGAGCTGGAGGACAGCGGTCGTGCCGTTCACCCGGAGGAAGGCCCCGCCGGTGGCGATGATGTTGCCGAGGCTTTGCACGCCTTGGAGATTGGTGACGTAAAGGGTGCCCGGCACCGTGGTCGTCGGCGGGTTGTCCCACGGGGAAATTACCATGCTCGGCATCACGCCGCCGGTCGCTGCCGGGGCGGGCGGGCTGCCATTGGCAAGTGGGTTGGCGGTGGTTCCCGTGGGATCGAGGAACCAGGCGATCGAGAGATGGTTGCCCGCGCCGCTGGCACCGGTGTTGTGCAGCGCCTCGATGTAATATTTGTTGCCCGCGACTAGGGACAACCACCGGGATTGCTGGTTAGGTTGGGCATTCCAGGTTCGCCGCGCGGATCCGGTCGGCCCCGTGACGCTGGCGCGGCGGACTTTGTTCACGGGTTCCGCATTGTTGGAAATCCATAACTCCGCCGTGTTGCTGGCGGCGATCCAGAAGTAATAATTCCCCGTGGCCGGTGCGGTGAAGTAGCCGCGCAGACGCTCGCCGGTGTCTGCCGCGTAGGTGGTGGTGTCGTCTTCCGCTGCGGAGATCGTGTCACTGGAAGTGGGAACCGACGCCCATGGAATATTGGAAAGTCCCGCTCCGGTGACACCGGTTGTCCATAACTCACGGGTGAGTTGATTTGCCGCCGCAAGGACTTGAAGCGTGATGACCGCGCTGCCGCTTCCCGCAGCATTCGTCGTGATGATGGTGAACTGATAGATCCCCGCCGCCGGGGGCGTGCCGCTGACCACCCCATTGGTGAGCGTCAACCACAGTGGTAATCCGCTGGCGCTGAAAGTCCCGCCGTTGCTGCCGGCGAGGATCATGTTGAATGGGGAGCCCGAGCCCAAGATAGCCACCGCGCTGGTCGGACTGGTGATCGCGGGTTGCGCTGCGGGCGGATCACCGGAACGTGGCGTTGTGCCGCTGATGGTCGGGAACAAGCGGTTCGTCGGAATGATTTGTTTCGCCTGGTCCTCGCTATACCACGAAAGGTGTGCCTCCGCGTTCCATGTGTTGTCATAATACTCCATGGTGATATCGTAAAAGACGCCCGCCTGGAGATTGATGGAGCCGGTGCTGTCGGTCACGAGGCCACCGGGCCAGCGGTCAACAATCAACTGGTGGTCAATCCATAGTTTCACCCCTTCATCGGCTCGCGTGACGAAATAGTAAGTTTGGGTATATTTCGGAAGTATCTGTCCAGTCCACTTCGCGGACCAATAGTTGTGAAAAATCGAAGGGTCCGGTGAACCGGTGAGCCAATCGCCACCGTTTCCATAGTTGACCGCCCAGGCCGTCTGGGTGCGGGTCACCGGCGGAGTGAACGAGGGATTGTTATAGTAGGCGGCGTTCCAACTGATGGTGGAACCGGTGTTGTCCGTATAGATGTTTGCCGCAGGGATCGACACGAAGCTTCCGCCATTGATCTGCCAATGGAACATGCATTTGGCAGCGCCGGTGGTTTCCACAAATTCCACACGGATCGGGTAGCGATCCGTTGCCGAGGCCGGAATAGTCAATGCGATGGGGCTGCTTAGCTTGTAGCCGCCGGTCGGCGGAGTGTCCCAGCCGTTTTCGAGGATCTGCTGGAGACCGCCGCCGGTGTCAATCAGAACCCTGGCCTTGTCATCCGCGTCGAGGCGGAAAACGTAATTTCCCGAAGTTGACGGCGAAAGCCAGCCATCCCAGATGACCGAGTAATTGTCGGCATTGATATACCCATTTCCATCTGGAGCACCCTGACCCCAGTTGAAATCCACAGTCGGTTCCAAACGGGTGATGGGTCCGTTGAAGCCACCGATGACCAAGTTGCCGGAGCCGGTGGCGGGCACGCTGGTCCCGGTGATACCGACCGCAAAGGTGGTGGTGGTGACAGGAGCGACGATCATGTAAGTCGCCAAGGAGTTAGATGGAGATGTATTCAGGCTTCCGGAAGTGAATTGTAGTTTCACCTGAGCTCCGACGACATACGGCGTGGTGGGAGTTCCTGAATAGGTGACGACCGCACTGCCCGATGTGGTGTCGGTCATGGTATAATTGTAGGTCGCCGCGATCCCGCCGAAGTTGAGCGGACTGGCGTATGTAGGACTCGCGCCAGAATAGTAATTCGCAGTGAGGCCCGATCCCGCGGGATTTGCCGGAGGGTAAATGGTCACCCCGGCGGAGGCCGGACTGCCCAGGGTGTAGTTTCCCGCCGCCCCGGCCGATCCCGGCGAGGCGGCCCCGAGAAAGACCGTGCCACCACTCGTCCGGCCGGGGTTGAACCGCGGCGTGATTTTGAGGTCGAGCGAGTTCACGCCCGCGGGAAATGTCACTGCGGAGGGCAGCGGCTCGTAATCAATTCCTTCCACCGCAGTTCCACCCTTCGAAATGGGCACCGTGACCGGGCTGAGCAACATGAAGCCGGAACGTGTGATCTGGATCAGGCCGGGGTCGGGTGACGCGGCCACGCTGTCAGCAGGTTGCGTCGCGATGGTATCGACGGCAGCCAGCGAAACCAAGTTTTGCGTTTGGAGACTGGCCGCCAACGACGCGTGGTCAAAACTCGTCTGTGACCCGATTGGCGATGCCGTCGAAAGTCCCAGAAGATGCTTTGCCCAATCGCTGACTTGGTCGCCTTGGGTCGCTTGGTCAGTCACGGACAGCCGGAAAAAATGGCCGGCGGATTTCGGCACGGTGAGGGTCTTGGGCGTCCCGTCACCGGCGACGTCGGGCAGCGATCCCTTCGACCACGCGTCCACCAAGCTGATGTTGCTTTCCACGCCGTAAAATTTTCCAACCACCGTCGGAAAGGTGAGCGAAAGGGTCGTTGGATTTGCGGTCACCGCCGGGGACTGGAAGCGGGCTTCCCCGGGCAGTTTGTTGAATGGATTGGTCCCTGCGGTGAATTCAGTGCTGTTATTCACCCCATCGCCGTCTGCATCCTGCTCAAGCCAACCGAGATACGGCGGCTGCCCGGCCATTTGCGCGTCGAGCACCCCGTATCGCTGCTTCCAGACCTGCCGGTTGATTTCCATGTCCACATCCTGCAACTGCGCGGCCGGGCCGAGCAGGGTGGTAGCGACCAGGAAAACGGCGGGAGCCATGCGACTGAACACCCGGTCCCGGATGGGAGCTTCGCCAAAAGGTTCAGCTTGGTTTCGCGCGGCGGCGAAGAGTGCCATGGTCACCCGGGGAGCGGCACAAAGTCCGCCAGCGGGGGAAATCAACGTGGATTTCATGTTGTGGTTTCATGTCAAGATTCTGGGGGGAAAGGGGTGGTGCCGACGGGGAAGAGGAGTCGAAATCGTTTGGTCTATTTCCTTTCGTCAGGGGCACCATTTGATCCGAGCTGGGAAGCGCAGGGAGGGATTCGTTGTTACCCGCTACCGGGTACCAACGGACAATTTTCTTGTGTCGATTCAGGTCGAGGTTGAGGGCTAGTTTGGAGCCGCCATACCCCCGCGTCTAAACCACTGAGCAAGGAATGTGCCAGCGGATTTGCACGCTCAAAGGTCGCAATTCCAATAGATTTGCCATGCGAATCCGATCCCGATAGCGCGGAATGCAGCTAAGGCGTGCATTTCCCCTCCGTGCCAGTGCCCGGGGTGTGGGCAGTCTGGATAGAAGAAGTGCAAGACCGTGGTGGAATCCAGGGGCATTTGGTTGAGAAATGATGGTCTCGTTGCGGGGAATCAAATCGAAATGCCCGTGATTGAATCGGGTTCCGGCGCGTAAGCGCGGTTGAAACGGGCAAATAAATAAAATCAATTGTTGCTAATTCGTCCGCGGCGGGCCTATTCACAGTCCGATTGGACGGCGAAGGCTTGTTGAATCGCTCTTTATTTGATCTGTGACGCCATGGTCCGGGGAAGTGTTGAATCAGCATGGCGTCATTAGAATTGAATCAAATGGATATTTACGTGGGCAATCTGCCCTACACCGCTACTGAAGGAGACGTTTCTGGCCTCTTCGCCGCATTTGGACCTGTTGAACGGGTCAAAATCATCACCGACCGTGAAACCGGGCAATCCAAGGGATTTGCTTTCGTGACCCTCGGTGATCAAACCCAGTTGAACGCAGCCATCGAGGCTCTTAACGATTACGACTACAACGGTCGCGCTCTCCGCGTGAACGCATCCGAACCCAAAGAATCCCGTCCTAGCGGCGGTGGTGGTGGCGGCTACGGCGGCGGCGGCGGCGGTTACGGCGGCGGTGGCGGCGGTGGCTACAAAGGCGGCGGCGGCGGTGGCGGCGGCTACAAAGGCGGCGGCGGCGGCGGCGGTGATCGCCGTGGTGGCGGCGGCGGTGGTGGCGGCGGTCGCTGGTAATCCGGCGTTTTCCACAACACGTTTTTCAAAAGCGCCCGGTTTCCTTCACAGGAGACCGGGCGTTTCTTTTGTTGGAAATCACTTGGAGATCAATCCTTCAGTTGGTCGAACATGTTGTTATAGTAGCCGCCATAGAATCCGACGATTTTCCACGCGACGAAGCCCAGGATCAGGAAATACAGCACCTTGGGGACCATCACCGACATCGTTTTCGCGCTGGATTGGGCATCGTCCTGGAACACCTTCGACCAGCGGGCGAGATCCTTGTCCAAGGTTCCGGCTTCTTCACCGGTCGAGTAGGATCGCGCGAAAGCCTTGGGAAATGCCTCATCCGCCATGAATGGCGGGCCGAGCGCGGTTCCCGCCTTCGCCACTTTCACCAGTTTGGCTCCGGCCTCGCGGATCACCCCGCTGTGGGAGGCCTCGGATGCGAGCCGGGCCGTTTCGGTCATCGAGATTCCGGCCAGCACGCAGGAATGATAGACCTTGCAGAATCTCGCCATCGCTAGGTTGCGGCGGGCTTTGCCGACCCACGGAATGCGGTTGATCAGGCGGTCGATCCCGGGATTTTCTGGAGCCATTTGCAACACGGCCCGGATGATCAAGAAGACGACGAAAACCGCCGCGTAAACCATCGCGAGCGTCACCACCAAGCTGCCGAGGATTTCCCCGCCAGCTTGGTCGCCCTTCATCAGCGCGGCGGGCACGCTGCCGACGATGATGCCCAAATGCAGCACGATGATCGGATAGATCATGCTTTTCACCACTTCCCGGCGAACGGATGCGAGCATGCCGAAATAGTCCGCGAGATGCTGGAATGCGGGTGCCAGTTTCCCACCGCGTTCGCCCGCGCCGATGATGTTGCGCTCGAGTTCGGTGATGGCTTGGGAATCGTTACTGAACGCCGCCGTGATCGACTGCCCGGCCTCCAAGCCGTGGTGCAAATCCTTCAGCAACGCCGCTTGCGGGGCCGGAAGCCGGGTGTCCATCAACACCGCAGCCGCTTTGCGGATGTCGAATCCCGCCTCCAACAGCTTTGCCATTTCCGAATAGAAAAGATGCTTGTCGGTGGCGTTCGCGGTCATCGGTTGGGTCTAGCAATACCCGCTGTCGCAAGCTGCTCCAAGTTTCATTTCCGGAAAACCCGCGGCCGGGTGGTCATCCCTTTTTCGAAAGCAACTTCACTTTCGCCCGCCGGTAATCCCAGACGTGCAGCCACGGATGCATGCCATGCTCGTCCGTCGCGTAATAGGCGGAACCGGCGATTCCCGCAAACCACAAGGCGGGTACCACAATCAAGGCCAGGCCGAGGGTGGCAATGCTCAGCCAAAGGGCGACAAACACCATCAACACATTGCCGGCGGTCATAATGCCCAGCCCGGCGAGATAATGGTGTTTGTAAAGATGCCCGAGTCCGGGGAAAACACTCAGCAGGGCGGCGACCTTGTTGCGGTCCACTTCTTTCCACGCGTCGTATAGTTCTTTCATGGGATTTTGATGGTTTCTTTTTCACCTGCACCATCCCAGTTTTATTGCACGGGCGCAAGTTCGGAGATGAGGCCGAAGTTTCCCGGTTTTGCGGGAGCGGGTGGCGATCTGCGGAGAGATTTCAGACCTTCCGGAAGCAATAGGAGCGGTAGCAAAGCTGGCCTTGCAGCAGCGCGTTGTAAACCCGCGAGCCTTTCACTCCGGCGAAGTCGCGGCCGAGGCCGTGAAGGCATTTTGGCAGTTTCCTGTCGAGCAGTGCCGCAGATCTATCGGAATTGCACTCCATGCCGCGCAACACCTCGGCGCTGATGTCTCGCGCTTGCTTCAGCTTGAGCGGGGCCTTTTCGAGCGCGGCTTCCCATTTCGCGATGCCGTCGGCGAAGCGGAAATCAGCGTAGAGGAAATAGCCGCCGGGCTTGAGCACGCGGGCGACTTCCGCTAGAAAGCGCGGGAAATCCGGATAGCAATGCGAGGCCTCGACGTTGATCACGGCATCAAAGGACTTTTCCCGGAATGGCAGATCCTGCGCATCGCCCTGGAGGAATCCCAGGCCCTGGACCTGATGGCGATGTTTGCAAAATCCGATACCCGCAGGATTGAGGTCCAGCCCGGTGTATGTCGCCGGTTTCTGGGCGCGAGTGAGATACGATGCCCCGCCGCCGTGGCCGCAACTGACTTCCAGGACTTGTTTTCCTTGGAAATTCACCTGCATGCCGACGTGGTGATAGAGCTGGATGCAGGCGCGGTCCGGCTCGTCCTCGGGCGCAAGCGGGATGGCCATCGGCGGGTCGGTCTCGAACGCGTAGTTGAGAAAAACCACCTCTTCGCCGCAGAGCCGCCGGGTCAGGAAAGGATACCAAAGTTTCCAGATGCCTTTACGGATCGGCCCGATGGAAAAAAGATGATCGATGATTGGCATGGTAGGTTTGCTTCCTTATTGGTCCGCCGCTTGGTTGGCTTCCGCTTCGGTGACATCCTCCGGTTCCTCGTCGGTGTCCGGGATCATTACGGGCTGCTGTTCGAGCAGCGGCCCGGGAGCCGGTGCGGTTTGGGGTGGCGGGGCTTTCGGCAGGTCTTTCAAGAGTTCGCGGGTTTCCGCTAGAGCCGCTTGATACTGGCCCATCTGGCCCGGGCTGAGGATGCCGTCGAAGCATTTCAGCAGTTCCTCAAGCTCGCCGCGCTGGCGGTCGATGACTTTCTGATAAGCCACCCCGGGGTCGCCGACGGAGACCTTCTCGCCCATTTGCGCGATCGCGAGAATGCCGTCTGCGGAAAGCTCCTTGCCGCCGGTGGGCAGCACCGATTTATCAAACAGTAGCGTCGCGGCGCTGGGGATGGACTGCAGCTCGGCCCGCGATTTCTGGCGGAGCCGGTCGAGGACTTCTTCCCGTTGCGCGGGTGATAGATCGATCTCGTCGATCGCCCCGGTGAGCATTTTCTGGGAGCGCACTTCGATCCGGTTCTCGCGCTCGCGGTCCCGGATTTCCTGGAATTTCGCGAGCTGCACCGGGGTCAACAACTTCGCCAAGCCGGCCTCCACCGCCTGCCCCCGGACGGTTAGATCCTCGATGACCGGCGCGGTGGCGCTCGCCGTGGCTTGGATGCCTTCGATCAGGGTGATGATCTCGCCCTGCTGGTCGATCGACAGGCCGAGAGCTTCCGTGAGCCGGAGCATCTTCGCCTCGTCGCGGGTTTTCGGGCCTTGCTCCGCTTGATCCGCGAGCGGGAAATCGCTGGCTTTGACGTCCTTCGGCCGCTTGTTGTCGGTGCCGGACGGACGGCTGCCCATGTCGGAACGAGCCGCTCGCGGTGCCGCAGCCTGCTCGATTTTGACCGCAGGTGGGGCCGACGAACCGGCGGGCTTGGCGAGCCAAGCGATGGAAAAGCCGACGACAGCGGTGACGGCGGGAAGCAGGGATTGGGATTTCATGCGTGGCGGATGGCGGTGATCGCGGCGGCCATGTCAGGCGCGCGGAAGGTGGAGGAACCGGCAACCATTACGTTCGCCCCGGCGGCATAGCAAGCGGCGGCGGTGATGACGTCGATGCCTCCATCCACCTCAACGTGGAAGGACAGGCCATTTGTCTCCCGAAATTTCGCGGCCGCCGTGATTTTCGCAAGCACCTCTGGCATGAACGCCTGCCCGCCGAAGCCGGGGACCACCGTCATGCAGAGCAGCAGGTCGATTTGATCGAGGAATGGCTCGACCGCCCTCAACGGCGTCGCGGGATTGAGCGCCAGACCCGCCTTGCAACCGGCTGCGCGGATCCGTTCGAGTGTCTCGGAAACATCATGCTCCGCTTCCACATGCACCGTGATCAGATCCGATCCGGCCACGATGAAACGCTGCAAATAGTGATCTGGCCGCGAGATCATCAGGTGGACATCAAGGAAAATGTCGTTCGACTCATGCACCGCATGGATCACTGCGGGGCCGAAGGAAATATTGTCCACGAAATGACCATCCATCACATCCATGTGCATCCAGTCCGCCCCGGCATGGATCGCCCGGCTCACTTCACCCCCGATGCACGAAAAGTCCGCCGCCAGCAGCGATGGGGCGATGACCCGGTCCTTGAAATTTTTAGGAATCACGGGGGCGATAGGAACCACGGATCAGCCACGCGGGCACGGAAAATTTTTCCCGGCAGATGAAACAGCGTGCGTGGCGGGGGACCATCCGTTACCCCTCTGGCGTGGAAGACGAAGCCCCGATCATTGATTTACACAGCGACAGCTATTTCATGGGCCAAGCGCTGCGTGAAGCCCGCAAGGCCATGGCCGCCGAGGAAGTCCCGGTCGGTGCCGTGGTCGTGAAAGAAGGCCGGATCATTTCCCGCGCGTGGAACCAAGTGGAACTCCTCAAGGACGCCACCGCCCACGCCGAAATGCTGGCTCTCACCGCCGCACAACAAGCACTCGGCGATTGGCGGTTGGAAAAATGCACGCTCTACGTCACCAAGGAACCCTGCCCGATGTGCGCCGGGGCGATCGTCCATTGCCGGCCCGAGCGCGTCGTCTTCGGCTGCCCGGACCCGAAAGCCGGCGCGGCGGGAAGCTGGATCAACCTGCTAGAAGCGAATCCGCCACTCAACCACCGCTGCGACGTGACGCCCGGCGTGCTCGGCGAAGAATGCCTCTATCTCATCCAGAGTTTTTTCCGCGAGGCTCGGGAGCGGAAGAAGATCGAGAATGTGTCCCGGCTGTCTCAGCCGGATTTCCCCACTCCCGACTGAGACAGTCGGGACACATTATTCCCCCGCGCTTGCACCGCCCGCCGTATCTCTTTAGGAAATCCCCGTGGCCGCGAAACCGAAGACAGCTCCCCAGAAATCCGGAAATTTCTTTGCCGTCGTCGGCAGTGATGAG
This sequence comes from Akkermansiaceae bacterium, assembly GCA_031371325.1. Classification (GTDB taxonomy): domain Bacteria; phylum Verrucomicrobiota; class Verrucomicrobiia; order Verrucomicrobiales; family Akkermansiaceae; genus Luteolibacter. The sequence goes on along the minus strand of JANMJJ010000159.1, from coordinate 8,186 downwards.
GGACTTGTCCGCGAAAAGGCGCTGCTGCTTTACAACCAACTCACTGGTGGCCTTGACGACGGTTTCACCCACGAGACCATCGACGGCATCGCCGACAACTCCGAGTCCGCCCACGAGATCTGCTCCACCACCATCCAGGCGCTTCTAACGATCCCGATGTTCGGCGGCGACAAGGTGGTCTGGCTGCGCAACGCGAATTTCCTCGCCGACAACGTCACCGGCCGCTCCCAACGCACCGAAGCCGGCGTCGAAAGCCTCCGCGCCACCCTTGAACGCGGCATCCCGGACGGCGTGAAATTCCTGCTAACCGCCCAAGGCGTGGACAAGCGCCGGTCGTTCTGGAAATACATCGAAAAAGCCGCCGACGTCCAAGTCCACGACCGCATCGACACCAGCCGCGACGATTGGCAGGACCAGGTCGCGCGGCTCGTCACCGGCCGCGCCAGGGAACTCGGCCTGCGCTTCGAGCCGGATGCCCTCGCGCTCTTCGTCATGCTCGCCGGTGAGCAGTCCCAACAGATCGGCAACGAGCTGGAAAAACTCGACCTCTACCTCGGCGAGGAACGCCGCGAAGTCACCGAGGACGACGTCCGGGTGCTCGTCCCGCTCAGCCGCGCCGCCGTGGTTTTTGAAATCGGCAAGGCCATCCAGTTGGGCAACGCCGCCCGCGCCATCCAACTCATCGACCAACAGCTCGAAGCCGACGAATCCGCCATCGGCATCATGCGCGCCTCGATCATCGGCGTGGTGAGAAACCTTTTCATGGCCAAGTTGATCATCGAAAAATTCAAGGTGCCGACCGGCAATTACAGCGCCTTTTCCGGCGGCCTCAACCGCCTCGCCGAAGCCGACCGAGCCTGGCTGCCGCAGAAAAAGGACGGCTCCGGCGTGAACGTTTTTCCCATTTTCCTCGCCGCCGACAACGCGAAGAACTTCGAGCTCGCCGGCCTCCAACAAGTCATGGAAGCCACCCTCAAAGCCGACCAAGCGCTCGTCACCACCGGCCTCGACCATCGCCTCATCCTCCACCGTCTCATCGTGGAAATCGCTTCCGCTAGAAAGGCTCCGGCGAAGAGACGGTGAAATCCCTCACTTATACCTGTGGAAGGAAATCATACTCGCTCTGCTTGGGGCAATGGACGGTCGCCTTTGTGGTATTCACGGTGTTCACCAAGTTTTTCATATTGGACGAGTTTGGGGATGTTCACCCGTATGGGTCCATCTTGCTCAGTATTTGGATTCTTGGTTGGCTTGCCGTCCTTCTCCTCGGATTTCTGGAGCGCTATCTTTACCGTTTGACCATTGAATTTCACCCCGGTGGGGGATCCCGAATTGTCGAACGGAGTTTTTTCAGGAGAAGCAGAGCCTTCGACAGCACTGTGCAATTTTTCGTCATCAACGCAGCGGGGAGATCGCCATTTATCCGATCCAGTGATGAGTGGGAATTTGGCGGCTTTCTCAGCAACGAACAAAGACTCGGTATTGTGGAGAAAGTGAATCCGCACTCGTCACAATCCGCCTAGCTGGCAATTTTGGGCACGCCGCTGAGCAATGGGCATCCGCGAAAATCCATCAGAAGTCCTGCGGTTTCCAAAAGCCATCGCTTCGAATGGGATCATCCCCGCAACCGCATCCGTTGGGGCAAAAGTTAGCCGTCTTCCTTGGACTGCGTGCAGCTTGCTGCCGCTTTCCGTAGCCAGCCTGCTGGCACGGGGCCACCGAGGTTTCGCCCGCAGCAGGCTGCGGAACTAAAGCGGCAGCAGGCTGCACGCAGTCCACGGAACCCAGATCAAACCCACAATGGGCAGTGAGGGACATAATGCTCGTCATGCATAATGTTAGGAAGTTGCAGCAACTGATGGATGCCTCAGTGCTGTCACGCGAGCTGCCGTTCGGGGAGTCGAAGTGGAAACGACTGACGCCTCATGAATCCGAGCGCGTTCTCGCCGATTTGAAAGAACGCTGGAGCCGGTGCCAATTGAGTGCCCGCCATCCGGATGTCCGTTTCAAAGTCTTCGATGCAGCGGTGCTGGATCCCATTTGAAAGACGCTTTCACCGCCGAAAGCAGTTTCCATCCCTGTGAGACCCCGATACTTTCTCCCCGACAACCTCACTGGCGGCCATAACTTCCTCGTCCTGCACCGCCTGATCGTGGAAATCGCGTCCGCTAGAAAAGCTCCCACCACCCGCCGATGAAATTCATCCTCTCCGCCGTGATTATCGGTCTCGTTGCCGGTCTGCTAGGTGCGCTCTGCGGCGTCGGCGGCGGGCTGGTCATGGTGCCCGCGTTCGTCCTCGCGCTGGGCATCGAGCACAAGCAAGCCGTCGCCACCTCGATGGCCGTCATCATCCTCACCGCCCTCGCTGCCACGGCTAACAATGCCCGCGTCGCCGGCCTCATCGACTGGAAAATCGTCCTCGCCGTCGGCCTCGCCTCCACCGTCGCCGCCTGGTTCGGCAGCGACCTGATGCGCTCCCTCAGCAACCAAACGCTCACCCGCATCTTCGGCTGCGTGCTGGTGGTCTTCGGCGTGCGGATGCTGTGGAAAGGGTGATCATGGGCGAGCAGAGGAGGCTGCCCTCATCGTGCGCTTTCCACTCCGCCGGATGGAAGCGAAGCACCTTGGACAGCCTGCTGGCACGGGAAACTCTGGGGGTGTGAAATCATTTCGCCCGCAGCAGGCGTCCCAAGTCCAAGATCCCGGCTTCCATTCATGGAATTGGCTCGTCACGGATGGGCCGCTGCCCGATTGAATCGCGTGCCGATGAGCAACCCGCCAATTTCAACCGACGAGATTCGCCACCTCCGCGACCTATCTCCCCAGCAAGTCCGCTCCGGGCTGGCGGCGTGGCTCGGGTGGTTGTTCGACGGGCTGGACATGCATCTCTACACGCTGGTCGCGACGGCGTTCGTGGCGCAGTTGCTGATGACGGGTGAGTCCGATCCGGAGGTGGGAAAAAAGGCGTCGATCATTCAAGCGGCATTTCTGGTGGGTTGGGCCTTGGGCGGTGGCTTCTTCGGGCGGGTCGCGGATCTGCTAGGCCGGAGCAAGGCGCTCGTGTTGACGATTCTGACGTATGCCTGTTTCACCGGGCTGTCGTATTTCTCGCAGGAGTGGTGGCACTTGTTGGTGTTCCGGTTCCTGGCAGCACTGGGGATCGGCGGCGAGTGGGCGGTGGGCGCGTCGCTGCTATCAGAAACATGGCCGAAAAAATGGCGACCGTGGATCGCCGCCACGTTGCAAAGCGCGGTGAACTGCGGGATCTTGTTAGCTTGCCTCGCTGGCGCGTTGCTCAAGGGGCATCCGCCGCAATGGATTTTCCTAGTGGGCGTGCTGCCGGCATTCATCACGCTGTGGATCCGCCGCGCGGTGCCGGAGACCGAGGAGTGGACTGAGGCGAGAAAGGGCCAGCCCGCGCCGCGCATCCGCGAGTTGTTTGGGCGGCAGGTGCGGAGCATCACCTGGCGGGTGATGTTGATCTGCGCGGTGTCTCTAACGGCACATTGGACTTTCATGTTCTGGCAGCAAAGCTATATCCGCAGCCTAGCGGAAGTGGGGCCTTTGAAAGCGGCCAAGGATTGGGCGACGGTGATGGCTTTGTTGTGGATCATGGTCGGCTCGCTGATCGGAAATTTCACGGCAGGTGCGCTGGCGAAAATCATGGGCTATGCCAAAGCCATCGCGCTGATGTTAGCCGGATACGCCGTGGTGATGTGGTTCACGTTTTCGAGCGTCCACAGCTTGCAAACGACATACATGCTGTTCGCGGTCATCGGCCTGATGCAGGGCTGCTTCGGGCTATTCACGATGTGCTTGCCGCCGCTGTTCCCGGTGTTGTTGCGGAGCACGGGGGCCGGGTTTTGTTATAACATCGGCCGCATCCTGTCAGCGGTCGGGGTGGTGTTTTTCGGGATCTTCAACAAGGTGCAAGGCGACTTCGCCGGCGTGTTGCTCACGGCCTCTTATCTGTTCATCCCGGCGGCTTTTTTCGCCCTGCTGTTACCGGTGAAAGCAGGGGATGAGGCAGTGTAAAATCCAAAACCCCTCTCGATTCATCCCATCGTGAATGGAAGCGGAGGTGGGTTCACTTCAAGTTCACTCAAACGTTTTTTGTAAATCTTGCCAGATACACCTGGATCAAACAGCAAAACGTCGCCCGCAAACCCCACTGGCACAGCGCCGGATTCAACCTGAAAAGGAGAGTAGCGGGGCACACTCAGATATTTGACGTCCCACGTTTGTTTGTCAGATCCTGCCGAAACAAGGGCATACATGTCGTGGGATGAACTGCCGTCGCCCCATGTGTCGAAAATCAGAATGCTGCGTGCATCTTGAGCGACCCAGATTTTTTGTTTGTAACGAAGCTCACTGTTCATCGTGGAAGAAAGCGAACTTGGAATTCGCGCCTCGATGGTCCCGGTGCGACTGTTCCTCAGCGCATAGAAGGATGTCGTAGTTTGTGGACCGAAATGCGAGGTCCCGCTAACGGGATGCATGGTTCCCATCGTGAAAAACACCTCCAATCCCAAGTCCGGCAGCATTGCCTTTTGTTTCTCAATGCGCACTTCAGTGGCTCGTGCGGCGGCGACTTCTTCTGCGGTCCCCTCGACCAATCCTTCACTTCTTACCCACGGTGCTGTCCGAGCTTTACTGAAATACCCTTCCTCTTGGGAACGTGACGCGGCTGGTTCCTTTGGCACAGATTGGCATGCTGTCAGAAGAGACACCGCAATTGTTGAGAACCCTTTTCGCATCATGGCTAGTTTACAAATAATGGAAAACTGCCGCGCGGGCGAGCCCGAACCATTGAATCTATCCAACTCGATCATCCCATTTCCCTCGTCACCGCCCTCCACACCTGTTCGACATCCAGCTCGTGCTGGCAGCGCAGGTCGAGCGGACATTTCGGCAGCAGGCACGGCGCACATTCGACATGCCGCCGCACCACGGCGTGACGACGGCCCAGCGGTCGCTTCCAGGCCGGATCGTTCGGGCCGAAAAGCGTGACGCAGGTGGCCCCGGCGTGCGCCGCCAGATGCGGCAGCGAGCCATCCGCAGCGATGACGAGTCCGTGGACCGCCAGCAATGGCAAGGCTCCCACCAACGACGAGGCATGGAAAAACTCCACCCCTTCACCCAGTCGCTCCGCCAGAATTTTGCCCAAGCCACGGCCACCATCGACACTGGCGACCGTCACCCGCCTGCCGGTTGCCATCAGCCGGGCCGCGATCTCCACCCAGCGCTCGAGCGGCCAGTCGTGGCTCGGGCCGAAGTCCGAATCGGGACAAAGCAACACCGCTTCCGCCACGGGCTCGACGCCTAACTCCGCCGGCGCGAAGAACGCCGCCTGCCCGGTCTCGATTCCCAACTCCTCCACCGCCGCCAAATAATATCTCACCCGGTGCTCTAACGGGCCGGCCGCAAAGCCGAGCGGATGGGTCAGCCATTTCTTGAGTTTCCGCTCGTCCGGCCCGAGCCGCCGTGGAATCCCTGCGAGCTTGAAGGCCTCGGCGGCCAGGCCGGTTTCCCAAGCGAAAGACGCTTCCCACAACTTGGAAATTCTCGCCGCCACGGCCTTCCCTTTCGTCTTCACGGGGAAATCGATCACCGTCAGCCCCTCCACCGTTTGCCAAAATTCCCACTGCGCCTCGGCACAAAGAATCCCCGTGGCCAAGCCGGATGCCACCAACGCCCGCACCGCCGGCACGGCGAAGCACGCCTCGTCCCAGCGTTCCGGCGCAGCCACTAACATTCCCCCGGCATTCATCGTCACCCGCAGACGCTAACGACGACCCGCCCTCACGGAAATAGCAAAATCAGCCCGCTTCGTCATCTTCCCACGCCAGCGTGGCATCTGCCTTCATCCGCTCGCAGACTCCGGCGAAAAGCCGGGGCCCGGCGAGAACCCGCTCTTCTTCGGACATGGTGCGGGCTTGCCGGACCTTTCCCAGCCAGAGAGCATCGAATGTCGCGGACGCGAATTTCATGGGATTTCAATAATCGATCACCACGTGCGCGGCAAGAAATTGCTCGCGACAGCCAAAACACTAACACTCCTTGAACTCAATTCCCCGGGAACACCACTTCCTCACTCGCAGCGGCACCGTGGCCGAAGCTGTCGCCGATGTCCTTGCTGGTGACGAAGAGCATCAGCGAGATGAGGGCGAGGGCACAAACGGTTTGGAGGATTTCCAAAGGCTTGGCTTTGACCGGGCGGCCGGTGATTTTTTCCAAGATGGCGAGGGTGATGTGGCCGCCGTCGAGGACCGGGAAGGGCATCATGTTGAGCACCGCGAGGTTGACGTTGAAAAGCACCATGAAGGCGAGGATGCGCCGCCAGCCGTTCTCCATTTGCAGGAGTTGATACTGCAACTTGGCGATGCCTACCGGGCCGCTGAGGTGGCCGACGCCGATGCTGGAGTCCGGCGCGGCGACGCTGGCAATGGTGGTCCACATCATCCGCAGGCTGTCTCCGACTTGCTTGAACGGACCGGGGTGGACGATGCCTTGGTTTTGTTCGGGCCAAGGATCGAAGACGAGTCCTAACATCGGCCCCTTGCCTGCGGGTGAAACGGGGATGACCGGAGTGGCTGTGAGCTTGAGGGCTTGTCGGTTGCGGGAAATTTCGAACTCGATGGGATTCGCACCGGTTTGCCTGACGAAAGCGACGGCCTTGTCGCTGTCCTTGAACGCTTGGCCATTCATCGAAACAAGAATATCGCCGTCCTTGAACCCGGCTTTCTCGGCGGGACTGCCTTTCACGACCGCGCCCAGCTTGATGTGATCGGTTTCCGGGCCGATGCCGACTTGGCGCAAGCCGCCGCGCTGGAACCATTGGGTTTTCGGGGTCTTGAATTCGGAAACGAACTTGAGCGGCGCGGGTGCCCCCGGACGCTCGACGGTGAATTCGATCTGCTTGCCTTTGCTGAGGATGATGCCCTCGGTAATGCTGTCGAGGGAACCGGCGAAGCCGTTCACGGGGCTGCCGTTGATCGCGATGATCTTGTCGCCCGACAGGATGCCGGCCTTGGCGGCGGGGCTGTCCGGCAAGACTTCGACGACCTGGGTGGGGATGAAATCCGCAGGCTTTCCGACTTCATACACGACCACTGCGGAAAGCAGGGCGAGCAGCATGGAAAACAACGGACCGGCGAACGCGACGATGATCTTATCGAGCGGGGAAATCGGCGGCAGCGGCTTCTCATCCTTGGTGCCGCCTTCGAGGGCTTCCATCGGAGCCATCTGCGGCAGGGCGACGAAACCGCCGGCGGGAATCCAACCGAGGCCGTATTGCACACCATTGATTTCTTTTTTCCAAATCGGGGTGCCGAACCAGATTTGGAACCGGTCGATCCGCAAGCCACGCCATTTTGCGGCAAGGAAGTGGCCGAGTTCGTGGACGAAAATGATGATGTTGAAACTCATCACGACGGCGATGATGAGCAAGATCACTTGGAAGACGGAGGAAATGGAGGACATGGGTAGGGAAAGAACAGCGGAAACTTAGCGTCGCCGGACTATCCGGCAAGTTCATTAATTTCCAAAGGAGCGGCCCGAAGACGCCAGAAGGCGAGGGACCGTTTCAGCCCGCTGCGGAGGAGAGCGAATCGGGTCACGAATCGGGTCAGACCTCGCGCATTCACATTTAGAAATCACCTTGTGAGTTAACTAGGCTTGGTAAGCGCAAGACCTTTGTGCTTCCGCGAGGATTGCGGTAGAAACCGCCGTTACCGGCCCCCCCCCCGCCTCAGATCCTTACGTGAAGAATTACCTCATACGACTCTTGCCTTGAGTCGGTCGCGAAAGCGTTGTTCTGGATAGGGATGGATGATGCGGGGTCTTGGCAGGTGACGCCGAACTAACAAATTCACTCGATGGCCGGGGTGGCCGGGGTCGGTCCTCTTGACTAACTTGGTGTCACTGCGGGGTTCGGGAGGACTTGGAGGCCGAGTTTCTTGGCGAGGGATTGGAGCTGGCGGAGCTGTTTCTGCTGGGTGGCGGGCTTGACGAGGTAGCACTCGATGCAGGCAGCTTCGAGGATGTCGTAGCAATTGACCCAGTAGTTGCTGGTGCTTTCCATGGCGACGGTGGTGATGTGGTGGGCGAGGAGCCAGTCGCGCAGCCGGGCGAGATCTCCGGTGAAGGAGGTGAAGGTGCGCACGTTGTCCGGGCAGCGGTCAGGC
>JANMJJ010000096.1:0-16401 GCA_031371325.1 Akkermansiaceae bacterium | reverse complement strand
TTCGCCGTCGGGAATCTTGCCTAACAAGGCGATTACGTCAGGGGTCCAATTGATGGACTTGGCAGGACGCGATGCGGGGATGCCGAGTTCTTGGCGCTTTTTGAGAACGGTGCCGATACATACGCCGAGTTTTCTGGAGAGAGCGGCATCTGAAATCGTTCCGAGCTTGGCGATTTGCCAACGGGTCCAGATGTACTGCTTTCCGTTGTTTGATAGCTTGGGGTTCATAAGTAGTGTGGCCGGGTCAGTGCTTACGGATTCACATAAACGAATCGCGAGGCTGGCTGGCTTTGAGCTCGGCGATCTCGGATTCGAGGCTGCCGATTCGCGCTTCGATGGTGACGCGCCAATCGTTTTCCGCAGGGGTGTCGGCGGCTGCGGGAGAAGCACCGATCACGGACGGGCTGTCTGCGGCGGCGGGTGACAGGAGGTGGGCGAAGGTCTCGACCCGGCGGCCTTCGCCGACCGGAATCCGCCTGACGAGCGGGCCGTGCGGGTATTCGATGAACCACGTGAGCGTCTCCTCCACTTCGTCCAGGGAGGAAAAGGTGTGCAGACGATCGGTGCGCTGGCGGATTTCGCCGACGCTCTGGGGTCCGCGCAGCAGCAGAATGGTCAGGACGGCGCGCTCGCTCGGCTGCATGCTCAGCACGTCCTGAAGGCAGTGTTCGAATTTCGGGGCGCGGCCGCCGAGGGTCTTTTCGACGAGGTATTTTTCCGAGAGTCCGCGAAGAGCTTCCGAAACTTCTTCACCGGTGAAGTGGGTGATGGGGTCCCGGCTGGAGGTCTGGTTGCAGGCGATGAGAAGGGAGTTGTGGGTGAGCGGGTAGCTGCCGGGAGTGAGGATTTCCTTTTCCAACAAGCAACCGAGAACACGGGCTTCTTGAAAGGTGAGCTGGATTTCAGGGAAGTGCTGCATGGTCGCGCCGGAGAGTAAGGACGGTGTGCGGCGGGCCACCATGAGAAAGCGCGAAGTAGGGTGGAAATTTCGGAGGGCGTGAGACCGGCCGTCGCGTGGGTCGAGGATGGGCAATGAAAGGCGGTTTCCTCGGATCATTGGCGGCTTATGAGGTTGGCGCATCGGAGTCCGCCACTGCTTGAGTTTCCGGATGCCGTTCCCCTCGCCTGCTTCAGAAATTTCCAGGCCTGATAGACCCAGCGACTTTCCACCCACGCGCGAGCGCGTCAGCAAGGAACCCGAGGTGATCGCCCGCAGGGGCAGGCCGGTCGCCGTCGTTCTGTGCCTCACCGACGACGACGACGAGCTGCGGAAGAACGGCCGCAGCCGCGCCGCTCACTTCGCGGTGGCCGCGTTGCGGGCAAGGGCCTCGCGATCCAACACCAACAGGCTGGCCGGATCGTCGCCTGCTAGGGTCAGGCGATCGATGATGTCGCGGACGCTCTTTTCCTCCTCGATCTGCTCGTTGAGAAACCATAACAGAAGGTTCTTCGAGGCGTGATCCCTGACCTTCTCGGCGAGGTCGTAGATTTCGTTGATCTGCGCGGTCACCCTCTCTTCCTGTTTCAAGCTTTGGGCAAACACATCGAGCGGACTCGTGAAATCGGCTTTGACGGTGATGATCGATTCGAGGACGACCGGCGCGTCGCGGCTGACGAGAAATTGATAGAACTTCAGCGCGTGGGTGGTTTCCTCGGCGCTCTGCACGAACATCCAGTTGGCAAAACCGGAATAGGGGGTCTGCTCGAACCACGCGGCCATCGCGAGATACGAATAGCTGGCAGACATTTCGTGGTTGATCTGGGCGTTGAGTAATTTGGCGAGTTCGGGGTTCAGGGACATGTCGGCCACTTTACCGCGCAATCCCGGGGCGGCAAGTCAAAGGCTCAAATTGTCGATCCTCGGAGAAACCAGTCCACCCTCATTTGTAAGCCACCGCCGCGCTGGATGCGCCTGCCAGATGGATCACCTCGAAGCGCGTGAACCCGACCTCGCCGCACCATTTCCGGAAGTCGGCACCGGTGTAGTCGAAGGCATCGCCAAACTCGATGAGCATGTTCAGCGACATCAGCAGGCCCTGTACGTTCTCGCGGCGGGCGTCGTCGATGAGCGCCTCGATGGCGACGAATGCCCCACCCGGAGGCAGCGCGTCGTAGGCGGCGCGGATCAGGTGCAGCTTCTTTTCGAGGTTCCAGTCGTGGAGGATCATGCCCATGGTGATGACGTCCGCTTTTGGCAGCGGATCCTTGAAAAAATCCCCGGCTGCGGTACTCACGCGGTCGCTCATTCCCGCTGCGGCGAGGTGTTTTGCGGCGACGGGTTCGACGGGCGGCAGGTCGAAGCTGGTGCAGCGCAGGTGCGGATGGCGCTTGGCGGCTTCGATGCAGAGCAGACCGGTGGCTCCGCCGACGTCGCACAGCGTCTGATAGGGTGAGAAATCGAATTTCTCGGCAAATGCCTCGAAGTTGAATTCCGAGGCCGTTGCCATGCTGCTCGATATCTCCGGAAGCCACCTCATACGACCGACCATCCCCGCGCCCGTCATTCTAGCGGATGGATCGGCGCGAACGATGCACTGGGGATTCCGCAGGGCATTCACCCGCACCGGAAATGGCCCGAAGTCGACCTGGCGGACGATTGTGAATTCGAGGGAGGACAAACTCGACGGAAGAACCTGGCAGGCCGCATTTGCGGCGAGGCGCTGTCTCGTGCCAGCGGCGGCGTTTTACGAATGGGTGGAAATCGAGAGGCGGAATGTCCCATTGCGATTCGAGCGCCCGACCGGGGAATGGATCTGGATCGCGGGAATCTGGGAGGAAGACCCGGATCGGGGAGCTTGCTTTTCTATGATTACCACCGAGTCCAATACCGTGGTGGAGAAGGTGCATGATCGAATGCCTGCGGTTCTCGCCGACACCCAGATTTCCCCGTTCTTCACGGGCGAGCTGAACACCTTTGGGCCTTCCTCAGTCGCGTTGGAGTTCAGGCAAGCACCTAACTTCCTGACGACAAAATCTTCCGCGAAGGGGCGGCCCCCTTGGTCACAAGGCGAGCTGTTCTGAGATCCTCTTCTCCTCAAATCCACCTTGCGGCTTGCCTCCCCGGCCTTCCTCCGGCGCATGATCCCGCCATGCCTGCCGGTAGCCTGCTCACCCTGCTCGATGACATCGCGACGATCCTCGATGACGTTTCCATTCTCACCAAAAAAGCCGCGGCCAAGACCGCCGGCGTGCTGGGAGACGACCTCGCGCTCAACGCCCAACAGGTCAGCGGCGTCGTCTCGAACCGTGAATTGCCCGTCGTCTGGGCGGTGGCCAAAGGCTCGTTCATCAACAAGTTGATCCTCGTCCCGCTCGCGCTGCTGATCGCGACCTTCGCGCCGTGGGGAATTGTCCCGCTGCTGATGATCGGCGGTCTCTACCTGTGCTTCGAAGGCGTGGAAAAACTTCACCATTCGTTCCTCCATCGCGGAAAAAAATCGACGGCGCAAGCCGGCCAGGAAATCGCCGAACTCGCGGCGACCACTCCCGCCGAGAAAGTCGAAACGGAGGCGGAGAAAATCAAAGGCGCGGTGCGCACCGATTTCGTCCTCTCCGCCGAGATCATCGCCATCACCCTGGGCACGGTGGCCGGGCAGGATTTCACGCGGCAGGTAGGCGTGTTGTCCGCCATCGCCATCGTAATGACCGTCGGCGTTTACGGATTGGTCGCGGGGATCGTGAAACTCGACGATGCGGGACTTTACCTAACGCAATGCCGGGGTGCCGTCCAACAGCGCCTCGGCCGCGTCATCCTGTGGGTCGCGCCGGTTCTCATGAAGACCCTCTCGATCCTCGGCACGGCGGCCATGTTCCTCGTCGGTGGCGGGATCCTCACCCACGGCATTCCCCCGCTCCACCACGCCATCGGGCATCTTGCCACAAGCGGTGGTTTTCTCGCCCCTTTCATTTCAGCACTTCTCGACGGCCTGTGCGGCCTCGTCGCCGGTGCCCTCGCGTTGCTAGTTTTCAACGGCGTCCAGAAACTCCGGGGCAAATCCAGCGCCCATCCCCATTGAACGATCCGATCACCGATCAAGGCGGACGGGCGAAGCCGAAACTCATCTCCTATCCCTTCTTCCATCTGCGTGCATCCCGTTCATCTGTGGTTCAAATCTGAAATGGAGACTCCCTGGTTTGCTCCCCGTATCCCCCATGCGATTCGCCGTCGGCAAAGCCGAAAACCCGGCGCACCCGGGCCATTTCCCGGGTGAGTCTGCCATCCTCGTGCCTCACTGTTAGTGACTCCTCCGCCGTGGTCTCGCCTTGAAAATCCCGTGGGTGTTGGCAGGCGAAAAGCGTGAACAGCGGCGGCAAGGTCTCGCGGGGGATCACCTCTCGCATCCTCACCACCGTGAGTCCCGCCGCGGCGATTCCATCCAACGCCCGCTGCTTTTGCGGGGAAGGAAAACACAGCACGAACCAGCCGCCAGCGCCGAGATGGGACCCCGCCGTTTTGGCATAATTCCCCACGTCGCCGCGCAGCTCAAAGCGGGCGTGGGCTTTTTGGGAATCTCGCGGGATCACCCCGGAGCCTTCCGGGAAATACGGCGGGCTGCCGGTGATGAGCGGAAACTTGCGTTCGAGGGCTAGCTCGCGCAAATCGCCTAACGAACCATCCACCCGCTGGCGCAGGCCGTTGAAATCGAGGTTCGCTTGCAGCAGCCGGTAGCTGATCTCCTGGGCCTCCACGCAGGTCAGCCGCGCCTCCGGCCCCATGCCCCAGAGGGTCAGCAAGCCCACCGTGCCGATCCCCGTGCCGAGGTCCAGATGGTCCCTAACCGGCGGTGAGACCTGGAGCGCGTACCACGCCGTTAGAACGTCGTCGATCGAATGGCGGTGGCCGCCTTTGCGCTGGGCGATCAACCAGCCTGCCGGACCACCGGCGTCGTCCTGCCAAGGTTCGCGATCGATCAGGCCGCGCGGACCGGTCAGCGCGTCGAGCGTGATCCGCTCGCCAAGTTCGGCTTCGAGGCGCAGGCGTGCTTGGTGCCAGCGGGCCATGGCGGTGGGCGGGTGAAATGTTTCAGGAAGCATTGGCGGGTGGAAGTCTCACCGCAGCGGAACGAAGGGGAAGCGCGAATTCACCAACATCCGCATTGAGAAATTTCTCGCATCAGTTCTACAAAGTCCAACTATCAACTCAGTCGGCACCATGAGCTTTCGAAAACACCGTTCACGTTCAGGTCTTCTCTTTCCCCTCGCGCTGGCTTTGATTTCCACGCTTGTGCCGACGATAGCGGAAGAAAAAGCACCACCGCTTGAGAAGCTTTACCCGTTCCTCAAGGACCGGAAATGGGGATTCATCCGGAGCGACGGGAGCTGGGCCATTCTCCCCCAATTCGAAAAGACGATAGGCATCACCGACACGCCCGAGCTGCTGGTGATGGAGAAGGGCAAGGTCGGCTGGATTGATCGCCAAGGCCATTGGCTCATCGCTCCGGAATTCACCAACATTTCCATGGGGACGTATCCTCCCGGCGTGACCGTGGCGGCCAACGGAAAGCGCGTGGGACTGATTTCCACCAAGGGGAAAGTGCTGCTGCCCGGGAAATACGACGAAATCACATTGGCTCCAGACCGGGCCTTCGTGCGCAAGGGCGACGAACTCGGCGTCATGAATCTATCAGGCGAATGGATCCGCCCGATCGATATTTCCTGGCCCCCGTCGCGTGAAATGCCCGCCTCCGAAAACCCGGAAGCGTTTTGGTTCCGGCAAGGCAAGAAATGGGGCCTGCTTTCCAAGGACGGCAAGATCCTGTTCGACCCAAAATTCACCGCCCATGAAATGAATCGGCATGAAGCGGAGGACTGGAGCCACCCTGCGGGGCTGGACTTCATGGACGGTCGCGCATGGGCAATCCGCAGCGGCGACTACTGGCTGATCACGGATCAAGGCAAGGTGTTGGGTAAATTCGCATTCCGGGATTTGCGCCACTGGCACGGCTCCTTGTTTGCGTTCACTGACACCAACTCCCGGAAAGGGCTGATTCGCAACGATGGCACGGTGGTGGTGCCCGCACGGTTCGATGAAATTATGCCCGTTTCCGAGGGCATGGCCGTTGTGTCGGAAAAGTCCGTGATCGACAGGCCAAAGGGAGAACACGCCACCAATTGGACCTACGGGTATATTTCAGAAGAAGGAGCAATCGTCGTCGAACCGGGGAAATTCAACGGTCCGGGCGTCCGCGGTCAATTGGAGCTGGCTCCGTTTTGTGAAGGCCTCGCTCCGGTGTGGCTGAACGCCCCCGGCGACACATACAACCCCAGTGCCGGCTATATCGACCGTCAGGGACAAATCGCGATCCCGCTCAAGTATTACCGCACGCGGCCATTTTCAAACGGCTTGGCCGAGGTGTGCCTGCGGGTGGAGCAACCGAATGGACTGAGCCCTAAGCCGGGGTTGTGGGGATACGTCGATGGCAGCGGGGCGCTGGTGATACCGGCCGAGTTCGGGTGGATCACTCCGTTTTTCCGGGACCGGGCTTGGGTTATGAAATCCGGCGGCAGTTGGGACAAACCGGATTGGGCGATGATTGACCGCACCGGCAAGGTTCTAACGGACTTCGCTTATTTCCCGCCAGAGAAACATTCCTCTAATCCAAGTGACGATCCTGATCTCCTCGCGAAAACCCGCTGGAACGGAAACCTCGCCGTCCTCAAGCAGGGAGATTTTAAGACCGGACTGGCGACGGCGGACGGCAAAGTCATCGTCGAGCCGGAATTCGTCAACATCCGCCCGTTCCATGATGGAGTGGCATCCGCAGTTCAGATGAAGTCATCGCTTTGGTTCACATCACTGGTGAAGGAAGACGGCCGCATTCTGGCTCCCGAAGTTTACACCGAGGTTTCTGAATTCGAAAACGGAGCTGCTTGGGTAACCAAACGCACGACGGACCATCGCGGCCCCTATCAGAATCCCGCCTGGGGTCTGGTGAATACCCGGGCCGAAGTCCTGTTGGCTCTCAAATATGCGCCGGCCCATTGGATTCACTCGCCAAATATCCCCGGCTACACCGGCGAGCCAGGGTTCTACGGCGACCTCGCTCCGGTGGCTCTGGCAGAAGGTTTCCAGTATCAGGGAAAGGATTTGGAAATCATCCATGCGTGGGGATACGTGGATCACCACGGCAAAATCATCGCATGGCATCCGGCGGAACAGAAGAAACCCGGGGACGCCACCGAGGCTAACTGATTCCCGCCTTGGGAAAACTCCGGGGCGTTACGCCGTCACCTTCTTCATAAACATCGCCTTCCGTGCGCTGGAAATACAGTCGATCTCATCTGTCCCCCTCGCATCAAACGAACGAGGCCGGCGGAAATCGAAGGGGGGGAGATCTCGATTTGCGCCGGCCGTTTATAACCGGAGGTAGTATGTTGGTGCCGTTCGCTTCCGTGGGGGGAGAGGTTGCTCGCGGCGACCCATAAGAGATATCCCATTTCCGGCCACAACGATAGTGCGTGATCGCGTGTGCATGATCGCGGAGGGTGTGATAAGCCTTGAAATGAAGCGTTTCCGGGGACGTGATGGGCGGCATGAGCAAGGACACATTTCTCCGCGAGCTGTTGGGCCGGATGACGATCATGGAGAAGGCCGGGCAACTGAACCTGCTAACGGGAACGATGGACGCCACGGGAATGAAAGACTCGGGCGATCTGCAGGCGACGGTCCGTGGCGGCCGTTGCGGGGCGGTATTCAATGTGTACACGCCCGCCGCGACGCGGGCGTTGCAGGAGTTGGCGGTGGCAAGCCGGTTAGGGATTCCGCTCCTCTTTGGCTACGATGTGATCCACGGCCACCGGACGATTTTCCCGATCCCGCTGGGGCTTTCGTGCTCGTGGAACCTGGAGCTGATGGAGCGCTGCGCCCGGATGGCGGCGGCGGAGTCGGCGGCGGATGGCTTGCACTGGGTTTACTCGCCGATGGTCGATATTTCCCAAGACCCGCGGTGGGGGCGGGTGGCGGAAGGGTCGGGCGAAGACCCGTGGCTGGGCTCCAGGATCGCGGTGGCGATGGTGCGCGGCTATCAGGGAAATGATTTCGCCGAGCTAACATCGGTGGTGGCCTGCATGAAACATTTCGCGCTCTACGGCGCGCCGCAGGGCGGGCGGGATTACAACACGGTGGACATGAGCCGCCGGGCGATGGAGGAGACGTATTTCCCGCCGTACCGGGCCGCGATCGACGCCGGGGCGCGGACGGTGATGACGGCGTTCAACGAGATCGACGGCATCCCGGCGAGCGCCAACCGTTGGTTGCTCACGGAATTGCTGCGCGAGCAGTGGGGCTTCCAAGGCTGGGTGGTGACCGACTACACCGCCGTCAGCGAGATGAAGAACCACGGCACCGCCGCCACCGACGCAGACGCGGCGCGGCAATCGCTGGAGGCCGGGGTGGACATGGACATGGTGTCGGAGTTGTTTCTAGCGGAGCTGCCGGGTCTGTTGGCAGCCGGGGCCGTAAGCGTGGAGCAGATCGACGCGGCGGTGATGCGCGTTCTGGAAACCAAGTGGGATCTCGGGCTGTTCCGCGACGCCTTCGCCCGTTGCGATGAGGAACGGGCGAGGACGATCCATCTGAGTCCGGAACACCGGCAACTCGCGCGGGAGGCCGCCCGCGAATCGGTGGTGCTGTTGAAAAATGACAATCGGTTGCTGCCCTTGGCCAAGCGCGGGACCATCGCGGTCATCGGTCCGCTGGCCGACAGCCGGCGCGACATGTTAGGTTGCTGGGTGGCTGCGGGTGATGCTGCGCTGGCGGCCTCGCCGCTCGATGGCATCCGCGAGGCGGCGGGTGACGCGACGGTGATTTTTTGCGATGGCTCTAACGCCGAAGCGGCAGCACAGGCGGATGCGGTCATCCTCGTGCTCGGCGAGAGCTGGCAGATGTCTGGCGAAGCCGCCAGCCGGACGAGCATCCGTCTGCCGAAGGGCCAGCGGAAATTGGCCAAGCAGCTCTTGCAAACTGGCAAGCCCTGCGTGCTGGTGACGATGGGCGGCCGGCCGCTGGAGTTGACCTGGGAGGACTCGAAGTTTCCCGCGATCCTGCACGCCTGGGCACTGGGGACGGAAGGCGGGCGGGCGCTGGCGGAGGTGATTTTCGGCGATGCCGCACCGGTCGGCAAGCTGACGATGGGCTTCCCGCGCAGCGTCGGGCAGCTTCCGATGACTTACCGCGAGAAGCCGACGGGACGGCCGTTCGACGAGGCGGTCATGTATTCCTCAAAATACCTCGATGTGCGGAACGAGGCGCTCTACCCCTTCGGCCACGGCCTGACTTACGGGGAATTCCGCCATGGCGCGGTGAGCGTCGAGCCACGGGAAATGCCGCCGGGCGGGGCGGTCACGGTTTCCGCAGAGCTGACGAATTTGAGCGCACACCCGGCGACGGAGACGCTGCAACTCTATCTGCGCGATCTCGTGGCCTCGGTGAGTCGGCCGGTGAAGGAGCTGCGGGGATTCCAACGGGTGACGCTCGCCGCCGGTGAGACTCGGGTGATTTCCTTCACGATCACGGATGCGGATTTGAGTTTTCCGGGGCGGGATTTCCTGCCGGTGGTGGAGCCGGGAGAGTTCGAGGCGATGGTCGGGCCGAGTTCGGCGGATGTGCGGGCGGTGAGGTTCACACGGGCCGGCGAGGAAGAAATTAAGATGATTTCAACCGCAGATGGACGCAGATGGAAGAAGGGATGAAGAGGAGAGTGGGAGTGCCGCTAGACGATCGAAATCGTCCGGGGCGAGCTGGTGGAAATCCCTCGCCGGTTTTCAATGCCTGCGATACGACAGGCGGGTTAATGTTGTTTTTGGCGGGTTGGACGAAAGCGAGACAAGATGGAGCCTTCTAACAACCATTGCGCTTCCAGCGAACCGCTGCCCCGCTTTTACCTTTGCCTTGTGGCGGGAATGCCTTACCAAGAGCGCCCCGCCGCATGAGATTGTTCCGCATCCTCACTTTCAAAGAGCTCAAAGGGTATTTCCTGACGCCGTTCGGCTGGGTGGTGCTGGCTTTTGTCACGATCATGCAGGGGGTCTCGCTGTCCACGGCGATGAAGGGCTTCCGCGACACACCGGTGCGCGACAACCTGGTTTACGTGACGTTCCACACGCCGATTTTCTGGTTCTATTTCCTATTTATTTTCCCGCTGATCACGATGCGGTTGTTCTCGGAGGAGGAGCGCTCGGGGACTTTAGAAACCCTGCTCACCGCGCCGGTTAGGACGTGGCAGGTGGTGTTTTCGAAATACGCGGCGGCGATGATCTTCTACACGGTGCTGTGGGTGCCGGGGTTCATCCAGTTCAAGATGTTCGAGTGGGCGACGGATCTGCCGCCGGCCTTCACGCCGGGGGCACTGGGCGGCGCGTTCACGGTGGTGATGCTGATGGGCGCGGCGTTCACGGCCATCGGTTGCCTGGCGTCGGCGTTGACATCGAGCCAGATCATCGCGGGAATCCTCACGATCGGGCTGCTGGTGATTCAGTATTTCCTCGGCTTCGTGACGATCATCTGGGGCGAGTCGTTCGCGGGCGCGGGGTTCTTCCATTACATTTCCTCGCAGCAGCATCTGCATTATTTCGCGAGTGGAATGTTCGACACGCGGCCGATGGTTTATTTCCTGAGCCTCGCGTTGTTCGTGTTGTTCCTGACCTATCAGGTTGTGGATTACCGCCGCTGGCACCGCTGATTTCCGCCCATGTCCGAAGCCATTTCCGAACCGAAGGGAAAGCCCGCCCGCCCGCTCAACCGGTGGGGACTGGGCACGCTTTCCGTGCTCCAGATCGTCTTCATGGCGATCATCCTCGTCGCCACCAACTATCTGGCAGCGCATCATTTCACCCGCTTCGATCTGAGCCGCGACGGGGCTTACACGCTCTCCAACTCGACCACCCGTTACCTCAAGGACAAGGCCGTGCGGGAGCGGGAGAAACCGATCAAATGGATCATGGCGTTCCGCCGCAGCTCGCCGTTTTATGAACGGGTGCGGGTGCTGGCCGAGGAATACGCGCGTCTATCAGGCGGCATGATCGAGCTGGAAATCGTCGATCCGCTCCGCAGTTCCGACCGCACGCAGGAGGTGGCCGCAGCTTACGGACTGCCGCTGACCAAAGACCTGATCATCATGGATGCACGGACCGACGATGGGCCGGTGTCCACCGAGGAGAAGGTCAGGGGCACCGCGCTGGATCCCACCGCAGACGACAAGCCCGTCCGCATCCTCAATCCGAACGTCAAGGTGATCGTCGCCGATGACATGCCCATTTACACCACCACCACCACCTCCGACAATACCAAGCGGACGATCACCGGGTTCCAAGGCGAGGATGTCCTAACCGCGCGGCTGGTCGAGTCGATCGAAGGGCGGACCCGCAAGATGGTGTTCCTCGCCGACAAGAGCCGGCTGGATGGCGATGGCGAGAAATCGCCGATGAAATCGCTACAGGACACCCTGTTGTTTCAAAACGTCGAGCTCAAGGGCATCAATCTCTCCGGCCTCGCCGAGATCCCGGCGGACGCGGAAGGCGTGGTGATGGCGGCACCGCGATACGACCTCACCGACGCCGAGGCCGCAGTGCTGGAGAAATATTGGAACCGTCCGCGTGCGGCGATGCTGTTCCTGCTCAAGCCCGGCGACACCCCGCCGAGATTGCGGACCTTTCTGCGGGCCAGTGGCATCACCCCGCGACGCGACCGGGTGATTGCGAAGGTGGGCGAGCGCATCGACACCACGGCCCGCGGTGTCTTCACCTATGGGGTGGATTTCACCAAGGATCTCGCCGGGCAAGCCACCGTGTTCGAAGGAGCCACCTCGTCGCTCGAAGTCCGCGAGGGAGCGGAAGACCTGATGAACAAGCAGATCAACCCGATCGGCCTGATCCAAGCGGGCGAAGGATTCTGGGGTGAAACGAAGTTCGACCAGAAGGACATCGCCTTCGACGAAAAGGAAGACGCCAAACCGCCGCTATTCCTCGCTGCCTGTGCCACCCGCGGCGCGGCCAACGATGACCGTTTCGCCGCCGACACCTCGCGGATGGTGGTCATCGCCAACACCGATTTCCTCGACCCCAAACAACAGCGGGCGGAGAACATCGACTTCCTCGCCTCGTCCGTGAACTGGCTGGTCAACCGCCAGTCGCTCGCCGGCATCGGCCCGCGGTCGCTCGGCACTTACAAGCTGCCGATCCTCGATGCCCAAGTGTCGTTCATCAACCGGGTGAATTTGTTTTTCCTGCCTGCGTTCCTGATCGTCATCGGAGCCTTCATCTGGTCCTCGCGCCGCGCCTAACTGCCGCCATGCGTTCCTTCGGTTTCACCCTGATCCTCGCGCTGTTAGCCGTGCTCGTCTGCGGTCTGGCGGGCTGGCAGTGGGTCCAGGGAAATTTCAATTCAGTGTTCGGCGCGCCGCCCACGCCGGTCGCTGCGCGGATCTATTCCGGCTTCAGCCCGGCGGAGGTGAAATACCTCCAGGTTTCGCAAAACGGCGTCAACGCCAGCTTCGAACTCGGTGCCCAAGGCTGGTATTGCACCCTGCCGTGGAAGGACCGGATGGACCCGCGTGCCGCCGTTGCCATCATCAATTTCACGCTCGGCCTGCGGGTCGAGGATTTCGCGGAAGTGACCAAGATCGACAGCCAGAAATCCGGGTTGAAAGAAAGTGGCATCAACATCCGGCTGGAAGGCGCGAACCACCAGCCACTGGCGAAATACAAGCTCGGCCGCCAGACCCCGTGGTTGGCCACCTTCGAGAACCTCGCCACACCCGTGCCGACCGTTTTCATCCAACCTCGCGATGCGGATCACAAGCACTACGTTTACGCCTGCACCGGCGATATTTCCCAGCACTTCAAGGACGGCTTGAAATCGCTCCGCGACCACCATCCGTTTTATTTCAATCCTACCGCGTTGCAAAAAATCCGCATCCGCGGCGCGGAAGGCGAACTCACGCTCGCCCGCGAATCCCGCCAAAGCCCGTGGCGGGTGGTCAAGCCGCTGGACCTCGCCACCGATCCCAAGGCCGTGAAAGCACTGCTCGAAGGACTCTATGAATTGCAGGCGGTGAAAATCTCCGACCGCGCTTCGGTCACCCTGCCGGCCAGTGGCACGCCCGCCAAGTCCGGGCAAATCTCGCTCGTTTCCTTCGACTCTGAGGCCGAAACCGTGCTCGATATTTACCCGCCGGAAACGCCCGAGTCGCGCGAGGTGCGGGCCACCGTCAGCGACCGCCCGGAGACGATTTTCGACCTCCCGCTCAAGCCCGAACCGAACCGGCTGTCGCTGGCGGATCTGCCGCTCGCCATCAACGACCTGCGCGACGCTACGCTCACCAACCTGAACCGCAAATCGCTGCGCGGCGTCTTGATCCAGCCCGCCACCGGCAGCGAAATCCTGGTCACCCGCACGCCGCCGCAACCGTGGATGGCCACCATCAACGGCCAGTCCCAGGAGGCCAACGAAGAGCGCCTGTTCACCCTGCTCAAGACGGTGACGGAAGGCCGCGCGATCGGCTTCCCGAGCGATGCCACCACCGACTTCACGCCATGGGGGCTGCACCGGCCGTTTTTGAAACTGCGCTTCCTCGGCCAGGACGACCAGACGCTCGAACTGGCCTTCGGCATCGACGGCAAGGGCGGCTATTTCGTCAACCGGCTCGGCACGCCGACGGTGATGCGGGTCGATCCCTCGCTGGTCGCGACGATCCCGGTTAGGCCCTACGAGTGGCGGCAATCGCGGCTGTGGTCGGTGGATCGGGGCAGCCTGATGCAGATCGAGCGGACGACCGGCAGCGAGCCGCCGCTGGTGCTGCGCTACGATTTCGACAAGCCCGACACCTGGACCGCCAGCCGAAATGACGAGGATCTGACATCCTTCCTCAACCCGGCCCGGGCGGACTACATGTTAGGCACGCTCGAAGGCCTCAAGGTCACCCGTTGGCTCGCGCCGGATGACGCGTCCGCCACCACCGCCCTGCTCAAGCCCTCGCTCGCCTTCAAGGTCATTGAAAAGGGCGTCAACGAAGTGGGCGACTTCACCGGATTGATCACCCGCGAGGTCATTCTCGCGCCCGCGACGACCACGGGGAAGCCCCTGTTCTACTACGGCCGCATGGCTTCCGACTCGCATCCGTTCCTGTTGGACAAGGATACCTACGCGAAGCTGGCCACGGATCTGGTGGAGAAAGAGTGAACCCGGACTTGCATGTAGCCTAACCCTTTAGGGTGTCTGCATCACGCTCCGAAGACACCCTAAAGGGTGACACTACGTACAAAGTGCGTCGCGCACTGCGCGATCGCGTAGGGTCACGACTATCACCTTGTCACTCCGCATCGAGAGCACTAAAGATCCGCCGATGGGAAACGATCAACTTGGATTGACTTTCAACCATCTTCGCGCTGTCACCTGCCTTCAATCGCCATGCAATCGCACCTATCCCGCAGCCTCCGATTTCTCGCGCTCGGTGGCTTGGCGACGCTGGCCTCCCCGTGCCACGGGCAAACCCTCTACAACTTCGGCAACCCCACCGCCGAGGAGCAACTCTACCTCGAACTGATCAACCGCGCCCGCGCCAATCCTCCCGCCGAGGGAGCCAGACTCGCCACCACCACCGATCCGGACGTGCTCGGTGCCTACACCTATCCGCCTTATTGGACTGTGGATCTGGCGATGTTGCAGACCGAGTTCAACGCCATCGCCGTGCTGCCACCGCTCGCGCCGAACGCGAGCCTGACCACCGCCGCACGGAGTCACTCCGCCTGGATGCTGGCAAACGCGGTCCAATCTCACAACGAAACCAATCCCAGCAATGACCCGTTCACCCGCATGACGGCAGCAGGCTACACTTATTCGACCGCAGGAGAAAACGTTTACGCCTCCGCCAAAAGCGTCTGGTACGGCCATGCTGGCTTCGAAGTGGATTGGGGTGGCGGCGGCACTGGCGGGATGCAAGGCCCACCCCGCGGACACCGGGCGAATATCCACAGCGCGGCCTTCCGCGAAATCGGCGTGGGAGTGGTGCTCGGATCGAATGGCACCGCAGTCGGCCCGCAACTGGTCACGCAGGATTTCGGGAAGCAGCAATCCAACCCCACCCTCGGCACCGGCGTGGCTTATTATGACCTCAACGCGAACAATTTTTATGATATCGGCGAGGGCATTTCCGGACTCACCGTCAATGTGAGCGGTGCCACCTACTACTGCACCACCGCCACCGGTGGCGGATGGGTCGTCCCGGTTCCGACCACCGCCACCACCCGCGCTGTCACCTTTTCCGGGCTGGGCGTGAACCAAAATGCCAGTCTCGTCGTCCCGGCGTCCACCAATGCCAAGGCGGATTTGAAACTCACTTACTCGCCGCCATCCATCACCAGCTCCGCCAGCACGAGCGCGGGCAGCCCGCACACGCTGGCCTTCACCGCCGTCGGCGGCGCGACCGGATACAAGTGGAACCGCTGGAACTCCGCGGCGGCGGCGGCGGAAAATTGCGACAGCATTGCCAACATCAGTTCATCCACCACCGGCACCTATTCCGTGCTCAACACTACTGTGAAACAACAAGGCACGGCGTCATTTCACCTTGAAAACTCGACTGCCTCCAGCCAATGGCTCCAGCTCAGCTCACTCTATTACGGACAAGCCTCTCCATCGCTCTCGTTCCAAAGCAGCATCCGCACTTCCACCTCTGCGGAACAATTCAAAGTTCAGGTGAAAGTGGAAGGCACGAGCACTTGGCAAGATGTTGACAGCCAACCCGGAACCAACAGCAGCGGCAGCACCCTGTTCACCCTCCGCTCCCCATCGCTCAGCGGGATGACTGGCAAAGCCTTCCGCGTCCGCTTCCTGCTGAACTTCGCCAATGGCAGCTACTATCCCTATTCCGGCGCGAATTACGGCTGGTTCATTGACGCCATCACCCTTGCCGGCGTTTCCACCCTGCAAAACAGCGTCACCCAAACGCTCGCCGGAACCAGCGGCAGCTTCACTCCGACCGCGGGAACTTATCTGATGTCCGTGGCTCCGGTGATCTCAAACCTCGACTTCCCCGCCTCTTATCAAACCCTGACCGTCACCGCGCCGCCTGCCACCTTCGCCACTTGGGCGGCCAATCTCGAATCCGCCAACAGCCTGCCTGCCGGGACGATTTCCAACCCCGCCGCCGATCCTGACAAGGACGGCAGATCCAACCTCATCGAATACGCCTTCGGAACCTCGCCCGTCATTGGCAACGACCCGGCACCCCGCATGCCTGCCGCGCAAACCACCGCCACCGACTTGATTCTTCAATACCAGCGCGATACCTCGCTCACGGATCTGACATTCACCGTGCAAGCCTGTCTCACGATGGGGAATTGGAAGGCCCCGGGCGAGGCTGGCGCACCGACAGGATTCACCGACACCTTGATTTCGACCAGCGG
>JANMJJ010000095.1:0-28647 GCA_031371325.1 Akkermansiaceae bacterium | reverse complement strand
TTCGCGTCTGTTCTTCATACGCCTCTCGGGCAAACGCGTGGCATTTTTCGTTGGGTGCATCCAAACTCCAAAGAAACCGACGGGCAGAATGCCCGCGCCACAGTGGCCTGGGCATTCTGCCCGACGCCTTTTCCTCCTATTTCGCCCGTTCTCCCTCAAATCCTCGCCACATCAAACCCAAACGGCTCCTCCCACTCCGGCGGCTCCCCATCCCAGCCGACCAAAAAATGCCGCCCATATTCCACCCGCCCCTTCAACCCACGTAGCGCCACACCGAGCGGATCTTCCGCCGACATTCCTAACAACAGAAGCCGCTTGTCACTTCCCGCTAGAGCTTTGGCAAGCAAGGCGCGCAGAATCGCAGGATCATCTCCCTCACAGGCGATCGCGGTCGCTTTCCGCAGTGGAAGCACCTCCCCCGCTTTAGGCAAAGGCACACTCGCAAAGGAATTCCACAACGGACGCAACGCGGCGATCATCGGCGAGTAGGCTTGGATTCGCAGCCGCTGGAAACCGCTTTGATCCCACAAGCCCATCATCCCAATCACAACGCCATCGCGCTCGGCGACGAGGAAGCCGTCAATCGTTAAATCCCGCCAACCCGGTTTGCCCAAATCCGCCAAGTTCACCACTCCGGCAAAACTCCGCCGTCGCGATGACGCATCCAACAGGATCTGCATCGCTCCGATATCGGCCCAAGTCGCGCGGCGCACTTGGTGTTCACTTCGCACATCGATCCGTTGGTTAGGCAGCAGCCAGCTCACATAACGACCCGCCGCCCGATACTCTGGCAGCCCGCCCCGCCGCCCCGTCAGCATTTCAAGCGCCCTAACATTGTCCTCAAGCACCAACGTCTGCGCCCACTCGCCCGGACGAAACACTTCCTTGCGCAGAAGCCTGAAACCACGCGCCAGCAGCGACGATCCCTGCAGATCCGGATGAATCCTCAAATCGCTCAGGTAGCGCATGGGCACACCTCCACCCAACCAAACTTGGCGTGAACCGGCGGAAAACACTCCCACCGCACGTCCACTACCTTCAAAAGCCGCCCACACACAGGTATCTTCCGCCTGCACCCGGGCTCCTGCGAAAAAATCAGGATCGCGCTCGAAACACAAACGGATCCGCGAACCCATCGGCGTGGCGCATAACAGCTCTTCAAGCGCCATGTGATCGGCCTCCACTGCCGGTCTAAATGTTAGTCCAGCCACGCCGCCACCTCCCCTGGAGTGATTTGAGTGAGCAGAATCGGTAATTTCACGTCCCCGATCCGGCAGCCACGATGCCTTGCAAACGAGCTTGTTAGTTTCACGCCCCATTCTTCCGGTAACTGGCGGACTTCGAGCGGCCCAAGCTGCAGCAAGGCGCATGCCTGATCGAAATACGGGTTCTGCCGTAGATCTCGCTCAACCGCTCCCGCCCGCAGTGGATCTTCGAGCCAAAGGATATAACCCGGCCGTTGTGGATCGGCCACCATGAAGCCGCGACTCCCACTGGCCACCAACGCCTCTAGCACCTGGCTCTCACTTAGCTTTTCCCCAACCAAATCAGAAACGCTACCTGCCCGGCCAACGAATCGAAGCCGCGGCAGTCCATCCGCCCCGGTTCCTGTCACCCGCACCCGGTCGCCGCTGCGGTAGCGGAAAAGTCCGCCGCCAGTGGTGATGAGAACCTCGTAGATCTGGCCTAACTTGAGATCGGAAATTTCCGTGAAGCGACCCTCCTCGTCGATGAATTCATGCCAATGACATTCACTCGCCAAACGCGGACTGCCGTCGATGGCATCGGGGACGGAGGTGATTCCCTCGGTTGCAAGAAGCCCCTTTGCCTCGATCGAAATACCGCCAAGCCGTTCGCTGAGCCGCGGGATCCACTGCGCACTCGACGCATCCGCCCAGCAGCTCACCAGCGCGAGCCGGGGCCATAACTCCCGCCATGAGAAGTCACCACGCATTCGGCGCAGCGCCGCATCGATTCCCAACAAGAACGTCGGACTCCAAACCGAGATCACGCTCAAGTCCGGCGCGGCTAACAAGGCGTCAGCAGTTTCCTCGAACACCGCCTCGGGCCGGCCGCTCAACTCGGGAATCACCAACCACCCAGCCAATCTGGCACCCACCTCATCCGGAAAATACGCGGCGTCGCTGGTCATGCCCACCGGCAAGCCGCCCGGCGTGATTTCCGGTTTCATGCCCGGCGGAGAAATCGCCCAATACGCCCGGCCCGCAAACACCTCCGGCCGTCGTTGTTGCCAGCCGGAAAACCATGAAGCCAGTCCGCGCGCGAACTCCTGTTGCAAGCCCTCGCTGATAGGAATCCATTTCGCCTGTGACGAGGTGCCGGACGTTTTCTCGAATCCCATGATCTTGTCACAAGCCAACACGCCATCTTCTCCGTTAGCAGCTCGCTCGATCCAAGAGCGATGGTCTTCGTAATCCATCGGTGGCATTGCTGCACGAAAGTCTTCCGGGCTGCGAATCGAGCTGAAGTCATGCGCACGACCAAAGGCCGTGTCCGCCTGTTTCTCTAGCAATCCTCGCAGTCTCGACCATGGGTCGCCCGCTGGGATGGACCACTGATCCAGCGAAGACAACAACGCTGCGGCTTGTGGATTCATCGATGAGTTCCTTCACGAAATGCCGCCAGCGCGCCGCGGCGCAAGTTAGATTCATCCATTTCCGTGAAGCACACCAACTCTTCGCCGCGCGAGTAACCCGGATTGCATTTTAAAAAATACCGGACCCAGGGATTCTTCTCACGTCCGATGTCCAGTTCTTCCCGCAGATGTCCCTGGCTCGATGAAAACCGGATCACCCCCTCTCCCGGTTTCCAACTGGCGCCGAACAAACGCCCGGCGACCCGCCCCGCCAGTGTCGCCCATTCCGCTTCCTCATTCTCCAGATGAGGATGAAACCGCCGCGCGAACAACGGCAGATAGAGGTAAGTGCGATGGCCCTTTGAAATCAAAAACCAGAACAAGCGCCGCCCGCTCGCCGCCTTCCATTCACCGGCGCGACGGCAGAAGGCGCGCACCAATTCCTGGGTTCCCCAACAGCGGCGGTCGATGATCGTATCGCCGGAAAACAAGATGTCGCCCTCCTCTAACTGCCCGGTGGGATTCCAAGCCAGCGTCGTGAATCCGCGCAGCGCTTCGTCCATGTCGTGCAGCATCAGCACCTCATTCTTCGCTGATAGATCGCGTTCAAATCGATCCCACGGCACGGCTTCATAGTGAGCCGTCATCAAGCCGTGCATCGCCTGCCTCTCGGCCAGTGTCAGCGACGACACCAGCCGCGTGCTGCTTTTCAAATGAATGGCGGCTAGCGCAGGCATGAGGCGATCAGGATGGAAATCATCAGGTATTGCGAAGGCATCCGGATGAGGTCGGTTAGCAGGTTGAGCCTCGCATGGGCCGGGCCATCCGGCACGAAATAAATCCCGTTGGCCGGCCCTGCCGTGGCCTTGCGGAAACGCAGCACGAAGAACACCTCCGCCGCAAGCGTGACCAAGGTCAGGATAATCCATAGTTGAATGTCCAGCGGCACCCGGGGCAGCCAATAGAGCGCGATGACCGCGTGCAGCGCATCATGCGAAAGCCCGTGGTTCGTGCTCCAGCGTTGCCACGCGCAGAGCGGCAGCTCGATGATCGTCCGCAGGCCCATCGAAGCCGCCAGCCATGCATAGGCCGGGTGCTGGAGACATAGCAAAACCGGCAGTACGAGCCACAATGTCGCCGCGTGTGTCAGCCATGCCGCCTTCGCGCGGGAGATCGGCCCGCCGAGCCGTTGCGGCGGGCGATTCTGCCAGAAATGAAACAACGGTGCCACGAACTGACACAGCAGCAATGCCACCGCCGCCCACACCGGCATCCGCTCCGCCGCCAGTTGCCACGCCTCTTTCATCCTAAAACCTGAGAAGAATTTAGCCGCAAAGGAACGCAAAGATCGCAAAGCAGAGACTGATGCGAATTTCCTCGCAGTGGGTTGTTCATCCTCATGGTGAGTCGAAGGGTTTTTCCAAATTACTAGCTTTGCGTTCTCTGCGTTCTTTGCGGTAAATCATTTTCCCCTGTAGGTTCATACCCGCAATTTCCGGCGCTCCGGCGCGCGCCCTGCCAGTGATTTGCCGTCGATGAGATCACGGATGCCGCGGGCGATGGCATCCGTTTCATGGTAGAGAAACCGCGCGGCACCGGTCCGGCGGAGGTCCTCGGTTTGCTGGCGCAGCACTTGCACATCCTGATTCAAAATCACTCCCGCGAACGGTTGGAAAACCAGCTTGATCAGCCCGCCTAACGGCACAAACCTGAACGCGAGATAAGTAAACACCCGCGTTCGTTCCGGTCCTTCCGGCGTGCATTGGCTCATCACCACGTATTGCCGCTTTTCACTCATCTGATAGTCCACGCGGGTGACGTAAGGAAGTTGGAACCGGTCCACATGGCGAATCCGGCTTCCCTGCGGAACTAACATTTTGCCGATCCATGAATCCATCCGCTCCTCGCCGAGAAATTCCGCCTCGATCCAATCTTTTCCGGACGTGATTTCGATCTCGATTTCCTTGCTTTCCTCGCCCCGGAACAACCCGCGATGGACATGCGCCGTGTGCGGGACATCGAGGAAATTCTCCACGCAATGGAACGCATCCGCCTCGAACACCCGCTCCATGATGAAATGCCGCCAGCCCGGCTCGCCGAGGTGGGGGAACAACGGCGGCTCACCGACAGGCTCCGGTGTCTCCGCATTTGCCATCCAGACCCAGACAAATCCCTGCTGCTCTCGGACCTGATAGGATTTCACCCGGATCGCCTGGCAATCGCCGCCACAAGCCGCCGGGATGCGAGTGCAATGCCCATCCGCCGCCCAACTCCAGCCATGGTAAGCACAGCGCAATCCGTCGGCCGTCACCGTCCCGCGCGACAGCGCGAGATTCCGGTGCGCGCAGCGGTCCACCAGCGCCGCCGCCTCACCCGACGGACTGCGGAAAATCACCAACGGCTCGCCAACTACCGTCCGCGCGACCGGCCCCTTGGCGATTTGTTCCGAACGGCAAGCGATGTACCAATGTCCCCGAAGCACGCGGCAAATCTAAACAGCCCGCCATCGTCTGGCGACAGGTTTCGCCGTTTTCCCTGAGGAGCTTGGACACTCCTGTCCAAGTGCCGATAGAAAGTGAAAGAAACGCGCGGCAGCTCCGTAACTTCTCGCACTATTGACGTTGCGGACAGAAATGTCCACCCTCCGCACGAGCACCATCGGAAAGCGCACCTGCTCCTCCGCATGATCTCTATCATTTGATGTGTCCTGGATAATCATGATTCTTTCCCCCTCTCGAAGTTTTCGGAATTGGCGCTCCAAAAAAGCACTGAAACAATGCATTGCTGCCTCACACGAAGCGCTTGCACGAGCTGATGCCGCGCTCTCGGAAGCTGGGATTCAAGTTTCTAGTTTTATCGAAGAGATTAAGGCGGCAGCCGAAGATACGCCGCACGACGGGCCAACGCTCCGACAAGCCCGCGCGGTTCTCAGGAGTAGAAGCCAGCAACTCACGCTCCAGATTCAACAAAAAATTGGCAATCTCAGTACCGCCCTGCTTGGAAAGCGCTGCCGCTCGGATCGTTTTACCGTGGCCTTGTTTGGGGAGACACAGGCGGGGAAGAGTACGATTCGGGAGGCGATCATGGAGGGAGACGGCAGCACCATCGGAAAAGGCGGGCAAAGAACCACTCGGGAGATTCGCGAGTATATCTGGCAAGGTTTGAGCATTATCGATACGCCCGGATTCGCCGCCTATGAGGGAGAAGAGGATCAAAAGTTGGCTTTCTCAATCGTGGACGAAAGCGATGCGATTGTGTTCATGCTAACATCCAACGGCATTCAGGAAGAGACATTTCGTGAAATCGTGGCATTGAACCGCCTGCGCAAAAATGTCGTCTTTGTCATGAACGTGAAGCTTGATCTAACGGGCATCGCCAAGTATCGCAGGGACTTTATCCGGGAACCGAAGGCTCGGCTAGGTGCCGCTGCGATTCAACCTCACCGCCACCGGATCGAGTCGCTGGCTAAAAAGCATGCTGATTGGATGGTATCGGACATTCGTTTGATCGCTGTCCATGCCCAAGCGGCGCACATAGCGCGACTTCCCGAATACAGGAGCGACTCAAGGGCGCTACTCGCGGCAAGCAATATCAAAGAGTTGCTCCATCACCTCGAAGACGAGTTGCACACACGTGGTCCGCAACGCCGTATCCAAACGATCATCGGTGGTACCGAACGCGCATTGACTTTCATCGCACACGACCTTGCTGTAGTCGGCGAAGATTTTCAGAAAGAGCTGGAAATCTTGGAGGAAAAGCATTTGGAACTGTCAAAATCATTGGCCGACTTCGTAGCTCGTTTTCCGACTCGCTGCCGCGATGACGTTACCGAACACTTTGCACCCGTCCTTGGTGGGCTTGGGACGTTTGTGGAAGAAAATCTCCGCAAGAAGGATTTCAAAGATCTATGGAAAGCAAAATTGGGAAAATTGAAAACTGAGGAATGGGGGAAAGATTTCGCCACCCAGATCGCGGCTGAAGTGTCGGCCAAGGTCGCTGAATTTTGGCGTCAGTATCAGCAGGACTCGGAGTTTTTTCATCAGCAAGAAGCAAAGGGGGTGGAATCAGCCGATCCGACGGATTGGCGAAAAATGGTCAGGTGGGTAGGTATCGGGATTGGTGCCATAGCCACTGTTGCTTTCCTGATTTCGCCGGTGGGATGGGTGGCTGAACTCTCAGTTGGGGCAGCCGCTGCGACTATTGGACTCTCAAGTTTGTTGTTTCCAGAAATTGAGAGAAAGCGATCACAAGCAAGGGAAGAAGCTGCTTTAAAGCTCCAAGCGGAAGTTGCGACGCTTTCGGGTAATCTGGAGAAGAGCATCGGGGATTGGTTTTCTAAAGAGATTGAACAGAGATTGATCTTACTCCTCCATCACGATGTAAATCGCATGTGCAAATCGATTTTTCAACTTTCGAGCAAGTCTAATACATTGTCTGCGAGTTTGAACTCTAGCCGACTCAACCTCGTCTCACATTATCCCGAGCACTTTAGCTCCCCGTCCGAATCAGAAACTTCCGCGTCATGACTCAAGAACTGCCCAAATTCCTCGCCGCTGATGTCAGCGGGAGAACCAAAACTCTCGGGAAAGATCTTCATGACAGACTCGACACATCCGGGATTCCAGAAGTTCAAGCACTCGCACCGCAAACGGCCAATGCCCTTGCCAAGGATACCGGAGCCGCGCTGACCCTTGCCTTTGTCGGACAATACAACGCCGGAAAATCCACTATCATTAAGGCACTCACGGGGCGCGATGACATCGTGATCGACGCGGGCGTCTGTACCGACACAGTCTCGGGCTATTCATGGCATGAACTCCTTCTACTTGATACGCCGGGCGTGCAAGCCGGGGACGAGACCCACGACGCCTTGACCGAGCAGGCGATCCTTTGCGCGGATTTGGTCGTCTTCGTCATCACCGCCGAACTCTTCAGTCCGGCGTCGGCACGATATTTTCGCCACTTGATGTTGGATGGAGGAAAGCAGAAGGAATCTTTATTGGTGGTGAACAAGATGACTCTCGACAACGGCAATGAGGAAGCGAAGCGCCCGTTCCTTGATTCTGTTTGTCAGCCTTTGAGCAGTCATGATTTCAGCACCGTCTTCATGGATGCCCAGTGTTACCTTGATGCATTGTTATGCATCGACGAGAGGGACCAACTCGAACTCCGTGAAGCATCCAGATTTGATGCATTTATGGACACTCTGAATCGATTTGCCCGCGAACGCTGCGATCTTGGACGCATCACCCAGCCCTTGTTCCAACTTCGCTCCATTTCCCAACAAGCGGCTGTGATCGCGGGAACGGATCAGCCTGCGGAACGTGCCGCGATTGAGCTTCTTGGCCGTCTTGAAACTTGCATTTACGAATCGAAGGTTCAGCTCAAGGCCCAAATGAACGGCGCTCTTGGCCGTGCGTTACGCCAAATTGAAAGCGCCGGAGGTGATCTTGCTAACGCTATCCATGATGAAGCGTCGGAAGAAGAAATAAAGACCAGCCAAGAGGCATGCTGTTTGACCGCTTTCGCCGCGCAAGCGGCGCTCGCGGAAGAGGCTAAGCAACTAATCGAAGCCGAGGCTGGAACCCTTCGTGAGAATCTTTCCGCTGTATCCTGTAGCAGTTTGGGTCAGCAAGTCATCAATGACATCAATAGCGGAGCGATCAAGGTGGTTCCCGGGTTCACGACCGATTTCGGGCAAACCTCTCTGCCCGAGAATCGTTTCGCTGAGACTGCGGGGATTGATGCATCAGGGCTTAAAAAAGGTGTGGATGTTGCGAGTAGGTTGGGAAGTCTGCTGAGCAACTGGGCAGTCGGACCCAACGGAGCAGGACAGGGATTCTTCCGGGCCGCAGAAGTGGCCGGCGGAAACGCACATCGTTTTGTCTATGATGCGGGTAAATTCTTCGGCAAAAATTTCAAACCTTGGGAGGCGGTGAAATATGCGAAATGGATTGGCAACCTAGGCAAAGCATTGGGAGCCGCAGGGGCTGTGATCTCGGTAGTGGTCGAGTTCCGAAATGAGCAACATGAGCAGGAGAGGCAATTGAAACTCGCTGATAACAGGAACGATGTTCGTACACAGTTCCAGGAAATGTCGCGAAATCTCTCAGATGCCTTTTGGTCGCAGTATAAAGAGTTTGAAAACGTGCAGTACGATGGCGAGTTAGAGGCTCTCCAAAGCATGAGGAATCAACTCGTCGGCGGTTTGGCTGGACGAACCGAGGAATCGCAGATGTTCGTCCAGCTTGGGGAGCGGGCGGACGGGTTGCTTCGACTCCTCTTCGGTGACGAAGCTGGGGCATGACTCTTTCGAGGTGTTTCGCAACTTGGATAGTCGTTTGATCGAAGGATTTGAGGGAGAGAGAGACAGAAGACCCCACCTGTGGCTGAGTTGTCGGATCACGAGCTTGCGGGAGAATTCGGATGAACAGATGGAGGAGGATGGGGGGCTTGTGCCTCTGGACATTCGCGATTCATCGACATGTGGACGGGACTTCCACACTCCTTGAGGGGCGCAGGGCTTTGAAATACGGTGGCGCTTGAGTCATTTACAAAGCCGACAAATCCCGTATCTTCGGCACCGTGAACTTGATCACCACGATTATCGAGCCTGATGCGGACGGGACGTTGCATTTGCGTCTGCCAGTGGCGTGGCGGCATCAAGCCATCCGTGTGAGGGCGGAGCTGGAGCCGGTCGGTGCCGTGACGGCGGCTTCCGTTGAAGATTTGAAAGGCTTCGGCTGCTTGCGGGGGAAGATTTCGTTGTCGCCGGATTTCGATGAGCCGCTGGAGGACTTCAAGGACTACACGGCATGAGGTTGCTGATCGACACGCACGCGCTGCTGTGGTTTTGCGAAGGGAATCCCATTTTGAGTCCTAAAGCCCGGGCCGCGATGGAGGATGACTCTAACGAGCGCCATGTAAGCCATGCCACGGCGTGGGAGGCGGCGATCAAGTTGAGCATCGGGAAGCTCAAACTTCAGACGGATTACCGGGTGATTTTTCCCGGTGTGCTTGATGCGAACGGGTTCGTGTTTCTTCCTCCTGCGGTGGAGCATTACGAGGCCCTGATCACAAAGCCCCGTCATCACGGCGATCCGTTCGATCGACTGATCATCGCCCAAGCCCAGGTTGAAGGCCTGACTATTGTAACCTGTGATGAGGACTTCCCGGCTTACGGAGTGCCGCTGCTATGGTAGTGTCCGCGCGGAGCTTGAGCGTTCAGGGAGACGCTGAACGTGATGCGAAATGGAGTGTCGCGATGCACTCCTTCCCACGATTTCCCCGGCTCCGACATCGCGCGGATTTGAGGACGCTTGGGTTCGTGAGCTTGGAACTTTTCCTTTTGGCCGGCGCGTGGAGCGGGCTGTTGCGGCATCCCGTGGCGGTGGCGGCTTCCTGGTTGCTAGCTTTCGTCTGCTGCATCGTGACACACAATCACATGCACCGACCGTTGTTCCGGGGCCACGGTTGGAACAGCATTTTCCAATTGCTGCTGATGTTCGGTTCCGGGCAGCCACCCACCGGCATCATCACGGCCCACAACGAGCGCCACCACGTCCATCCGGATTCGGAGCTCGATTTCGTTAGGACCGGACTGGTGAGCTCGCGATGGAATTTCGTGAACCTGCTGGTGTTCCCGTTCCTCTCGGTGGCGGCGATGATCCGGGAGAAGCCGGACGATTTGAAACGCTGGAAAACCGCCCGGCCGCGGCTTTATCGGCAGGCTTTGCTGGAACGTTCCGTATTCTACGGCGTCATGATTCTGTTACTGGTTATGGACTGGCGGGCAACCTTGCTGTTTCTGGTGCTGCCGTGGCTCGTGGCGCAATTCATGTTAGTCGGGGTGAATCTTCTACAACACCAGGACTGCGATACCGCCTCGGAATACGATCACTCGCGCAACGTGACCGGCGCGGTGGTGAATTGGATTCTGCTCAACAACGGCTTCCACACCGCGCATCACATCCGTCCGTCGATGCATTGGAGCTTGTTGCCGGATTTCCACCGCCGCCATGTCGTGCCGCGGATGAACCCGGCGCTGGATCACCGGAGTTTCATTGGCCTCATCATCGAACGCCTCCGCCGCCCACCCATTTCCCATGCCCGCTGAAGCCGTCATCACCCGCCGGGAAATCGATTTCTCGCGGCCGTTTTTCCCGGTCCATCTGACCGCGCTGGCCCACGTGCCGTCGTGGGGTTTGGTAAATGAATGTCACCAGCTCCGCTACTCGCAGCTTTACGCGCTCTATCTGAGCGAGCAAACGGTGTTCTTCGAGGAGTTGTTAGCCACCAATGTGCTCCCGGCGCTTTACCGGCGCCCGGACCGGATCGGCGGGGATCTAGCGGCGGACCTGCGGCGATTCGAAGCCGAAGAACGGCAACACTCGCGCTGGTTTCGCGAGCTCAACCATCGGGTCGATCCCAGCCGTTTCCGGCTTGAGGAAGGCAACTATGTGTTCATTCCGGCGGATGCGAGGATGCGAGCGGTTAGCACTTGGTTCGCACGGCGGCCGTTCCTGTTTCCCTGTTGGATTCCGCTGATGTTGCTGCAAGAGGAGCGGTCGATCGCAGTGGGGCGGGAGTGTTTGAGAAAGGAAAACCGGCTGGAACCCGCGTTTCTCAAACTGCACCGCAAGCACTTGGCGGACGAGGTGGATCACGTGCAGTGGGACATGAATTTGATCGAGCGGGTCTGGCTGCCGATGCCGAGGTGGAAACGCCGTCTTCAGGCGCGGCTCTTCGGCACGATGATGAGCGAGTTTTTCACCGCTCCGAAGCGTGCCGGGAAAGCGGTGTTGCAGGCATTGCTCGATGAGTTTCCGGAGTTGAAACCACATGGTGTTAGACTTCACGGCGAGCTGGAAAGCCTGGCAACGTCACGTGCCTATCATGCGAGTCTCTACAGCCGTGAATTCACGCCTCGGGGTTTTGCGCTGTTCGACGAACTGCCCGAGTTCCACGACATCGGCCGTTTCCTGCTCGCTTACGAACGGCCATGAAAGACGAATTTCCATTGCCCGGACGTTTGAATCTGGCGATCACTGGACTCCAGCTCGGCGCTCTGCTCGGGCTGTTAGCGGCTGCGGGAGCCTTGAGTTCACCGTGGGCACTCGCGGGATTGGCCGTGGGATACGCGCTGGTGATGAACTCCACCTACGCGATGCTGCACGAAGCGGAGCATGGACTGCTGCATCCTAACCGGAAACTGAATGATGCGGCCGGGGCGCTGCTGGCGTTGTTCTTTCCCGCTCCATTCCATTTGCTGCGGCAGGGCCACATCGGCCATCACCTGCGCAACCGCTCGGACGACGAGGCATTCGATTTCTATTTCGACGGCGAGAGCCGGCTGTGGAAAACTCTCCAACTCTACGGCATTCTAACCGGCTTCTTCTATCTCGCCGTGGTTCTCGGAAATGGCATCGCCCTCGTCCATCCGCGGTGGCTCAAGGCGCGCTGGGGGGATTTCGACCGACCGACACGGGCGTTGCTAGACTCGCTTAATCCGCGCTATTTCAGGCTGATTCGCATCGAGGCGCTGGCGGTCATTCTCCTGCATGTTGGCTGGATGATGTTATGGAATGTGCCGGTTGGCCGCTATTTGCTGCTGCTGGGAAGCTTTGGCGTGCTGTGGTCGGCGTTGCAATATGTCCATCACTTCGGCACCGACCGAGATGTGTTGAGCGGTGCCCGCAACCTCCGGACCTGGCCGTGGCTCGATGCCATGTGGCTGAACCACAACTGGCACCGCAACCACCACGCGCGGCCGACCGTCCCGTGGCTCAATCTGCCGGAAATCACACCCGACCACGACGGCGAACGCGGCCGACTGTTAGCCGCCTACCTGCGGATGTGGCGCGGCCCCCGCCACACCGACGAACACGTGCAAAACCACCATGCCGGAAAAATCATTCGCTGACAACAAGGGCGTGCGGCTTGCCATGCTGTTGCTGAACCTCGTTCCCCTGCTGCACGCAGCTGGCAGCTTGGCGTGCCTTCTAACGCCATGGCCTTGGCTCGCGCCGGTGGTGCTATACCTCCTGCCGCTCGTTCCCGGACGCCTGTTAGGAGCATCGCTGAGATCGGTGCCGCCGGAGATCTCGTTAGGCTCGCGCGACTTCATCCGCTGGTGGGCCTCGTTCCAATGCCAGATCCTGTTCCTGCGCATTCCGGTGCTGGAGGAAATCCTGCGGCTCATCCCCGGACTTTACTCGCTATGGCTGCGCGGTTGGGGATCGCGCGTCGGGAAGCTGACTTACTGGGCACCGCAAACCATCATTCTGGATCGCGGGTTTCTGGACATTGGGGATCATGTCGTCTTCGGCGCGGGCGTCCGGCTCAATCCGCACGTCATCGAGCGCGACCCCGAACCGACATTGCGGCTCGCTCGGGTGAAAATCGGCGATGACGCGATGATCGGCGGCTATTCATTGCTCACCGCCGGCACCGAAATCGCGGCGGGCGAGGCAACCCGCGCGTTTTTGATTTCCCCGCCGTTCAGTCGCTGGAAGAATGGCCGACGAACCCGCGATCCGTTATGAAAATCCTATCACTACTCATCCTTCTATCAGTGCCGATCCTCGCATCCGAGGAAGACAAAGTCGCCCTCCGTAACTTGCGTGGCGTCTATGAACAGGCCATCGCCAAACGCGACCTCGCCGCCCTCAAACCCCATCTCGCCGCGGATTTCACCGCCGTGATGATCACCGCCGACGAGGTGAAGGGCTACGATGGAATCCTCGGTTACTGGAAAAAGGTGGAAGGCTTTCTCGGCAAGGATGGCACCTATCAGGTCAGCATCGTTCCCGACGATACAATCTTCGATGGCAACATCGCCATTGCCAAAGGCCGAGCCCGCGAGCACGTCGTCCGCAGCGGCAGGACGCTGGATTTCATTTCCCAATGGACCGCCATTGCCCGCAAGGAAGGCGCGGAATGGAAACTCGTCCGCATCCAGGCATCCATCGATCCGATCAAGAATCCGATCATCACTGCGCTCCAGGGCTACAAGCAATGGCTCATCGGGCTGGCCGCGCTCGTCGGTGGGCTTGTCATCGGACGCTTGCTGCCGCGGCGCAAACAGATGTGACCGTTTTATTTCAAAGAATGGGATCGGCTTGCCCACATCCACAGTTTGATTTCCAGCGTTTCAGCCCATCCTCCACTTTTACATAGTCTCCCAGGTGTACCCGCATCAGGCTTTGCCAGAGCTTTCCGTGATTCGGCACCGCGAAATACTGCAACTCATGAACGATCACGTAGTCCCCCAGATCTCGCGGCATCTGTATCAATTCGTCATTGAAACTCAGCGTTCCCGCGGTTGAGCAAGAAGCCCACTTCCGGATCATGGGACGAATATAGATCGCGTGCGCATCCACCTCCAACTTCCGCGCCCATTCAAGCACCCGCGCCTTGAACTCCTCCCGATCCCGCCAGTGATCGACGTCCGAAGTGGCTGAAGCGTCTCGCTCCAGACCGTTGCCGGGGCGCCCCGCTTCGTCTTTTTTTTGGAGTGGTCCACGCCGTGACGAGATCTTGGGAAAGTTCGCGACCGCGCAGTCCGCAAGATTCATCACGGCACAAACAGCACCTTCCCCGAGCGCTCCGGCGCATCGAGTCGGGCGAGGGCGTCTTGATAGGCTTCGAGCGGGAACGTGGAATCCACCGGCTGCACGAGTTTTCCGGCGGCGACCCGTGCGGCTAGATTCTTGTAAACGGCGTGTACCTCGTCCACCGGCGCGTGTTCGATCCAGCGGCTCACCCACAGTCCGCAGACCTGGATGTCGCGGAAAATCAGCAGACCGTTAGGGGTGGTCACCGGCTTGCGGCCCATCGCGCCGTAGGTGATGTGGCTGCCGCTTTCGCGCAGCAATTTCATCAGCCGCAGCGCGCTGTCGCCGCCGACGGCGTTGAACGCGAGCGCGGCATTGGCTCCGCCGAGGACTTCCAAGGTGGATGTTAGCCCCGCGTCGTCATCGAGGAAAACGTGATCCGCGCCGAGCGCTCGAAGCTCGTCGATCAGCTCGGACCGGCGGACGAATGAGATCGTGCGGATGCCGAGATCGCGCGCCAGTTGAATGACACAGCGGCCGACCGCAGAGTTGCCGACGTTTTGCGCGATCCAAGCGCCCTTCTCCAACGGGCCGAAACCGTGGAGCAAGCGCCAGGCCGTCGCGGGGTTCACCTTGAGCATCGCCGCTTGGAGTGGATCGATATCTAACGGTAGTTTGTAGAGCGTCTCGCCAGGCACCGTGGCGTGGGACGCCCAGGTCGATGATCTGCGGAGGAAAATCACCCGGTCGCCTTCCTCGAAATCGGCGGAATTGCTGATTTCCACCACCCCGCAGCCTTCGATGCCGGGCGTGGCGGGCAGGGTCGGTTTCACGCCGTAAGTGCCTTCGATGGTGTTGAGATCCGCCGGGTTGATCGGCGCGGCGAGGATGCGGACGAGCACTTCGCCGGGTTCGGGCGCTTGCGAGATCAAACTGCCAGTCTCCAGTGCGAGTACCTCGCCGGGACTCCCGGTTTGTTTGAAAACCAGTTCTTTCCCGAGGCGTGTTGATTCGTCGTCATCCATGGCGGCATCCTGCCACAACTGGCGCTCACGCCAAGCGGGAAGAATCCGATATTTCGCTGGCAAGCGGGCTCCTAGCAGCGCTGAAATCATTTGCCCGGCGGGCGACTCCCGCGCAACCTCGCGGCCCGCCATGTTCCCACGTCCGCCGAAAAAATTTGTCCCGACGCCATTCGAGTATCATCAGGAAATCGAGATCACCATCGACGCCC
Organism: Akkermansiaceae bacterium; assembly: GCA_031371325.1. GTDB lineage: Bacteria > Verrucomicrobiota > Verrucomicrobiia > Verrucomicrobiales > Akkermansiaceae > Luteolibacter. The sequence continues at coordinate 13,262 of JANMJJ010000095.1, read as the reverse complement.
TGACCAACCTCGGCGCGGGCGTCGGCCGGATCGATGGCTGGGTCGTCTTCGTCCCGTTTTCCCTGCCGGGGGAAATCGTCAAAGCCCGCGTCTTCCGCAACGACAAGAATTGCTCCCACGCCGATCTGGTCGAAGTTCTAACACCCTCGCCCGACCGCATCGAGCCCGGCTGCCCGCTCTTCGGCGAGTGTGGCGGTTGCCAATACCAGCACCTTTCCTATGACAAACAGCTCGCCTGGAAAACCCGCCAGGTCGGCGAACTGATGAAACACATGGCCGCCATCACCTTCCCGGTGAACGACTGTCTCTCATCCGCACAAACGTGGAACTATCGCTCGAAGATCACCCCGCATTTTGAAAAGGCCAAGGACGGCGACCTCGGCCCCATCGGCTTTCTTGCCTTCGGCCGGCGCTCGCAGTTGATCGATGTCCCGCAGTGCCCGATCGCCATGGACACCATCAACCGCGAGCTGCCCGCGATCCGCGAGGGGCTGCGCCAGCGGGCTAACAGCTTCAAGCGCGGTGCCACCGTCCTGCTGCGCGCCACCGAAGACCGCGTGGAAACCGACTTCAAGGCGGTCGCCAAGGAGCACGTCGGCGATCTGACGTTCCAGTTCCTCGCCGGCGATTTCTTCCAGAACAACCCGTTCATCCTGCCCGCCTTCACCGGCTATGTCGCGAAGCAAGCCGCCGCCGGTGGCGCGAAATTCCTAGTGGACGCCTACTGCGGCTCGGGCCTATTTTCCCTAACTCTTGCCGCCAGCTTCGAGCAAGTCGCTGGTGTCGAGGTTTCCGAAACCTCCTGCGAGTGGGCGAGGAAAAACGCCGCCGCCAACTCCATCACCAACGCGCGGTTTCTAACCGCCTCGGCCGAAGCCATCTTCGACCAGATCAATTTCCCCGCCGCAGAAACCGCCGTGGTCATCGACCCGCCGCGCAAAGGCTGCACGCCGGAGTTCATCGACCAGCTCGTGAAATTCGGTCCGGCACGGGTCATCTATGTCTCGTGCGACCCCGCCACCCAGGTGCGCGATCTCAAGCAACTCAGCGAGGGCGGCTATCAGTTGGAAGACGTGCAGCCCTTCGATCTCTTTCCCCATACCCGCCACCTCGAGTGCGTGATGACGCTGTCGTTGCCGCTTCAAGGTTGCTGATGGGAAGTTCGATTTCAAGCCGATCATCTGTCAGTTCTTTGCATATAGTTCAACCCTTTAGGGCAATGCCTTTAAGGATTCGGGGTTCTTCAGCGCCAAGGGTGCGGAACATGCCAGCCCAGGGCAACGCCCTGATCTTTAAACATAAGTCCGAAGCGGCAGGATCAAGGCGGGGCGATGCATCAACCCCACAAGGAGGGGCGAAACGTGTTCGCCCATGTCCATGAGGTGACAATGGGATGCGCGGATGCGCTTTTCATTGGCTTGCCATGGGCACGGCGGACACGTTCCGCCGCTCCGTGTGAATTTCTCATTTGCTTGCGCCGCATCATCGGTGACTCTCCGGCGCGATGCTGAAGCCTAAGTTGAAATGCGATGCCGTGAAAGGCCGGGTGGCGTTCCGCGAGGCTCTAACATCCTGGTTCGCCGCCAACGGCAAGGACTACCCGTGGCGGCGGACGCGGGAGCCATACGCGATTCTGATTTCCGAGATGATGCTCCAGCAGACGCAGATCGCGACGGTGTTAGGACGGGGATTTTATCCGCGTTTTCTGGAAACCTTCCCTGACGTGGCCTCTCTGGCGGCGGCGGATGACGAGAGGTTGTTGAAAGCGTGGGAGGGGCTGGGCTACTATCGGCGTGTTAGAATGCTGCGGGAGACCGCGCGGGCGGTGATCGCGGAGTATGGTGGGACGTTCCCGGTGGAGTTGGAGGCGTTGATGAAGTTGCCGGGCATCGGGCGTTACACTGCGGGGGCGTTGCGGGCGTTCGCGGCGGATTTACCGGCGGTGGTGGTGGATGGCAACGTGGCGCGGGTGCTGTCGCGGGTGATGGATTTTTCCGGGCTGGTGGATGACACTGCGGGCCAAAAGCGGATTTGGGAATGGGCGGAAGCGCTGGCGGATCCGGATAGATCGCGGATCTATCACTCGGCGTTGATGGAGCTGGGCCAGAAGATTTGTCGGCCGGGCGTGCCGGATTGCTTGAGCTGCCCGGTGGCGGGATTTTGCAAAACGCGCGAGCCGGAACTGCTGCCGGTCAAGCGCCAGAAGACGGCGATCACGGCGGTGGACGAGCACGCGTTGTGGCTGCGTGACCGCAAGGGGCGGCTGTTGCTGCACCGCGAGGGCGGCAAGCGGCGCGAGGGGTTGTGGAAACTGCCGACCCGCGACGCGGCGGAAATTTCCCACCTGCCGGTGCTCGACGAGCGTTGCTACCCGATCACCCGCTACCGGGTGACGCTGCGGGTGCATGATGGCGCAGGTGTTAGGAATCATTTCCAAGCGGCGGAGGGTGAAATCTGGCAGGACGCGGAGGCCGTGCTGGCGCTGGCAATGCCGTCGCCCTTCCGCCGCGCGATCCTGCGATTGTTGGGTGAATTGCAAAATCAGATGTGACGAACGCGGATGCCTGTGCTTTGGTCCCTGCGGATGGAAAAAATTGTTCGGTTGTCGGGGCTGTTGCTGATGGGGTGGCTGACCCAAGCGTGTTCGGTTTCTCCGCCGCCCGACCAGGTGGCTCCCGGGCGGATGACCCGCCAGATCGTCGCGGAGCGGGTGAGCGCCGTGGTGGTGACGGACCGCAACAGCCTGGACCACTGGGTGGACCGGAACTTTGAGAACTCTCAAGCTCCCAGCGACGCGGATGGCGGCTCGGCGGCCCCGATCACCCCGGACGGGTATTTCCTCACCGCCGACCATGTGCTGTCCCGGATGGCCGGAAGGAATGTTTTTCTCATCTACGGCCAAGGCGGGCGCTTGGTTCCGACCAAGGCGCGGGTCGTCTGGCGCTCCGAGGGGGGCGATCTAGCGTTGCTCCACATCCCGGTGAAGACTCCGTATTATTACCAATGGTCGCCGCCGGACCGCTGGCTCGCCGCAGGAAATGGGGTAATCCATGGCGGGATTTCCACGGGCTTCAAATCCGGCGATGGCAAGCTCGGCACCGCGTTGGCCCCCGAGGGCGTGTTCACCGGCACCCGCAGTTTCAAGATCGACATCCCGCTGCAACCCGGCGACAGCGGCGGCCCGGTGGTGGACGCCTATGGCCGACTAGTCGGAATCAATTCCGCAGTCGAATTCCTGGTACCGATGGAGACCGCCTTTTTCATCGACTCCGAAGGCAACCGGCCTAACACTCGGTCCATCGACGCGCTGATTCAAAACGACCGTGCCCGCAACAACGGGCAAAACTCCGCCGCAAACTGAGCCGTGATCCGTTTGTTGGAAATGCCGCGGCTGCTGCGGGTCATGGGACTGACAGTGACCGGATTGCTGGCCAGCTCGTGCGCCCAAGTCGGGGATAGCTGGATGTCGGTGGCGGCGAAGGACCAGATGATGCTGGTGCGAGCCGAGCCGCCGTCATTCGGATTCCGGCGGCTGACAATCCAGGCCAGCACGTATCCCGACCTCGGGGCCTTCGTTGCCCAGCACGGTCTGCCGGATTTCTTGGCGGAAACGGGCACTCAGGACCGCCGTTACCTGATCCTCTACTACCTGAAAACGCGCCACGCCTTCGCCTGCCGGACGCGCCCTGGAAACAAACGCACCGTCGAATTCGCCGGTCCCTATCCGGTCACGGACAAGGAATTCCGCCTGCTTGATGGCTTCCGCCGCGCCCCGAGCAAGAAGCCGGAGGGGTTGTGAAGCTCGTGGCCGACAGTTCTCCGATCAAAGGCGACCCCCGTCCGTGGTTCGCAGTTCTGCTAGGCTCCTACGTGATCTGCGGCCTCACATTCTTCGGCTTCGGCCGGACGCCGTGGCAGATCGCGCTGGTGGTGGGCACTGCAGTCGTCGCCGACTATCTGGCGAACCGCTTGTTCCGCAAACGCGGCGGATTTCCGTGGAGCGGATTGATCACCGGCTGCGGACTCAGCCTGCTGCTGGACTTCGGCTCGAATCCCTGGTTGCCGGTGCTGCCACCGCTGTTAGCGATCGGCTCGAAACATTTATTCACCGTCAACGGCCGCCACGTTTACAATCCCGCGTTGTTCGGATTGATCTCCTGCCTGGTGGTCGGCGGCGGCTTGATCTCGCCGGCCCCGGCTTATCAATGGGGCGGCACCTGGTCGGTGGCGTTGTTTCTCGTCGGCCTGGCGCTGGTGGTATTCATTCCCAAAATCGGGCGAAGTTGGTTGGTCGGCTCGTTTCTGGTGTTCTATCTGATCCAGACGTTCTTCCGCGCTTGGGTGATGCGGCATCATGTGCCGCCGGAAGCAATCCTGCTAGGCACCATCAGCGCGCCGGCATTTTTCCTCTTCACCTTCTACATGCTAACCGATCCGGCGACCTCGCCGCCCGGACGCCGGGCACAGGTCACGGTGGCGGCGGCGATCACGCTGGTCGATCTCGGGTTCCATTTCCGCCAAAGCTATTACACGCTCTTTTATGCGGCCTTCACGGTGCAGACAGTGCGCTTCATCTGGGCCTGGTTAGAGCACCGGCGATTCCTGGCTTGGAAGCCCCTCGCCGCGCGCACGGCGCTGGCGGCCTGCTTGTTAGCCGTGGCATTCCTGCTCGACCGGACACCGCGCGGGGTAACGGTGGATCCCGGATTCGCTTGGCGGGAGAAAGCATTGTTCCCTTCCGAACAGGGAACCATACTAACCGACATCGACCCGCACCTCCAGCATGTGGGCAAGTGGATATTATCCATCGGCGATGCTGCGGCGGTGGCCGATGTCGATGGCGACGGCTTGCTGGATTTGTTTCTCACCCGCCCGATGAAACGGGCGCAGGACCGCTGCACGCTGTTTCGCAATGTCGGCGGACTGGCCTTCGAGCCGGTTGAGATCCCGGCGTTGGAAAAAATCCGCAATGACCCGGCGACTTATGGGCTTCCGTCGTGTGCGGTCTTCGCGGATTATGACAATGACGGCGACCAGGATCTGTTCATCGGCATGGGCTTCGGCACCAGCCGTTTGTTGCGCAATGAGCGGCTGGAAACGGGGAAACTAACATTCACCGACATCACCGATGCCGCCGGGATTCATGGCCATCACACCTGTCTCGCCGCGTTGTTCATCGACGCGGACCGTGATGGCGACCTCGATCTGCTAGTTGGAAACTCGCTGGCACCCTATTTGCCGGACTATACCATGCCGACACCGCTCAATCCGTTCCACTTACCGCAGCCTGAATATGAAGGCGATCGCCGGATGTTCCACTTCATGCACTCAAGCTGGCACAAGGCGACCAACGGCGGACTGAATCGTTTCTATCGGAATCGCGGCGATGGCACTTTCGCCGAAGAAGACATCGCAAAACTCGGGATGCCTGAAACCCATTGGACACTCGCACTGAACTCTGCGGACTTCGATGGCGACGGTTGGCCTGACATTTATGCAGCATCCGACTTCGGGCCGGATGACATCTATCTCAATAACAAAGGTCATGGCTTCAAGCGGATCGAAGGCGACTGCTTCGGTTCCATCGGCCGCGACACCTACAAGGGCATGAACGTCAGCATTGCCGACTTCGACCGCAATGGCACACCCGACATTTATATATCTAACGTCCACGCCCCGCTCCAGGCGGAAGGCAGTCTGCTATGGATGACGCGGCGCACCATAAGCGGCTTGGTGTTTAGCAACGAAGCCGCCCGGCGCGGCGCGCTCAATCCATTCCGCTTCGGCTGGGGTGCCGGAGTGGCGGATCTCGATCTCGATGGCTGGCCCGACCTAGTGCAGGCAAATGGCATGGTCGATGATCACATGGATCGTAAATTTCCCGAGCCGCGCGACTATTGGTATGTGAATAACCAGATCGCCCGCAGCGGGCCGGAAACCCACGCCTATGCCGACCGCTGGGGCGACACCCGCGGCTACTCGATCTGGGGTGCACAGGCAAATCGAGTGCTTCTCAATCGCGGCGGCACCTTCCACGAAGCCGCAGAAATCACCGGACTATCATGGCTCGGCAACGCCCGTGGCGTCGCGCTCGCGGACTTCGATAACGACGGCGATGCCGACCTGGTGTTGACCCGTCAGTTTGATCCGGTCCTCTTTTACGAGAACCGCCGTGGCAAACCCGGCGCATGGGTCGGTTTCGATATCGCGGGCGATGGAAAGTCTGTCAACACGGACGCCGCCGGAAGCGTGTTAGATATATCCCGAAACGGCGAGCATTGGCGCGGCGATGTCCTCAACGTCACCGGCTTCTCCGCCCAAGGCGACCGCCGGGTGGTCATCGGCCTCGGTGGAAATGGAGATGTGGTTCAAGCACGCATTCGTTGGACGGACGGCACTGAACAAGACCTCGGCAGTTTCGAAAGCGGGAGATATCACTCCATCCGCAGGGTCCACCCGACGATGCCTGCTATATCAGCCCTTGAAGTGGATCATCAAATTTTGCCAGAGATCACCCCAACGCCAATAGTTCCGGCACGCTCGCAATGACTGCCCCTCACAAAAGACTGGTACGACTCTTTGAATCATTCAACACTCGCGAATCGCTCGCCCTCACCAGCTCCCTAATCCCGATACTTGCACGCTCGAAGAGCTTGAAGTCGCGATGGATTGTGGCTCCGACAACAAGGTGTTCCGACGCCTCAATGCGAGCCATTGAACTGAGATGCGACGAACTTTCACCTAATTGATTAAATGACCAAAATCCCGAAAATATTGCTCCAATGGTTGGCCATGTGCCTACTGACGAGCAGGCTTGCTGCGGCCCTACCTCCAAACGTAGTGCCATTCCTAGCTGATGAAGAAAACACCGTTTCGGAGGAGGGCTACCTTCCGAATAAGGTATCAAGCAAAGAATTTATTCGAGCGGTCACCGCAAATTGGCGCGAAGTGCTCGAAAGTGTGCCAGTGATCGCTTCTGACGACAGGCAGCACTCACAGGCATTGGTGCTTAATCCGAGATTTTCAACGCGTCCGGTAAGGGACGGCGATTTCCTTCCAGCCTGCCGCCAGAAATCCCGCGTTGGCTGCGGTTGAGAGTCGGCCGGTGTGGACCAGCACCTTGGGCACGCTGCCGAGGTCAGCGCGGTTGGCGAATCCGGCGACTTCCGGAGTCCAGGTGACATGATCGACCGGCGCGGGAACCTCGAGTTCGCTGCGGGTGTTCATCCCGCCGGGCAGGCGGCCTAACACTTCGAGTGAAACATAATCCGCCGCTCCCGAGCGTTGGCGCTCCTCCAGGATGGCGAGCGCGGCGATCAGGAAATCCGCCTCTTCGGGTGAGGTGCAGGCGTTGGCCTGTTGGACCAACCGGTCGCGGCCTTTGGCCTTGGGCAGGGCTTCCAGCGCAGTCACGACGAGGTGGCGGCGGGTGGTGCTCAGCACGCGATTGAGTTGGAAGGTCTTGATGTCTTCATCCATCACCCCCATCGCGGAAAGCGAACGACCGTCGCGAAATTCGAGTTCACTCCGGGTCAGGGCGTAGGTCTCTTCTGGCAGTCCGACCATCTGGGTCGCCGCCACGGCGACCCCGGCGGAAGCCACGGCAGCACCAACGCGCAGCGGCAGTCCGCCGGCGAAGAAGGCCCATGTGACCTTGTCCATTTCTTGCTGTAGGCGGGCGTTGTCCGAGTAGGGATCGACCTTCAGTTGCTTCGCGGTTTCGAGCCTCGCTTTGTCGAATCCCGCGACATTTTTCGCGGTTTCACCGAGGCTCCGGCCGACCTCGCCCGCAGTGGGCTCCGGGCCATCGCCGGAACTGCGGTCCTTCGCCTTTTCGACTCCGCGGCCGATGGCGGAGCCGATGCTGCCGAAAAAGTGACCGACCGTCTTCGGCGCTTGTTTCACCGACTCGACCGGGTTCTTCACGATGTTTTTCACCGCGTCGATCGGTTGCTCGATCGAGCGCTTGAGTCCATCCGCGAATAGGTCGCCCTTGCTGGTTTCCACCAGCGTGCGGATGGCCTCCACCTCGCGGATGCGCTGCAAGGCCTGCGGCACGCCGACGGCGTCGAATGTGCCGAAGTCGCTGTCGATTTCGAAATGAGCCATGTAGCCATCGGTCGGCACCTGGTTGCGCACCCGGTAAGAGGGGCCGCGCAGGATCCCGGCGGGCAGAAGCTGGGAGGCTTCCAACAAGACGCCCTCTTCATAAGCGGCGGGCTGGGCATAGGCGGGTGCGACTAGGGCGGCACAGGCCAAGTGGGAAAGAAACGTGGTTTTCATGATTTGGTGAGTAGCAGATAGAGTGTTGCGGTTGGCAATGAAGATAAGAAAGCCGGAGCAGACGAATCCGCTCCGGCCCGCTATTGTTTGATCAGCCTTTCGTGAAGTCGAGTCCGGGATCGCCGTCAGGACTGCCGACGAGTACGAATTTCAACTCGCTCTCCTTGGCGAGTGAAACGCTGGAAACCATCTGGGCATCCTCCGTCGTCAGGACCAACAGCCCCTTGTCGTCGAGGCCGTAGGTGCCCTTGAGTTCACTGGATTTCTCACCTTCGACAAAACTCCAGAGGAAGTTTCCGTCCTCTTCCATCTTGAAGGTGATCTTGCCGCCGTTGCCGGCCGCGCTGACCCAGGTGCCGACGAGTTTTTCAGAAGGAATCGGCGGCGGCGGCGCGGGTGCTTCTGCGGCGGGTGCTTCTTCCTCTCCGGCGTCGGGCAGCGAGCTCTTCGTGAGATCGCGGAGCTGGCGGGAAATCGAGTCCGCCGGTTGCAGTTTCGCTGCTTTGTCGAACTGGTAGTATGCCTTGTCCATATAGTCGCAGATAAGATAGTGATAGCCTAGCAGGAAATGGCCGTCGGCCGCATCGGGCTTGCCTTTCACATAAGCTTCGAGCTTGCGGAGCTGTGTCGTGTAAGTGGAGGACGAGTCATAAAACCCGATCATCGTATCCCAACCCCAGCCGGGACCGGAGGCGAGCACCGGATTGAGCACACCGGCGGCGTCCGAGTATCGGCCGAGGGCGAAGAGCACCAGCGAGCGGTATTCATGCAGCGTGACATCGCCCGGAGCATAGGCGATCGCTTCATCCACGGACTTCAGCGCGGTCACATAGTCACCGGTTTTGAATGCGGCGCGCGAGCTTGCGGTGGCGTCTGCGGACTTGGTTTCCGCCAGCGTGGCGGCGGCATCGTCTCCCGGAGGATTCGCGGCGGCGGTCACGGAAACGGGCTGGGTGTAGTTGATCGTGGTTTTAGAACTGTAGGCCTGGACCGGAGGCGCCGGGTAGGGATTGCGATAGGACTGATAGCCCATGTCATATACCATGTTGCCCAAGCTCCAGACGGCGATGCCCCACATGAAGCCGGAAGCAAAGTTGTTGTTGTTATAGTAGTAGCGGTTGCCGTAGTAACGGTTGTTATATCCATAGTTCCAGTGGCCATGATGCCAGCTATGGCAATCGTTGGCACCCCACCATGGCCGCGCGCCCCAATAGTTCGGGCGGTAGGAGTAGTTGTTGCTATAGCGGAAATTGTTATCAATGCGGATGTTCACATTGTTGTTGTTTCCCCAAACGCCTTTGTTGCCTCCCCAGCGGTTGTTGTCCCAGTCACGGTTCACATTGTTGATGTTTACAGGCCGGTTGAGGTAGGTGTTCTTGCGGTTCTTGTTGACGTTCTTGATGTAGGTGTTGCCGCTGTTGATGTTGTTGCCATTGCCATTTCCGTTCCCCCAGTTGCCGGGCCGGTTGTTGTTGCCCGGACGGTTGTTGTTATTGTTACCGGGGCGGTTCGGATAGGTCACCATGCCGGGCAGGGTGGACGGGCGGTTGTTGCCCGGGCGATTGATGCTGGGACGGTTGTCTCCGCCATTGCCGGGACGGACCGCAGGAAGCTTGTTGTCGGGACGGGTTGTGCCACCTCCACCGGGCCGGACATTGGGAAGGTTGTTGTCGGGACGAGTTGTGCCACCTCCACCAGGGCGGCTGACGTCCGGTCTTTGGGCGGGGCGGGTATCCGGACGGGTGGTCGGGCGCTCGACCGACGGGCGTTGCGCGGGCTTGGGAGCAGGCCGCGATTCCGGCCGCGATTCCGGGCGGGCGGCAGGCTTGGATTCCGGTTTGCTGGCTGGCCGGGTGGCGGGTCTTGCCGCGGGCTTGGCCGACGGGCGCTGGATTTTCGAGCCGGTCATCGGGCTGCGTTTGGCGCTGGATGAGCCACCGCTCCGATTGGCGGAAGAGGAGGCTCTGCTGCCGCCGCCGCCTTTTTTGCCATCGCCGCGCGCTTCGGCGTCGGCGGTGATGATGGAAAGTCCGAGAATGACTGATAGAAGTTTGCTTGAAGATTTCATGGGATCATGGGGTTAGAGGGTTTATTCAGCATCTGCTGCGGCAGCGGGTTCTTCATCCGGTTCAGGCTCGGGAGCTTGGCGGACGATGCGCATTTCCATGTCAGGTTGTTTCTCACCATCCACGAGGCGGTCCTTGGAATTCCAGAGCAGGGTGTCCTTGCCATCGAAGGTGAGGTGGGCGTTCGCGCTGCTGGCTTCGCCCTCGGCGGTGGTGCCTTCGTTGCGGATGAGCCAGCCGTCGCCGTCCGGCGTCCAATCGCCTTTGGCAAAGCCGCCACCGCTGTCGAAGGTCCACCAACTGATGGTCTTGCGTGCACCGTCCCAACCGATGCGGATGGTGGTGGTGAGTGGTTCGGCGTCGTCGGTGGTGGTCAGCATTTGGGCGGTTAAAAATTTCCCGGTGTCGTCCCAGCCGAATGCGAAATCCATCCTCATGCCGTCATTCTGGCAGGTCCAGTCGCCCTTCAGGCTGTCCGCCAGATCGGCTAGCCGGCCACCGGCATCGGTCACGTCCTTGAGATTGCGGGTGCTGGCGATCAGCCAGGCACCGGCGTCGTTTTTCATCAGCACGGCGGTGTAGGTGGTGGCGCGAGTCGGCGCGTCCTCGCCCGGAGGGTCCAGATAAAACGTGCCGTCTTCGATCGCGAGATTCGGCGCGACGAGCCGGACGGAGGCCACATCCACCGCAGCCTCGGGCACATTCTTGTCGGCGAAAATCTCCTCATAGTGTGTCTTGATTTCGGCGCGGCCGGTCGTCGTCTCGTCGCCGGTGAGGTTGGTCATTTCGCCATTTTCCAAATACAGCGCGGCGATGGCGGCGGCGTCCTTGTTGTTATAGGCGGCGACGTAATCGGAAGCGGCCTGTTGCAGTCCGGCGATTTCGGGGCTGGGTTCTTCGGCCCGCAGGGCGGGGCAGGCAAGCATCATAAGCGCGACGCCGGTGGATAGATGGAGGTGTGCTTTCATTGGAATTTACGGGGTAGTTGGCAGGTGAGAAGGTCGGTGAGTTGTGTGTTTTATGGATGAAGTCTGTTAAATTGCATCGGGTTATCGGGAAAAAATTTCAGCGGGCGGCCTCAGCCAGATAGGAATCCGTCCCGGCGCGGACGATGGACGGGCGGCGAGGATGCCTAAATTGGGGGTTTATCTGGGTTCGCTTTTCTTCCGGTTCACTTCTGTGGCTCTTCGAATTTGGTGTCGAGCGACGCGAAGTTGAACAACTTGGCATCGACAAAATTGTCGGCGACGTTGCCGTTGTAGGTTTTCCCGCCGGTGAGTTCGAGTTTTTTCACCGGAGCGCCGGGCTTGAGGTCGAGGTCGTCGAGCTTCACCCAGAACGTGGCGGGGGCCATGGCGGAATCGAAGAGCACGATGCGGTTAGTGCTGTCGGTGACGGTGCGCCAGATGGTGGAGGAAACCCAAGGCTGATCTTCCAGCGAAAAGCCCAGCGGAGTGCCGACGCTGCGCATCAGCGAGAGCACGGCCATCGCCGCCTGGAAATGGAATTTTTGCTGTGGCGAGCCGCTGATATAGTTCTTCGCTGTCTCGACCGGCAGCGCATCCAGCAGGAACGAGGCGCGGACGTAACGGTCGGCGGCGTTGGAAGTACCGGGGAGCATCTTCGTCAGCCCGCCGGCCAGTTTCCAATATTCCATGATGGCCAATTGCTGGTCGTAGGTGGGCGAGTTGGTCAGCACTTTGAATTGTTTGCCGTGATGGATGACGAGCTTCCCATTCACATACTCGAAGATCGCGGAGTCGCCGGAGGCGTCGGAGATCGCGAGGTGCATGTTCGCGGGGCGACCGGTGGGCAAAACGATGGTCTGCACGCGAGATTCCTCTTTGCGTAAATCGGCGACGGCGTCGGCAACGGTGGCGTGCTGGTCGAGAATATACTGCGCCCAGGTGCTCATACAGATGACCTTGCCGCCTTCTGCGGGTTTGCTGTAATTCGATTCGACGAGTGCGAGCATACTGGCGACTAGGCCTTTTTCGTTGATGCCGTCGCAGGTGCCGATGTCGTAGCCGGAGACGACGAGGCTGCCGAATTTCGATTCCCAAGTGACGGTGTTCGCCCCGCCCATGCCGTCGCGTTTCATGCCGGCGGGGAGCACCCACATATTCGAGTGCATGTCCTCACCCCAGTCCATCGAGCGGCCGGTGAGAACGGTGCCGTCCTTCGCAGTGTAGAGCGCGCGGGTGCAGGCATCGGCGGGTGTTTGTATGGCGATGATGGCGAGTGCGCCGATCACTGCGGCAAGCGATTTGTTGGAAGCGGACTTTAGATGCATGCCGTGTTTGGGTTGGTGGATGTTAGGATTTCGAGCGGGTGGTGTATTTCGTAGGTTCGGGGAAAATGGAGCAGCGGGGTGAGTCGTTTGGCGGGTTCGCGGCCAACGCCCTGCGCCGGGTAAACTTTGCGTAAGCCGCGTAACCAGCGCGGATGCCGGCGGCGTCCTTGTTGTTATAGGCGGCGACGTAATCGGAAGCCGTCTGTTGCAGTCCCGCGATTTCTGGGCTGGTTGACAGTTGAGAGGATTGGCAAAACTGAAACAAGGGGGATAGATTGCAGAGCCGGTCAAAAGAGGGCAACTCAAAATCCCGAAAATGGCAGGGCGATTCAGGGCGATTGGTAGGAAGACATGTGATCTCCAGCAGGCCGAGATCGCAGCTTTTCGGCTAGACAGGTCACTTCAATTTGCAGGCTCTTCAGCAAATTATGTGGATGAATTCCCGTTTGGGTAGATCTCCAAGTGTATGAAAAAGAGATGTCCGAGGGAGGGTGGCGCGGGGGCTTTGACGGGCGCTCCGCCCAAGATCGTTCACGGGGACGTGGACGGGACGGGTGATGCGGTTGATGAAGATCACAGAGGGCTGGAAGTCGTAGCGGTCGGTGGAGACGAAGACGGCT
>JANMJJ010000069.1:0-2580 GCA_031371325.1 Akkermansiaceae bacterium | reverse complement strand
GACGATTCGACTTACCCGTTGGGTGTGAAAGTGAGCGATGAAGAACTAGCTGCATTATCGATCCAAAGAGCCGATTTCCACGGCGAATGGAACTACATGATCCGCCCAAGAGTCTGATGATTTATTTTACGGTGAGTCCTTTGCATCGTTTTATGATTTTGCCTGGTGGGGCTGGACCGCTGGCGGGTGATCGATAGTCTCGACTCAAGCCGGGCCGAACAGGATTCTCACCATCGTTGATTGAGTGGATTTACCGCTGAGAACTTAGCTTGCCGCGATGTTGGCTTGGCTCTGTAGCGAAGCCAACTTTTCCGTGTTTGGGCAAGTAGAACCATCCTCAATGAAATGTCGCCTCTCCCCCACATGTCGTCATGTTGTTGATCGCCGACATTTCTGCTTGTCGTGGTTCGCCGACTTTGCTACTTGTGGCAGATGGAAGTTCAAAGCGTGCGCGAGTTGGCTGCCGTGATCCGCCAGCTCCGGCGGGAAAAGGGCTGGAGCCAAGCCATGCTGGCCCGCGAGGCCGGGGTCGGGCGTGAGTGGGTCATTCATTTGGAAAAAGCCCGGCCCACCGTCGAACTTGGGCTCGTCATGGGCACACTCAAGGCGTTGGGTGTCCGCCTGCGGATTGATCCGCAAACGCCGCAAACGGATCCTGAAATCGATCTCAACCGTATTCTTGGTGAGATCCACCCCTCTGAAAACCGATGAGCGAATCCCTGAAAGTGATGGCGGATGGTGCGCGGATGGGCACAGTCACGCGCGACGGCAAGCGACTGGGTTTCCATTATGATTCCGGGTGGCTGGAATCGCCGCAGCGGTATCCACTTTCGCTCTCGATGCCTCTCGCCTTGAAGGAACACCCGCATTCGGTCATCGAACCCTTTCTGTGGGGGCTGTTACCGGACAACCCGCAGATTCTCGAAGAATGGGGACGGCGCTTCCAGGTTTCCTCGCGCAATGCCTTCCGCATCATCAGTCATGTCGGTGAGGACTGCGCGGGAGCCGTCCAGTTCCTGCGTGATGACCGTGAGCACCCGCAGGATACGGATACCCGGCAATCTCGGGTGAGCTGGATCGACGAAGAGGATCTGACACGTCGCGTCAGGCTGCTTTTGGAAAACCACGGCAGCACCCGGCTCGCCGGGGACAGCGGCCAATTCAGCCTCGCCGGAGCCCAGCCGAAGCTGGCGCTGCACCGCCACCCCACCACCGGCGCGTGGGGAGTGCCGGAGGGAAATACGCCGACCACCCACATTCTCAAACCCGCCACTGGTGAATTCGGAGGTCACGCGGAAAACGAGCATTTCTGCCTTCGCCTCGCGGCGGCCATCGGGCTGCGCACTTGCCGCTCGTCGGTCATCCATGCAGTCGGCCACGCGGTCATTGTCGTCGAGCGTTATGATCGATTGTGGCGGGGAGACCGCTGCCTCCGCGTCCATCAGGAGGATACCTGCCAGGCGCTGGCCATCCATCCGGACAGAAAGTATCAGAACGAGGGCGGCCCCGGCGTCCGTGAAATCGCGGCATTGATCCGGGACCAATCCAGCAATCCCACCGCAGACCTCGCCACTTTCGCCGATGCGCTCATCTTCAATTGGCTGATCGCCGGCACCGACGCCCACGCCAAGAACTTCTCGTTGCTCATCGCCTCGGGACAGCAGATCCGCCTGGCTCCGCTCTACGACCTCGCTTCCGCCCTACCCTATCCGCAGCGCATCGACCTCCAGAAGGCGAAACTCGCCATGAAAATCGGTGGCAGCTACCGCCTGCGTGAAATCCGCCGCAGTCATTGGGAGTCCTGCGCGCGCGATCTGCGCATGGCTGCCAACGATCTCATCGCACGGGCCGAATCCATGATCGAACGCATGACGAAAGCCACCCTCGAAGTCGCCGACCTGCTCCATGCTGAAGGGATCGAAGACCCGGTCATCGGCCGGCTCGTCGATGCGGTTGCCATCCACACCCGCGAATGCCGGGAGCGTCTAGCGAATCCGAAAGAGGGACACGACAGAGGGACACAAAACCCTGTCGTCTAACATCTAAAGATAGGCCTGCATAAGAGGGCTGAGGTGTTCGATCGCTTGCCTGAAGCAGGTTGGGCGCATGAGGCTTACTCGTAGCCAACGGATGAATTGCAGACTCACCTTCAGTGGGGCGGTAAAGGGCTTGGTAGAGTTTCACGGGGAGGTGGCGGCCGGCGGCTCGGGCTTTTTCGGCACGCTTGCCCAAGTCTTTCTGCCAGGCTTTGATGACTTTGGTGTCTTGGATGTCTTCTTCGTTTTTGAGCTTGGCTTCGAAGAGCCGCAGGAGGTTGTGGCCGATACTCATGGCGATGGCCTAGATGCGCTTGCCGGTCTCGCTGGCGGTCCAGGCTTTGCGTTCGTCGAGTTTTTGTTCCTGTTGGTCGAAGGCTTTTTCGATATTCCAGCGCAGGCGGCAACCCGCAAGAAGGACAGTCACACGGGAGGGGCGGTTCGTGCTTCCAATGAGAATGAAGCAGAGCGGATTGTCGGAGTGATTGGTGCCGCGCTGGGCCTATCCACGATCCGGGAGGATCTGAAGCTGTTAAAGAAGGGG
>JANMJJ010000024.1:0-2455 GCA_031371325.1 Akkermansiaceae bacterium | reverse complement strand
ATGATCCGGGTGGGGTCACGGGGGTGTTTTTCGGCTCACCCTCTGGGTGAGGAAGAATCAACGTCGTCGGCGTATCCATGACGCTGGAGTTACGTCATTTGCAGCGTTTTGGCGATCTTTCCATTTTCCTCTTTAGGTTTAAGACTCTGGAGTTTTTAACCGCAGAGAACTCAAAGAGCACAAAGAACGTAGCTGCGAGGGATTGCCACTCTTAATTCTTTGCGATCTTTGCGATCTTTGTGGTTAAACTACCAGTATTGGGCCGCCGCCCGCAACCCGCCCAGAGGCTTGCTGCGGGTGCTCAGTTCCGTGAGCAGATCGGAAATCTCGGAGGGCAATTTCACGAGAGAACGAGCGGTGGCACCGTCGGAGAATCGATAATCCTCCCAGAGGTAGCGCAGCACCTTGACGAGGTGGGACTTACCACTGCCGAAGAAGCCGCTCACCCAGACCGCCTTTTGTTCCGGCTTTGTTAGTCCGTCGAGATAGGCTTTGAGGATCCGTTCCAAGCCACGGGCGTATTCCCCGTCGCAGACGAAAGTTTCCAACTCGAAGCGAAGCGTCTGGATCTGGCGCAGGTCGTGGCCGATTTCGGAGACCTTGGAGACGCCGTTGTTGAGCAACTCCAGGGTGGTGGGGTCACGGAAGTAAAGTTCGCGGTTGGTCATGGGGTGAGGAAACTTTCGGTGGAGGTGATCGGAACGGCCATGTAGTTGAAGCCGTCGCGGGCATCCATGAAGCGGTAGATGTTGCCTTGGTATTCGCCGGGGAACAGGACGAGCAGGCGGCCGCGAACGCTGTCTTCGACGCGTTCGATCAGACTGGATAGGCGCATGTAGTCGAACAGCGAGGCGAGGCCGGTGATGGTCACCACGCTGCCTTCGTCGGCGTGGGAACAAGCGTCGTTCACGAGCGCTGCCGCCCGGATTGCGTCCACGAAGACCCGGTGTTTCGGCCGATTTTGTTGATGTTCAGTTCCGAATACTGGTCGGGAAAGGCCCCAAGCGCCGCCTGCGCCAAGCTCTTCGTCTCGACGCGATCTCCCTCGGGCACGTCCAAGACAGCCGGGGTGGTGGAACGGAGCAAATGATCCCGGGACCACGCGACCTGCATGGCGAGGAGAGGCAGGCTTGCCGCGTCCATCGCGTGGAGGGCGCGCAGAAGCTTGAAAATCGGGACTTCGTCATCGAGCGCGTAGAGTTCGCGGAGGTGACGCAAGGACTTCTGGCGGGTGCTGTCGGTGGTTTTACCAAGGACGTTGCGCTGAAGGATCGCATCCCGGTAGTCGCTGGCCGGGGAGCCCGCTGGCACTGCGGCCAACACCTCCTTCAGTTCCGCGAGCATGATCGTCCGGCTGATGTGCGTGCCGCCGCCGGTGAATTTCAGCCCAAATCTCACCAGGCTGGGCGAAGCGGCCGGTAATCCGTGCGAGGATGCGGGGATTTTCCAGACCGCACGAGCAGTCCGCGGACGCTAGCGAAGCGTCCGGAATGTGTGCCAAGAATGCCAACAACGCCGTGGCGTATCCAAGCCATCCCAACGGTCCGCCGGTAATTGTGCTGCCAAGGATGAGGCACAGCGTCGAAACCCCGGGATGGACGAGTGAAACGAGAAACCAGCGATGGGCTTTTTCATGAGTCAGCGTTTCTCTTCCAGCAGCATTTCCGGGACTTCGTAGGGCAGGGTGATGGTCCCGCCGTAGCGGATGCCGAGGATGTAGAGGCGGGCGTCTTTGAGGAATTCCTCTGCATCCGGCCGATGCGTGGATGCGGTTTGGTGGTCGATCGAAACGGTTTTGTGAAGAGCGATCCACCCGCCACCCGTGCTGCTGGAGCCCCCGGAACCGCTCGTGTCGGTGAATTGCCTCGTGCTTGGATTCACGAACAGCAGTTCCATAGGCAGAGAGCCTCGGGTGCTGTCACCCTTGCTCCTCAAAGCCACGCCACGGACAGTCAAGCTCACGGAAATTTGCCCGTCGATTGCATTCAGGCGGTCGATTCGATAGTTGAAGCGTCCCATGGCTGCGGATGCCCCGACTTGCGCGGGCAGTTCCGCCAGCACGATGGGTTGATAGAGCTGGAAGGTGCCGGTTCCGCGGATCGACGCCCGGCGGTCGGGCAACGCCTGCAATCGGCTTTTTTCGCATTCGAAAAGGGTCCAGGCCCATGCCTTTTCGTAGAGCCGCATCGGATGTTCCTCAGGAACCTGGATCCCCAGTTGCGGGAGAATGGCCGGGGCGAGTTCGCCAAAGGGAGATAAATCCGAGACTCCCTCGCTCTGCCAGACCGTGCCGTCCGGAAACCGCGCCTCGGACTGGAATTTCACCAATTTTCCCACCCAACCATCCTTGAACCCGGTCAGGTGCCCCACCCGCTGCACTTGCGAATAAGGAACGCTCTCCCTGCTCCGGTGTGAACCGAACCTCGGTGTCTTCTCCATCCATTTGATCGCAGGG
>JANMJJ010000193.1:0-1591 GCA_031371325.1 Akkermansiaceae bacterium | reverse complement strand
CGGACCACCTCGGCAAAGCTCATTTCGTTTTCGGCAGCAAGTCGTTTTGCTTCGCGGAAAAGAGCATCGGGAATCTGCACCTGTGTTTTTACCATGATGGCATTTTACCCTCTCTGGAGAAGGGTGTCAATTTTTCGTCCTACGTTCATTTTTATGCGGTCGCCCTTTTCGGAAGCACCTGCGGATGCGATTTTTTAGGCAAACAAAGAATGGCTTCGGCGATGATGAAGAACAGCACCGCGATGAGGAAGGCGCGCCAGACATCGCGGGAGAGCGAAGGATCGGTGGCTTGACCGGCTTGGTCGAGCAGGGTGTATTTGGTGCCTTCGAGCGCCTGGTCCAACTGCTCGCGGGTGAGGATCTCCACGTTGTCTTCCTGGGCGGGGCGGTTGACGGCTAACAGCCGCTCGCCGAGGCGGAAGATGCCGGCTTCGTAAGCAGCGTTGGCGGGATCGGGCGTGCCGTAGTCGTCGCTGCGGCTGCGGGTCTCGCCGGACAGCGGCTGGGCGGCATCGGTGCCGACGGTGGTTAGATAGGAGGCGTCGAAGCGGTCGGCCCCGGCGGCAATGATGCGCTGAACGGTGGGGAGCAGGACATCGGCGTCGCCCAAGTTGGACCAGGTGTAATCCGGCAGCGAGCCAACGAACCAAGCGGTGCCGTGATCGACGATGCGGCGGGTGATGATCGGCTCGCCATCTTCCCAACGGGCGAGCGAAGTGGCGTCACCTAACGGAACCTGGCGGCGGATCGCCTTGAGTCGCTCGGCGGGAATCGGCGTGCCGTCGATGCCGTCGCGCAGCGGTCCGTCGCTGTGATTCCAATCCTTTGGAATAAAGAATTTTCCGGCTGGAGCGTCGCTCGGATTCGACCATTTCAAATCGACGAACGAGGCGTCGGACGAGATCCCGGGCGGGAAAAAGATGACGTGACCGCCGGATGTTAGGAAGCGGTTGATGACATCGTAGGCGGAACCGCTGGGCAGTGGCGCGGCCCACAGAATGGTGGCGAGATCGCCGGTGGCGAGGCTGGCGGCGTTGGCGGGATCGATCCGTTGGACGGTTTGATTGCCGAAGCCCGGCGGCGCGGCGGCGAGCGCGAGGTAGTCCGCAGCCTCGCCCGGCGGGGCGACGATGACCGACTTGATAGGCCGGGCGGGTCCGTAGGCGAAGAAGGTCGAGTTGTCGCGCGAGTTTCCGTCGGCGGGGATGGAGAGCCAGCCGGAGCCGGTTTCGCCACCGGCGGGCAGTGCGACGCGTTTTTGAAAACGCAGGGATTGGCCGGGGAGTGTTAGGGTCTCGGTGGTGCGGCTGCCGTTGAGATTGGTGGTGAGCGGCAGGGTGGTGGTGCCGCGCGAATCGGCGGCGCGGAGGATCTCCAGATCCAGCAACATCTCGTCGCCAGAGCGCCGCGAGCCAAGGACGCGGATGGCGGTGTTAGGCGCAGCAGGACCGGTGATGGAGAGCACGCGGATGGCCGGTTTCTGGGGCAACGTGGCGAGGGCGGCGCGGGCGGCGGACCAGCGTTCGTCGTCGGGCCGCCAGTTAGAAGTTTGGAGATCGGACGCGAGCCAGACTTCGGAACGACCGGTGGT
>JANMJJ010000145.1:0-2875 GCA_031371325.1 Akkermansiaceae bacterium | reverse complement strand
TTGAAAGAGACCAACTGGAACCAGAATGAGCTGATTTTCGGTGCCAACGGCATCGCCGCGCTGACGTTCTGTGAGGTGCCGCTTCCGCCTGCGAAACCGGCTTCCAACTGATTGATGGCTGGGGAAGAATCAAGGAGTTATAATGAAGAATTGCATATTCACACTCGCGGCCTTGCTAGGCACTCTGATTCAAGGTGCAAACCTGATGGCGGCCGTCATCCCGGTCACGGACGGCAACCTGCTTGGCGGGCTTTCTCCCTACAATTGGGTTTGCAGGGCCGATTCAATCAGTTCGACGGTGAACGGCGCGTCCATCACGCTGAAGTTCAAAGGCACCCGGCAGGTGGTCTTGCAGGTGGCCACCGACCACTTGACCACCAGGGTTCCGGCGCGTTTTCCGATCATCGCGTGGTCGGTCAACGGCGGCGTTGCGCAGACGTATCAGCTTGTGGCGGATGCAAACCAGGTGGTGTTGGCGTCCGGGATCGCGGATCCGGAGATCGAGCTGTATCTCAAGGGGATGTCGCCCTTCGAGGATCGATTCACCGGTGACGTGCCGGGCAATGCGCTCAAAATCACCGCCTTTGGCGTGGATGCTGGCGGCTCGATCATGCCATCCGGACTCCCCGGCAGGGTGTGGTTGAACATCGGTGATTCGATCATGTCAGGCGACGGTGCCGCCTATGCGAACGGACAAGGGCGGTCGCCGGATGACGCCTGGGCGGCGTCGGAGGATGGCCGCGCGAGTTATGGTTATCTCCTCGCCCGACACTATGGCTATCGGGAGGCGCGGATTGCCTATGGCGGATACAACTGGAGCGGTGGAATGGCCGGGGTGCCCGCGCTGGACTCGCTCGTCGATCAAAGGACTTCGACGGTGAGTCGCTTGCTGGACGAGAAATTGAGTCCGCCACCCGACGTCGTGTTGGTCAATCTGGGTGAAAATGGCAAACCAGCCGAAGCGGCGGTGGTCCAGGCTCTCGTCAAACTGCGCAGCCGGGTCAACCAAGCCACCAGGATCTTCGTGATGATCCCGGTGTCCGGCCGGGCGCGTGACGAAGTGAAGCACTCATTTAACAGTTATAAAGAGTCCACCAAGGATGGGAATGCCTATCTCGTGGATGTGGGGCAGGTGGCGTTTGACACCTGTGATGGGCAGCATCCGACGGCCGCGGGCCATCTAGCTATTTACAAGGCCGCCTTGCCGGTTCTTGAGGAGATGATGGGCAAGACGGCAAAGCCCGCCGAACTGACCCACCTGCGCTGCGAATATCGCGATAGCCCGCTCGGTATCGACGCGGCGCAGCCCCGACTGAGCTGGGTGATGGCGGAAAGCGGCGGGAAACCGCCAGTCAGAGGCCAGCGGCAGACCGCCTATCAAGTGCTGGTGGCAAGCTCGGAAGAGCTGCTGAAGTTAGACCTAGGCAATCTGTGGGACAGCGGCAAGGTGACATCCGGCCAGAGCATCCAGGTCGAGTATGCCGGCCAGCCGCTGGGGTCGCAGGCGCGGTGTCACTGGAAAGTCCGCGTCTGGGACAAGGATGGAATCCCGACGGAGTGGAGCCGACCGGCCATTTGGGAAATGGGCTTGTTATCCCCGCAAGACTGGCAGGCGCTATGGTTGAATGACGGCAAACTCAATCCCGCGAAGACCGAGGATTGCTACCATGAGGACCCGGCACCGTTGTTTCGCAAAGAATTCAACTTGCCAAAAATGGTGGCGCAGGCACGGCTCTACATTTCCGGCCTCGGTTACTATCAGGCCAGCCTGAATGGCAGCCTCGTCGGCGATCAAGTGCTCGATCCCGGTTGGACTGGTTACTCCCAGCGGGTTCTCTACACCACCCGGGATGTGACTGGCCAGCTCCGGCAAGGTGATAACTGTCTCGGCGTGACGCTGGGCAACGGTTGGTACAATCCGCTGCCGCTGCGCTTTTGGGGCCATCTCAACTTGCGCGAACATCTAACGATTGGTCGTCCGCGTTTCATCGCCCGTTTGGTGGTGGACTTTGTGGATGGCACTCAGCAAGCAATTGTAAGCGATAGCAGTTGGAAAGTGGGCGATGGCCCGATTCGTTTTAATAACACCTACCTCGGTGAAAAATATGATGCGAGGCGGGAAGTGCCGGGCTGGGACGGCCCGGGCTTTGCTGGCTCAGGCTGGCGTCCGCCCGGCGTGGCCTCCGAGCCGCTCGGCGTGCTGCGGGCGCAGGCGCAGCCGCCGATCAGGGTCACCCGCACGCTCAAGCCGGTGAAGATTGCCGAGCCGACGCCCGGGGTATTCATTTTCGACATGGGTCGGAACTTCTCCGGCTGGGTGAAGCTCCAGGTTTCCGCACCTGAAGGAACTAACATTACATTGCGCTATGGTGAGCTTCTGAAAAAGGATGGAACCCTCAACCCGATGACAAGTGTGGCCGGCCAGATCAAAGGCAAGCGGAAAAACGCGGCTGGCATCGAGGAAAGTGTCGGTGGTCCCGGTGCGCCGTCCGTCGCGTGGCAGAGCGACACTTATGTCACGAAGGGCAGGGGAGTGGAGCAATACACCCCGCGATTTACCTTCCATGCATTTCGTTATGTGGAGGTGACGGGATTGATTGGGACACCTTCAATCGACATGATCACCGGACTGCGGCTCAACTCGGATGTGGAGCGCAACGGTGCGTTCACTTGTTCCAGCGAGCCATTCAACCGCATTCAGGAAATGTGTGATTGGACCTTTCTGAGCAACTTGTTCAGCGTGCAGTCCGATTGCCCGCATCGCGAACGCTTCGGCTATGGCGGCGACCTTGCCGTCACCAGCGAAGCCTTCATGATGAACTATGATATGGCGGACTTCTATGCCAAAGCCGTGCGTGACTGGGGCGACAGCGCC
>JANMJJ010000127.1:0-1781 GCA_031371325.1 Akkermansiaceae bacterium | reverse complement strand
GTCCACCTCCAAGTCCTCAACCCGGACGGCACCTCCAAATCCTTCTCCCTCACCGAGCATGACACCTTCCTGCTCGGCCGGATGGCGGCTTGCCATCTCTGCGTTCCCGGCGATCCGCAGGTTTCCCGCCACCACTTCCTGCTAGAAGCCTGCCCGCCAATGGCTTCCTTGCGCGATCTCGGCAGCATGAACGGCACCCACATCAATGGGAAAAAATGCGGCGGTCGCGAAAAAGGCGAAACCCCGGAACAAGGCGCGCTCCGCCAATACCCAAGCATCGACCTGAAAAACGGCGACCGCATCACCGTCGGCCAATCCTCCATCGAAGTCCGGGTGGAAACCGCGCCGGACGCCGACGCCATTCCCGCCGCCCTACCGGAAGGCGACCTCTCCGGCCTCTCCCCTGAGGCCATGCGCCAACTCATTTTTGGCAGTCCGGAAAAAGCGATCTTCACCCTCGCCGATTACACCGTACAACGCGAACTCGGACGCGGCGGTTGCGGGGCCGTCTATCTCGCCACCCCGAAATCCGGCGGCGATCCGGTGGCGGTGAAACTCATGCTCTCCCGCGCCCAGGCGGAACCCCGCGCCATCGCACACTTCAAACGCGAAATGCAGGTCATCGCCGGCCTCAAGCATCCCAACATCGTCCGCTTCCTCGACAGCGGTTCGGACCAAGGCACCTTCTTCTTCGTCATGGAATACTGCGACGGCGGCTCACTGGCCGATGTCGCCAAGGCCCGCGGCGGCACCCTCCCGCCCGACGTGCTGATGCCGTGGGCGCTCCAAGCGCTCGAAGGTCTCGCCGCCGCCCACAAGGAAGGCTTCGTCCACCGCGACATCAAGCCCCACAACATCCTGCTTCACCGCAACCGCGCCAAGATCTCCGACTTCGGCCTCGCCAAGAATTTCCATAAAGCCGGCCTCAGCGGCATGAGCATGACCGGCAACTACGCCGGCACGCCCGTCTTCATGCCGCCGGAACTAATCACCAACTTCAAATACGTCAAACCCGTCTCCGACGTCTGGAGCTTCGCCGCCTCCCTCTACCAGCTCCTCACCGGAAAATTCCCCTACCGCTTCGATCCCAAGCGCGACCCCATCGACATCATTCTCAACGAAAACCCCATCCCCATCCGCGACCGCATGCCCGGATTAGAGAAAACCCTCGCCGCCGTCATCGACAAAGCCCTCGTCCGCAATCCCAAAGACCGCTTCCCCGACGCCGGGAAACTGCTCGCCTCCCTGCAACGGTGACGCGCCGAGTTAAAAGTGACGACCCAACCCGGTTCTTGCCTTTGAAACTCCTTTGGCTATCTTCCTACTCATGAGTGCTCAAACAGCCTTTCAGCGCGGTGTAAGTCCACTGCTTCAACTCCTGCTCCCCGGTCGGGAAGACGCGGTTTTGGCCGTGCAAACCGATCAATCACTTCGCGAACGGATTGAGGAACTCGCTGCGAAAAATACCGAAGGTGCCCTATCTTCCGAGGAACGGGAAGAGTATGCCGGATACGTCCGGGCTAACAAGTTCGTCGCCGTCCTGCGCCGCGAGGCCAAAAAGTTCAAATCCGGCAGCGCCGCATGACCGCCGCCACGCGAGTCCTTGTCAGGCAGCGAGCGGATCACTGCTGCGAGTATTGCCAAACCCGCCAAGAAGACTCACCCCTCGCCGCCCTGCACATCGAGCACATCCGCCCGCTCAAGCACGGCGGCACCGACGATGAATCGAACCTCTGTCTCGCCTGCATCGACTGCAATCTCCACAAAGGCCCCAATCTCAC
>JANMJJ010000125.1:0-8956 GCA_031371325.1 Akkermansiaceae bacterium | reverse complement strand
GCCACCGCGCTCTTGAAACAATTCGCCGGGGTTCATACCCACGCGGTGAAGAAGAAAGCGCGGATCATGATCGACCATTTCCGCGAGAAGGTGGAAGCATCGCTCGATGGCAAAGCCAAGGCGATGATCGTCACCCGCTCCCGGCTGCATGCCGTTCGCTACGCCGTCGCCGTCCGCGAATATCTGACAGAACTCGGCGAACCATTCGAAGCGCTCGTCGCCTTTACCGGCACCGTCAAAGACGAGGACACCGGCGGAGAATACACCGAAGCCAAGATGAATGGTTTCTCCGAGGACAAACTGCGGCTCCGGTTCGAGGCCGCGAAATACAAGATCCTCATCGTCGCGAGCAAGTATCAGACCGGCTTCGACCAACCGCTTCTCAAGGCGATGTATGTGGATCGCAAGCTCACCGGAGTGACCGCAGTGCAAACGCTTTCACGCCTGAACCGCACCTATCCCGGCAAGGAAGACGTCGTGGTTCTCGATTTCGAAAACGATCCGGCGCACATCGAAAAACAATTTCAGCCCTTCTACGACCGGATCAAGCTCACCAAGGAAGTCGATCCGGAAAAGCTCTACGACATTCGCACGGAGCTTGAGGATTACGGCCTGCACACGCCCGCCGCCATCGACGCGTTCTGCGAGGTCTTCTACGCCAAGGGCAACAAAGAAGCGAAGATCGCCAAGCTGCATGCCCTCACTAATCCGTTAGTCGATCTCTATCGGCAGATGGACGAGAACGACCGGAAAAACTACAAGTCGCAGATGCGCGACTATGTGAAGCTCTACGGTTTCCTCTCCCAGCTCATCTCGTTCAAAGACGCCCGTTTGGAAAAGCTTTACGCGTTCGCCGGATTCGTGGTGAAAAAGCTCCCCGCCGAAGGCAAACCGCTGCCCACCGAGATCCTCAACATGACGGACCTCGACAACTACAAGCCGAACCTCATCAAGACGGTGAAGATCGAGCTCAAGCGGGGCGAAACCGCGGTGAAGCCGAAAAACTACGGTGGCACGAGTGTCGCCGAAACCGAGGCGCATGAACCTCTATCAAAAATCATCGAGGCACTCAACCAGCAGTTCGGGACCAAGTTCACCGATGAAGATCGAGTCGTGATCGAACACCTCGAACAGAAACTCGGTCAGGATCCCCAACTGGAACAGCAGCTTGCCGCAGGTTCAAAGCAGGCCGTTCGAATGTCCTTCGAAGAAGTTGCGCAAGACATGCTACACGACTTGATCGACTCGAATTTCAAGTTCTACAAAAAGGTCCAGGATGACGGGGAGATATCTAAAGAACTCTTCGACCGTTTGTTCGAGCGGTACATTGCTGCCAAGAAACGTGACAAAAAGTGAGCGCATGAAAATTTCCGGATTATTGAAAGGAACTTTCTAAAATCGCCCCGACGCCCCATGCTCTTCCTCCAACAACTCCGCGGCGAGCTCCGCAAGCTCTTCGCCCGGCCACGAACCTGGATGGGCTACGGCGCGTTCATCATCATGGAGGCGGTGATCCTGCTGGTGTACAAACTGCCCCGCAGCCAGAGCTACATGCACGGGATGTTGGAACGCAATGGCTTGGATTTCGGCACCTACTACAGCTCGCTGACCATCACTTTCACCATCATGTTGCTGAGCATGTTCCTGCTAGGCTCGATCTATTTCGCGCTGGTCGCCGGTGACATCGTGGCCAAGGAAAACGAGGACGGCAACCTGCGGCTCGTGTTCGCGAGGCCGATCAGCCGGTTGCGCTTGTTGTTAGTGAAGTACACCGCTGTCTCGCTCTACACGGTTTCGTTCGTATTCTTCGTCGGCGTGACCGGTTATGCGATGGCGGTGGCCGCGGTCGGCTGGGAAGGCGGCTTGTTCGTCATGGAACCGAAGATGAAAGTCTTCGCCGCCTACCCCGACTGGTGGGAAGGCGCGGGCCGACTCGCCCTCTCCGCCGCCGGCATCGGCATCAGCATGGTCACGCTCTCCTCCATCGCGTTCATGTTTTCCTGTTTCAAAATCAAACCCGCCGCCGCCACGATCATCACGCTGACCATCCTGTTCGTGGACATGATCTTGCAAGGATTCCCGTTCTTCAAACCGTACGAGAGTTACTTCATCACCTGGCGGATGAGCGCCTGGGTCTTCATCTTGGAGCACCACGTCCCGTGGCCGAAAATCATCGAGTCCTACGCCTTCCTCTGCGGCCTCGACATCACCCTCTTCACGCTTGGCTGGCTCTCCTTCCAAACCCGCGACTTCAAAACGTGATTCGCGCGTATTGCCTGCGAGGGGCACGTTCCAGGATGGCTGTGAAGGTCTCTTTTCTGCGGAAGGCTGCACGAACCTCACTAGGGACCAAAAAGAAGCAAGCAGGGCGTATGCCCTGCTTGCTATAGAAATCCATTGGGTCCGGCATGAATTACTTTTTAAGGGATGGAAGGAAGCGGCGCATTCCGCCAAGGCCAAGAACACTCACGCCGAGGAGCGCCAAAGTGGCACCACCATCCGGCACTCGCGGGGTGTTGGTCGATGACCAATTGAACTCGCCGCCTGTCGCTGAGGTTGCCGAGAAGCTCCAATTTCCCGGGGTATCTGTGAAGCCAGCGAGTTTGGCCGTGCCAGTCCCCAACAATGACACGGCACCGCTGCCTTCCGTGATCGATGTGATGACTGACAGGTCGAATGATGCCAGCGTACCAGCCGTCGTAATCCAAAGCGGCGCGACGGCGACAGGTCCAGGGAGCGCACCATAGTTGAACGAGTTGTAATGGACAGAAGCGCCCAGCAATACCAATCCAGCGTAAGACCCCGTGGGAGCAATGTTCACCTGGCCATTGTTTCCGGCCGCAAAGGTGACCGTATTGGCGACAGTGTTGACCGCGACAGACGCCCCGAATGCGGCGATATGAATCGAGCCCGTGATTGGGGCTGCGTTGGCGGCACCGGCTGCAAGGAGCGAGGCGAGGACGATGCTAATTCTAGTATTTGTTTTCATTTTGGTTGTTTCATTTTGATTTTGAATTCGGGCACCAAGGGTGGCACCCGTTCGGCGGTCGGTTAGCAAACGTCATGCCAGCCCGCTGATCGCGGGCATCAAGAAATTTATTGTTAGGATGTTACAATGGCATAAAAGCTTGCGAGCCGGATTCGGGCGGTTGGCAGAAATGCCCGGGATTGTAAAAATTCAAGACAGTGAGGGGGGAAGCTTTACACGTTACGAACCGGACCGCATGTCGCCATCGTGTCGCGTCAGCTCGAATATTGAACAATTCATCGGGAATTTTGACACCGCAGTGTCGGGATAGTTATCACCTCGGTGATTTCCGGCCTGCGGAGATTCCCATGTAAGGTTTTAAATTCATGCAAGTCCTTCACGACGAGTTTGTTGGATTGAGTCGTGAATGGGTTGGCACGGTGGATGCTTTACACCCGCATGATCGAAGATTTCTCCGGATGTCCGGATTTCCCCCCTCGATTGAAACCAAATCAAATGAACCTTAAAAAATATTCGAAATTCGGAGCGGTCGTCATGGCCCTTGCTCTTACGTCGGCGGCGCAAGCTGGCTACATCAATGGGACCATCGGCTTCGTCGGTTCCGCGACCCTCAACAATAGCAATATCGCGTTGGCGACGGCGGTCAACTCGTGGTCGGGTGCCGCCGCCGGTGGTCTTCCAGGAGCAGGTGCTCCGATTACCGGGGACTTCATTGGCATTCTTGTCGGAGCACCGGTAACTTTTGGTTCCCCATGGACATTTAGCAGCCCAAAGGTGGGCCTGTGGGCGGTTAATGGTTTCACCTTCGATATCGGCTCTTCGTTGGTGAGCGTCGGCGTTTTAGGTGGGCAGACGTTCTTGAATGTTTCGGGGACAGGTCTTATCAAAAAAGCGGGCTTCACCGACACCCCGGGGGTCTTTTCGTTTACAGCTCAAACCCCGGGTGTCGCCTCGGTATTCACCTTCTCAGCCAGCGGCAACGCCGTTCCAGATGGTGGAGCCACGGTGGCTTTGCTTGGACTCAGCATCCTTGGCTTGGGTGGTGTGGGTCGTCTGGTCCGCCGCAAGTAAGTTTTAGCGACAGCACTGGATTTTAAAATGCGGGCAGGGAAATAATCCCTGCCCGTTTTTTTGTGGGTTGATCGTAACCAGGGATTTCAACAGAGCCGCGCCGAGTAATTTCGAGGCAGGCACGACCAAGCGACCAAGCGGATGGGTTTCCAAGACTCCGACGCGCAAGGAGGATTCTCCCGGGCGAGCAGTGTTTGCAACCGCGCTCAGTTGGAGTCAGCAAATGCCTTCCGGTAGAAACGGCGGGGATCCGTGTCGAGGAGTTTGATCACCATCTGCTGGCGACCAGGTGCGAGGGTCACAGTGGACTCGACGGAGTAATTTACGCCCTCAATCATGGGTTGCCAAGGGAGGCTCGCAAGGTCGGTGGAGGTGACCCAGGACGAGTGGACATCAGCCGCGTTGACTCGCTCCGATGCGGTGATGAACTTGTCGCCTCCGCCATTGGACATGGTGGGGAGGGACGATTGATCGTCTGAAGCGGAAGGATCATTGCCAAGGGCGTATTCAACGAAATTGGAAAGACCGTTTTGGTTCTCGTCCCCCGTTTTGGCGAGCGAGGGATGGAGGAATGAGAATGTGACGTAGCCGGCCTCAAATGCACCTAAATCAATGGTGGTGCCCTGGATCCGGGGTTTTCCTGCCCGGTCGAGATTGGTGGAATTGCTGAGGTTATCGCCCACATTGAGAACCGGGGAGGTGGTCAGGACCCGCAGATCACCGCCGGAGTTGGGGGCTGAGGAGAAGAGGACGGGTTCGAGGAAAGCCGGATCGTTTGCGGTCGATCCGGCGAGATTGTTCGCGCCCCAGACCACGCGATTGCCGTCGTCGAAACTGGCCGAACTTGAAGCGTCTTCAATGAGGCAGTGATTGATATCCGGAGCAGAAGTGGAGTTGTTTTTGAGCTGCTGGGAGGCGATGGGGCCGGTTCCCGTGCCGATGCGATTGCCCGTGACGATGGTATTCCTCAGCAAAGGCGCGGAGGAAAATTCATTTTGAATCCCTCCCCCGAAGTTGCCTTGGATGGTGCAATTGACGAGCGAAGGGCTATCAGACAGATTGAGGATGCCACCGCCGTTCAGGGAGCGATTGCCCGAGATCACGGTATTGGTGACGATGGCCGAGGATGTTCCAATGAAAAAAATCCCGCCGCCGAAGCCCTCACCGTGATTGCCAACGAAGGAGCATCGCTCCACGGTGGCTTGGATTCCGTTGCCGATGTAGGCACCACCACCATTCAAGCTCGAATATGATGCGCTAATCGAGCAGTCGGTCATCTGCAACTGGCCGCCTTGGGCGAGCAAGGCACCTCCATTTTCATCAACCGCGCGACCATTTCGAAGAGTGAGGTGCTTGAGGGCCACGTTCGAATTCGAGACAATCGTCAGGATCCGGGAGGTATCGTTCCCGCTAATTTGTATTCCGAGAGGGAGGGACGAGCCGTCAATCGTGAGCTGGAGACCAGTGATGGAAAGGGAGCCGCTGGTCAGCGTGATGGTTGCGCCGTTGAGAGCCGGATCGAAACTAATGGTTTCTCCGTTGACGGCTGCGGCAATGGAAGCGCGAAGCGAGCCGGGCCCGGAATCGCCGGCATTGGAGACGGTGCTGCCTTGGAGATTCTGGAAAGAGCCAAGGGCAAGGGTGGAAGCAAGGGTGAGGTAACGATAGGGGGGAGTCATTTCGCAAAAATAATGATTTTAGATTTGCTAATAATCAACCCTAAATTTTCCAATTTGGATCGCGACCCCTATCCGGGTGGCTTGGATTGTTAAAAAATCCCGGCAAGAAGCCGGGCGACCCTAACTCCCTCACGGCAGGATCATGAAAATCCCCCCGGTGCTGGCCCAGTCGGCGACGGCGAGGGGGACCCAGCGGCGTTCGAATTGCGCACCCCACGAATCGCTAACAGCGATTTCCTGGGTGGCCTCGTTGTAGCCGATGATCATGCAGATATGGTGCTGGGCATCGGGCTTCGGGGACTTGGCGAGGTCCACGTTCGCGGCGGCGATGTCTGTGGCGTGGGTTTTCCAGTCGGTGATTTTCTCGCGGGCGGCGGTGTTCTTGTCGGCGACGGCGTTGTATTCCGGCATTGAGCACAAGAGCCACATGATGGGGATGCCTTCGTCGATGTAGCGCTTGAGATCCCGCAGGCGAAGTTGCTTGAGGGTTTCCTCCTTGATGCGGCGGCCCTTGCTGAGGATCTGGTGCTTGACGTTTTCCAACAACAGCTCCGTCGAAGTGCCGCCGCCGGCCTGGCTTTGGCCGACCATGGCGAGGAGGTACATGTCCGCTTCGAGCCCCATCGTCCGCATCGCCCGCTCGAAGGTGGCGGGCACGCAGTAGCCCTTGGGGCCTTGGTCCACCATCGGGATTTCGGATAAATAGACGTCGCCGTTGTCGGATTTGACGATGCTGGCGAGGAGGCGTTTTTTCACGTCGCCATCCTTGGTGAGGGTGGATTTCCCGCCCGCATCGGCGGTGCCGGAGGAGACGATGGCGAGGCTGACGTATTCGCCGTCTTCGTTGGAGAGGAGGAACGCATGGCCGTTCCAATCCCAGCGAGTGATTTTCCGGCGAGTCTTGCCTTCGCCATAGCGCTCGACTTTTCCCGCGCCGAGGACGGCCGTCAGGGCCTTGCTAACCGTCTCTTCGTCGCGGTCCATGGCCTCGGCGAGGGTGCCGGCGGTGGCGGTGGTGCCACCTTTGAAATGATCCTCGGCGACCCCGGCGGTGCTGCCGAAGTCGCCTTTGTTGGCATAGACGATCGACATGCTGGTCGCGAGCCCGTCCTGGTTGGAATAGAGGGCGACCGAGTAGGGCATGGCCCCGAAGAGCAGGTAGCCCTTCGTGTAAGCCGCGTAGAGGCGCCAACTGTGGCCGTATTTCGATTGGGATTCGGGCCGGAGTTTGAGCAGGCCGGCCAGCTCGTCGGCCTTGCGTTCTGCAAAGGGTTTGCCGTTCGCGATCGGGTGGCCGGCGGCGGTGTTGAGTTTTTGCGCCTCGTCGCCGGAGCGTTGGGCCAGCCCGGCAAGGTACAACTGATCTGCGGCACTGAGTTTGTCCTTCGCGAGTTCGAAGACTTTCCCGTCATCACGTTTCAGGCTCACCTTGTCGCCGGAGATGCTTTCAAAACTTGCGGTCAACGGTTTGCCTTCCGCGCTGTGGAAGACGCGCATCTCGCCGGCGTGACAGGTGCCCGCTAGACAGAATCCAGTGATGAAAGCGCGGCCGCGGTTTCCGCCGGATCGATGGTGGTTTTTCATGAACTTCTAACGATTTTTCTACATTTTGAAATCCTCGCCTAGGTAATGCTTGCGGGCGATGGGGTCGTCCACCAACTCGTCGGACGCACCTTCGAGGATCACCCGGCCGTCGTGGATGAGGAAGGCGCGGTCGGTGATGGTGAGGGTTTCACGGACCGAGTGGTCGGTGATCAGGATGGCCAGCCCGTCGCGGTCGCGCAGTTCGCGGACGATGCGCTGGATGTCCTCGAGGGCGATTGGATCGATGCCGGCGAAGGGCTCGTCGAGCATCAGCAAGGTGGGGTCCGAGCACAACGAGCGGGCGATGGCGAGACGGCGTTTCTCGCCGCCTGATAGAGTGATGGCAAGCGACTTGGCGAGCTTGGTGATGCCGAAGCGCGCAAGCAGATCGTGGGCGCGGTCATGGCGGTCGCTGCGGCTGAGGTTCGGGCGGGTCTCGAGGATGGCGAGCAAGTTATCGAGCACTGAGAGCTTGCGAAAAATCGATTCTTCCTGCGGCAAATAGCCGAGGCCGAGGCGGGCGCGGCGGTGCATCGGCATTTTCGACATGTCATGGCCGTTGAAACACACCGAGCCGGCGTCGGCGGGGATGAGTCCGGCGATCATGTAGAACGAGGTGGTCTTGCCCGCGCCGTTAGGGCCTAGCAGGCCGACGATTTCGCGGGGCTGGACGGTGATGGAAACGCCATCGACCACGGCGCGGCCGTTGTAGGTCTTGCGCAATCCGTTAGCGAACAGCACGGCGGACTCCGTGTTGGAACAGGTGGAACCTGGGGTGTGCGTTGGGCAGAGTTTTGAAATCACGGGGGAGATTATTTTTTTTGTTCGATTTTCCCGCCCATTTCCCAATGGCCTTGGGTGTCGAAACTCCCGGCGTCTGGGGAAATCCGGAGAATGAGATTCGGTTCCATGGCCCGCAAAAATCGGTTGCCTTGAAGCACCCACGGGAAGCCGCCGCTGATGAGGATCTGGTCGGCCTTGAGATTGTAGCTGAAGGTGGCACCGCTGGCTTTGATCGGCTCCTTACTGGCATCTGTGGACTTCTGGTTGAGGACAATCGTGCCAGTCGCCACGATACGTTCGACGTCGCCGAAGTTCCCGCCGATGTCGCCGCCGAAGCCGCTCTTGGGCTTGTCAGATTTGTTGGGTTCCGACTGGTCCTTGGTCTCCTTGGCGGGCTTTTTGCCGAAGAAGATTTTCAACTCGTTAGCTCCTGATAGATCGAAGCGTGGATCTTTGACCGTCACATTTTTAAGATAAACGAG
Organism: Akkermansiaceae bacterium; assembly: GCA_031371325.1. Classification (GTDB taxonomy): domain Bacteria; phylum Verrucomicrobiota; class Verrucomicrobiia; order Verrucomicrobiales; family Akkermansiaceae; genus Luteolibacter. The sequence goes on along the minus strand of JANMJJ010000125.1, from coordinate 368 downwards.
CACGCCCTCGTCGGGGTCGAAATACATTCCGCCATCGAAGTTGATCACGGTGTCGGTCGGACCCGGTTTGATATCGAGTGGCTTGGCAACGGCGGCGGCATCCGGGGAAATGGGTGGCAAATCGGCTTGGACGAGAAAAGCGGCGACGGCCTTAGACGCAGTGGCAGCATCCGTTAGGTCGGCCTCCAAGCTGGCGCGGGCAGCGGCACTAGCTGCCGCGGCAGCGTGTGCCTTGGATGCGGCAGCCGCCTCAAGTGCGGCGATTTCCGCAGGGGTGACGGCGGGCGGCGGCACGGCTAACAGCGGCTGGGTCAGCAGCGTCATGCCAAGCTGCGCCGTGGCGCGGAGGAGGGAGCTTGAGGAGTTCA
>JANMJJ010000119.1:0-21396 GCA_031371325.1 Akkermansiaceae bacterium | reverse complement strand
TTTTGAAGGATGCTAGGTCATCGCAGCGGTGGAGGAATACGGGCATCATGCCGTGGAGATAGACGACTTCATCACCCTCCCTCTGGTCGCCTAGGTGCGGCGTGATGAGATGGACTCCTTCGCTGAAGATGGGCAATTGCAGCTGCGGCAAGGTCGAGGTAGGAGCCAACCAGAACCTCAAGAATGACACCATGAAGTTGTTGGATATGCTCACCGAGGCAGGAGAGATCGAGGCCGCATTTGCGATTGCCAATGTCTATACCCGAGTCTCGGGAAGCGATTTGGACATCGCCAAAAAACAACAAGATGTGATCCGATGAATGGGAATTCCGCGCGAACATCGGCGATGTTCCGGAAGTCTTCGATCTCATCGCGCTGGCACCCCCGCTTCATGCAGAACTGAAGATGCCCGTGTACCTGAACTGGTGAAACTCTTCAGTAACAGCGAAGCGTGTCCATGGGTCTTTCCGCGGCTTTACCACGTCTTTCAATGGCACCTCGCCATCGCCGGAAGATGCGATGCACTTCGACAGATTGAGATTCTATCGACCGGAGACTCGCTAGGCCTTGCGGCGGCGGTGTGATCGAGGCGTCGCGGTGCTGGAAGGAGATTGATCCCTTGCTCGCCCGACAGCTCGAGTTTGAGGAAATTTTCAAGCAGCCGCTTGCCGAAATTTGTTAAAATCGACTCCGGGTGGAACTTCGCGCCGTGGTCGGGATATTCCTGGTGCATCAGGCCCATGATCTCGCCTTCCCCGGTCCAGACTCACGCCACTTCCGCGATGACCAACACCTCCGCAAACGGCAGATCCGCCAAAAGCGCGAACGCGTTGTTCCGCGTCAACCTCGCCCGCGTGGCCGCCGGACTCGCCATCCCGCAGAGGAACCTAGCGAGCTGGCGGGGCGTGTTGAGCGCGGCGTGTTTTTCATCGACGAGTTTTCTAACCGTGGCGATGTCGTCATCGGTGACGCGGCGGGATTTTGGGCGTTTGATGGTCTTGGCGGGGACCCCGCGGCAGCGGTCGCAGTGGCCGCAAGGAACCTCCAACTTTTCACCGAAGTGTTTGGTGAGGTAGCCAGTAAGGCAGCCGCGGTAGGCGGATAGGCCGAGGACCTGCCGGAGGCGGGCGAGGTCGGCTTGTTCGCGCGATTGGAATTTCCCGACGAGTGAGGCGGTGAGGAGCTTGAGATCGGCGGGGGCTTTCTTGAGCTTGTATCCTTGGCGGACGCCCCAGACACTGAGGATGATGTCGCCGGCGGTTTGCAGGCCGTTGAGGGCGGTGACGATTTTGTCCCGCGGGCAGTTGAGCTTTTCCGTGAGCAGGGTCGGATAGAAATAGAGCCACCAGCGTTTCATCTCGCCGGCGTCGAGGATCTGTTGGACGAACTTTCGCTCGGCTGCGGCGCGGCCGGCGAGGATCTTCGCCTGAGTGTTGAGGAGCTTGGCCCGGTAGGTGGCGTAGAAGCTGCCGGTGGCTTCGATGATACCGTCGATTTCCAGATAGGTCATGACGGTGGCAACGACGCCGGGGCGGATGTCGCAAATGGTGGAGAGTTCGTAGGGCGAGACGTCGAACACCGGGCCGAGGCGGAGGACACGGTCGATGAGATTTTCCAGGGCGCGGGGCGTCGGGGTGTCGGAATAGATGAAATTCTCAAGGACGGTTAGATCGTCGCCACAGGCGAGCATTTCGCAAAGGGCGTGTTGGCCGTCGCGACCGGCGCGACCGATTTCCTGGGTGTGATTCTCGAGGCTTTTCGGGAGGTTGTAGTGGAAGACGGCGCGGATGTTGGATTTGTCGATGCCCATGCCGAAGGCGATGGTGGCGACGATGATGCGGGTGTCGCCGGCCATGAAGGAGCTCTGGGCATCGGCCCGGAACTCGGCGGGTAGTCCGGCATGATAGGCGCGGGCTGAGAGGCCGTTTCTAGCAAGAAACGTGGCGACCTCCTCGGCAGTTTCCTGACGGGTGACGTAAACGACGGCGGGGCCACCGACGGCGGTGAGTTTCTCCAGCAGGAGGTTTTTCCTCTCGCTGGCGGTGCAAGGAGTGACGCGCAGGTCGAGGTTGGCGCGGTGGAAACTGAGCTGGACGTGGTCGGCGGCGGCGATACGAAACGCCTTGCGGATGTCGCGGGCGACCTTGGGCGTGGCGGTGGCGGTTAGACAAAGGACCCGTGGGATTTTCAAGCGCCGGCAGATTCTCGCGAGCTTGAGGTAGTCCGGGCGGAAATTGTGGCCCCACTCGGAGATGCAGTGGGCTTCGTCAATGGCAATGAGCTGGATCGACAGCCGCTTGAGGCGCTGGCGGAAGGTCTCGTTGGCGAAGCGCTCGGGGGCGACGTAGAGGAGCTTGAGCGTGCCGGCATCGAGGCGTTCATACACATCGCGGACTTGGTCGGCATCGAGCGTGGAGTCGAGCCGGGCGGCGGAAATGCCTTTGGCGGTGAGACCGTCCACTTGGTCGCGCATGAGGGCGATGAGCGGCGAAACAACGAGGGTGAGGCCGTCTAGCAACAGCGCGGGAAGCTGATAGCAGAGGGATTTCCCACCGCCTGTTGGAAAGACGGCGAGGGCGGAGCGACCTTCCAACAAAGCCCGGATGACAGGTTCCTGTCCCTCGCGAAAGACGTCGTGGCCGAAGCGGGCGCGGAGGGTTTGGAGCACGGAGAAAGCTTCCGATTCCCCGTTCGAAGTGGCAAGACGGAAGCGGTTGCTTTGGTAGATGGATTTGATCAGGCATGTCCAGCGTGTGACGCGCATCATGGCCTGCGGTGGGAAGCGAAGCACCACACCGCTTCCATGAGAACGGTTCGTGCGCGCGGCATCGGTCCGGCTGCCACGAAAGAATCCAAGCGGTGTCGCCGTTGCACTCTGCCACCGCACTCTGCGGGCGGTGCCGTCGTCCTGCTTGCTGCGGCGACAGGTGATCGCGACCACTGCGCACACATCTTCCCGAGAATTTCACACAAGCCGCATCAACGGTTCACCGGGCAGGGGTGTCATGGCGGGGTCAACTCCACCATGAAAACGCTCCACCGTCTCACCTATTTCGCTGTTATCTACGGGCTGCTTCTAGCCGCAGCCCGGGCCGATGAACAATCCTCGCCCTATTTTCAGGTCGTCGGAAAAACGACCGACGACCGTTCCAACGAGTCGCTGCCGTTGAAATCCACGGCCGCGAGTGTGGCGATCGATGGCACCATCGCCAAGGTTCACCTCACGCAGCATTATGCCAATTCCGGCAGCGTGCCGATCGAGGCGATCTATGTGTTTCCCGCGTCCACCCGCGCGGCGGTGCATGGCATGACGCTGACCACCGGCGGACGGGTGATCGCCGTGCGGATCAAGGAATCCGTGAAGGCGAAGGCGGAGTATGAAACGGCCAAGGCGGAGAAAAAGACCGCCGCGCTGCTGGAGGAGCACCGGCCTAACGTGTTTCAAATGTCTGTCGCGAATCTGTTGCCCGGTGACGACATCGAGGTGGAGATCGACTGGACCGAGACGATTCCGGCGGTGGATTCGACTTATGAGTTTGTGTTTCCGACGGTCGTCGGCCCGCGCTACACCGGCGGCTCGGCGGCGGCGAAAGGGGAGAGGTGGACGGCCAACCCCCATTTGTTGCCCGCCACGCCGAACCCCGCGACCTTCAAGCTGGATGTCTCGCTAACAACCACTCTGCCGCTCGCCGAGGTGACTTGCCCGAGCCACCCGGTGGCCGTGGATTTCAAGGCCAAGGACCGGGCGCTGGTGAAGATCGACACCAAGGCCGGCGAGGAGGCCGCCAACCGCGATTTCATCCTTCGTTGGAAACTCGGCAACAATCAGGTGGACGCCGGACTGCTGCTCCATCAGGGGAAATCGACCAATCATTTCCTGCTCCAGATCGCCCCGCCACCGCGAGTGAGTCTGGATCAAATCCCGCCGCGCGACTATGTCATCGTGCTCGACGTGTCCGGCTCGATGGCGGGATTCACCGTGTAAATGTAGGTGCCAGAAACCCCACTCCGCGCAATGCCGTTGATGTAGCTGGTGGTCATGCCCGTGTTGGAGAGCGAATAGGTGTCCGTCTTGGCCACCGCCTCCGAGGATCTATTTGAACTACCTGACGAACTCGCCGCCGAGGAGCTTGCCGCCCGCCACCGGAACCTGCACCGCGAATATGAGCCGCGTCCGTGTCACCGCTGTGCGCTGCCGCGAGGAAACGTGATCTGGGCATCCCTCGCGCGAAGCTTGAATCCCATCCAAGGGGTTGCTATCCCACGTCCGTGCTGATTCGAAACCGCCTTGAAGACTTGCCCGCGCTGGGCGTGCCGCTGCACCTCGCGCTGGGAGTCTTCGACGGCGTCCACGTCGGCCACCAAGCGGTGATCGCCCGCGCGGTGGAGGCTGCGGCCCGCGAAGGCGGGCTGGCGGGGCTGCTGACATTCGATCCCCATCCGATCCGCGTGATCGCCCCGAGCAAGGCACCCACGAATTTGTTGGAAACCCTAGAACACAAAGCGCGGGTGGTCGGCGACCTCGGCGTGCAACTTTTCATTCCTCTGCCTTTCGACATGGAATTCGCGAAAATGGAGGCTTCCGAATTCATCGCGCAACTCACGGCCGCCCCCGTCCGAACCATCGCCGTGGGCGAGGATTGGCGCTTCGGCCATCATCGCGGTGGCGACGTGACTTTCCTCGAACAGGAAGCTGGCCGCCGTGGATTCAGGTTGGAGGCCGTGCCTCCGGTCATGCACGACGGCGAGCGGGTCAGTAGCACCCGCATCCGCCAGGCCATCCGCGATGGCAATCTCGACGCCGCAGAACAAATGCTCGGCAGGCCCTACACCGTCGGCGGGACCGTCATCGAAGGCAAAAAACTCGGCCGGACGATTGGCTTCCCGACGGCGAATCTCGCCACCGGCGAAGCTCAGCTTCCCCCGGACGGAGTGTGGGCCGTGCGGGTGCAGCTCGCGGGCGGTCGCGAGCTGACCGGCGTCGCCAATCTCGGCCTGCGCCCGACCGTCGGCGGCGACACCCGCGTGTGCGAGGTGCATCTGTTTGATTTCTCCGGTGAACTCTACGGCGAGGAACTCGAAGTCCGTTTTCACGGTTATCTCCGGCGCGAGTTGAAATTCCCTTCAATCGAGGCGCTCCGCCTGCAAATCCAACGGGATGCGGATGCAGCGAGTGAACTTTTTGCCGTTTTGAAATCGCTGCATTGACAGTGAATCGGTTCATGTGAACACTTTTCTCATGAACACATTCCTGCCACTGATTGCCCGGGTCCGCAAGCTCATCGAAACCAAGGTTGTCCCCCACTTCAGGCAGCCACCGGTCATCCGCCGGAGAATCGCGGTGCAATTGGAATTCCCATGGCTTTCGAAAAGATGAATTTTCCGGATTTTTAGCTTAGCATCGCCCGCCAAGGCCACTATACGTCGCGGGAACCATCCGCATGGAGACTCTCAAACCCATTACACCTTTCCGTGGCCGTGCTGCATTGTTGGCAACCGCCTGCCTGATCGTCCCTTTGCTGGCCGGTGAACCGCAGGGAGGCTCTCGCCTCGCCGAGACCGAGGTTTCCCGCCGCAGCGTCGCGATCGACGAAGCCCAGGAGCTGCTGCGAAAAGGCGACGAAGCCTACACCGCCGGGCATTACGCCGAAGCCGTCGAGGCTTACGCCGGTGCCCGTGAGCTGATCCCCGACGCGCCGATTTCCGCCGAACTGCGGGCCGCCGCCACCGCGCGCTATGCCCAGGCATCCGTCGAGCAAGCCCGCTTCCTTTCCCGCAATGGTGACGTGGCTGCGGCCAAGGCTGCGGTGGACAAGGTGCTCCAAGATTCGGTGGCTCCTGACAATCCCGGCGCGCTGGCGATGCGGGCCCAACTCGACGACCCGATCCGCACCAATCCCGCGCTCACCGCCGAGTATAGCAAGGACGTGGATTCCGTCCGCCGTCTGATCTACACCGCCGAAGGTGCTTACAATCTCGGGAAATTCGATCAGGCGAAATTGACCTACGAGGAGGTCCTGCGCATCGACCCGACGAACTCCGCCGCCCGCCGCGGGATGGAGCAAGTCGCAGTGGCAAAAAGCGACTATCAGAAATCCGCCTACGATCACACCCGCGCGGAAATGCTCGGCCAAGTGGACAGCCAATGGGAGCTGCAGGTTCCGGCCCAAGCTAGCGAGCCATCACTCACCGAGTCCGCCACCGGGAGCGATCAGGAAAATGCCGTTTCCGTCAAAAACAAGCTCGACCGGATCATCATTCCGAAGATCGCCCTCGACCAGGCATCGCTGGAAGAAGCGCTCGATTTCTTGCGTCTCCGCGCCAGTGAAAGCGACACGCTCGAATCGGATCCGACCCGCAAGGGAGTGAATTTCACGGTCAATCTCGGAGCTCCGGATTCCCCGGCCGCGACCAAGGTCCGCAGTGTCCGATTCGATCTCCAGCTTTCCAATGTCCCGCTCTCCCAAGTTCTCAAGTACATCACCGAGATCACCAACACCTCGTTCACGACGGACGATTTTTCGGTCATCATTTCTGCCGCAGGTTCCGACTCCGCCGCGCTGGTCTCGCGGACCTACCGAGTGCCCCCTGATTTCATCAGCAGCATGAGCAACGGCACCACCGAAGCGACCGCTGCCTCGGATCCTTTTGCCGCTGCTCCTGCCCGCGGAGGCCTTCTTGCCCAACGCCTCGGTGCCAAGGAAGTGTTGATCAAACAGGGAGTGGCCTTTCCCGCCGGAGCCACCGCCAGCTACACTCCCGCCACCAACTCACTTAGCGTCGTCAACACCTCCAACAATCTCGACTACATCGGCCAGATTGTTGACGCACTCACCAAAACCGAGCCGGTCATGGTGTCGCTCAGTGTGACTATGATCAAGGTGCAGCAGACCGACCTCAAGGAGCTCGGCTTCGACTGGCTGCTCAGCAACCTCGGCTTCGGCGGAGCGGGCTGGATCCCCGGATCGTCCAAACTGAATCTCGACGGTGGAACCGTCGGCAATGGTGGTAATTTGAACGATATGGTCTTGCCTCCCGGCACCGTCACCCGGAATCCCATCACTTCCGGAAACCGCAGCGGTGACTCGGCCATTTCCGGCAACTCGATCGACAACCTGATCAATAACCAAAGCGGTCGCCAACTCAACAGCCGGGCTCCTGGAATCGTCGGAGGCTATGGCAATATTGACAATGCCACCCTCCAAGGCCTGATGCGGGGGCTCGACCAGAAAAAGGGCACCGATGTCATGGCCCAGCCTTCCACCGTCACCCGCAGCGGACAATCAGCTTCGGTGAAGATGGTCCGCGAGTTCATTTACCCTACCGAATACGAGCCACCCGAATTGCCGACCAATACCGGTGGCGGCATTAACAGCATCTTTGGCGGCGGCGGCGGTGGCAACAATCCGGTTACCCCGGCAACTCCCACCGCCTTCAAGACGCGCGATGTCGGCATCACGCTGGAGGTGCTTCCCGTGGCAGACCCCAACAAGCAGTTTGTCAACGTCACCCTCAATCCCTCGTTCGTCGAATTCGACGGCTTCGTGAATTACGGCAGCCCGATCAACTCGACCCAACAAGGACTCCTCGGCCCGGAAACCATCGCCCTGACTCCGAACCAGATTCTCATGCCCATTTTCAGCAAGCAATCGTTCACCACCAGTGTCGATATAGCCGACGGAGCCAACCTAGTGATCGGCGGATTGATCCAGGAAAGCGTGCAAAACGTGGAGGATCACACCCCGATCCTAGGGAGCGTTCCGATCGTGGGGCGGCTGTTCCAATCCAAAGCACGGCAGTCGGTCACCACCGCGATCATTTTCCTCATCAACGTCGAGCTCATGGATCCGACCGGACGTCGCTATCGAGATCGCTGAGCCGACTCAATTTGATTTCCTCCAGTCCTAAAAATGTCTGCCGCCCCTAGCGAGCCCGAAAAGTATTCGATCGACGAGATGATGGATCGACTGAAGGGCGCACCTGCGGAAAATCCCGAGGATGGCGAGCTCGTCACCCGTTCCGACGGCAGCCAGGCGATCCGGGTCCGCAAGCGGAAACGCCGTTCCAGCCAGCCTCACAAGGAAGAGCGCCATCGCACCCGGCATGCCCGCATCGTGCAGGTGTCCGCCGCGCTGATTTTGCTATTCATCGTCGGCTTAGCCATCGGTGGCGCGGTAATCTACGCGAACAGCAGCCCGTTCCGCCAAGGCCTAGTCCACAAAATCGAACAGATGAGCGGCGCGACCATCGAACTGCAACAGTTCCGGATGAACCCGAAAACTGCGAACGCCGGAAGTTTTACCCTCGCATGGCCCGATGGCAACGTCTTGAAAAGCCTCGCGTTGGGGGGCTTCACCGCAGAAATCTTTCCCGCGAGCTTCCTCGGAAAAGAGCTGACCGGTGAGGAAGTCTCGTTCGGCTCTGGCGTGCTTGCCCTGCAATTTCCCAAACCCGGCCAAGCCCTGAGAAACACCCCCGCACCCATCGGGGCATCCCCGATCCGCTTCAATCGCTACCGCATTCCGATGCTTGACGTCACGCTCGGTGACCCGGCGGCCCCGCTCATCAAGCTCGCCAGTACCGAGGCCTCGCTGTCTCCCGAAAATGTCAACGGCCGGCCCCAGTTGAGTCTCTATAAGGGCGAGCTGGCCATCGCCGGCTGGCCGAAACTGCGGATGGATCGGGCGCTCATCGAATTCCACAGGAACGAGGCCGACATCATCGGCCTGCGCGTCCTCCATGGAACGGAGGACCGCGGGGCGCTCGAATTCTCCGGCATGGTTGCTCCTTACCAGCCGGACCAACCCTCCATCTTGGCCGTTAAACTCGACTCGTTCCAAATCTCCGGCATCATCGGACCCGCTTTCGGGCGACTTTTCTCAGGCCGGATCGATTCCCTGCCGATCGCCAAATCCAACTATCTCTCGTTCCAGCCTGCTGAACCGCCGTCGCCGACTCTCGATATCTCATTCCGCGTGGCTCCCACTTCGAAAATCGAGGTCCAAGGCTTCCCTTTCCTGTTTGCCCTCTCCCAAACCTTGGACAAAGACCCGTGGTTCGAGCATCCCGTCTTCGACGGTGATGCCGGCGGAGTTCTCCATCGGGAAGGCGGCATCGTCACGCTCCGCGACCTCAAATTGGAAAGCAAAGGCCGCTTGGCATTGCGGGGGGAAATCTCAATCGCAGCCGATCAAGCCGTGTCCGGGAGTCTCCAGGTCGGCCTCGCCGAGGCCATGATTGCCGGTGCTCCGACCGCACGCCTGAAATCCATGTTCGGCCCGCCCAAGGATGGTTTTCGCTGGCTCACCCTCAAGATCAGCGGTCCGGCGTCGGATCCTGCGGACACCTTCAAGGAGCTTTTCTCCGCCGCCGCTGTGGCTCCCCGCGAATCACCCGCGCCGGGCGCACAGGGAGGCTCGTCCTTCGAGGAGCTTACCCGGCCCAAGTAGAACGAGTTACGCCGCCACAAGTCCCCGTTTTGCCGCCGGGAATGCGGCTTTTCCCCAGCCGCCAAACCAGGCGGAATATTTCCGAAGAAGAGCGTGGCGTTCCGTCGGATTTGGTCCAGAGTAGAAGACGGATAAGGCAGTTAGAACTGCCATCCGCACACCCGAAAAACAAACCAATACCACCATGCAAACTGCCAACGTCAATCTGCCGATCACTGTCACCGTGAGACACGAGCAAGTGACCGATGCCCTCCGCGAACACGCGCACAAGAAAATCGAGGGATTGCACCTCGACTACCCGCGCATCATCGAGGCCAAGGCCATTCTCGACGTCCAACGAAACCGGCACATTGCCGAAATCATTCTTTTCTGCGCCAATCACATCACCATCGAGGCTCACACCGAGGGCAAGGACATGTACGTGGCACTCGACGAAACCATCGAGAAAATCGCCCGCCGGATGCGCAAGCACAAGACCCGGCTGATGAAGAAGCATCGGCCGCATCGCAACGAATCGATCCGCTATCTTGAGGAACGGTTTTTCAAGGAAGAAGTCCTAGACCACCCGGAAGGTTCCGACATTGATCCGGAACCCTTCATCGTCCATCCGGAAAACTACTCGGTCCGCACGATGTTCAAGGAAGATGCCATTATGCAGCTCGAACTCACGGATCGTCCGTTCGTCCTCTACAAGAGCGCCCGCCGCGATTGCCTGACCATCGTCTATCGCCGCAAGGACGGCGATTACGCCTCGATGGACATCAAGGATTGACCGCGTGGCGGCGATCACCGGTCGCCGCGAATTCCGTCATCAACACGAAAGCCGGACAGGGAATCCTGCCCGGCTTTCTAGCATCACGAATGCGCAACAACATGGTGGAATCCAACCATGGTCCGCCCACTGGGCGCAAGGGCGCGGAACAATGTCTATGCCTTCCGCGCCTGATGGACTAACAACAATCGCAGCCCGTTGAGGCAAACCAGGACGGTGCTGCCCTCATGGCCGACGACCCCGAGCGGCAACGCCAACGAAAACCCGAGCGCCGCGAAGATCAACACGACAATGACGGCGCTGGCGAAGACGAGATTCTGGGTGAGGACGCGCTTGGCCCGCCGCGCGTGACCGACGAGGATGGCGATGTTTTCCAGCCGGTCTCCCATCAGGACGACATCTGCGGTTTCCATCGCCACATCGGTGCCAGCCGCGCCCATAGCCACGCCGAGGTCGGAAATCGCGAGGGCGGGGGCATCGTTCACGCCGTCGCCGATCATCATCACGGCACCTTCCTTTTTCAGCTCGCGGATGACGTTGAGTTTGTCCTCGGGTAGGAGTTCGGCGTGGACTTCATCGACCTTGGCTTCCTGGGCGATGGCTTCGGCGACGAGGCGTTGGTCCCCTGTTAGCATCACGACTTTTTTCACGCCGAGTCGGTGCAAGTCATCTGCCAGTTGGCGGGCGGCGGGGCGGATGGTGTCGGCCATGACGAGCAAGGCCAAGGCGGTGACGGTGTCGCCCTCGCGGATACCGAGCCAGACGCAGGTCTTTCCCTTGGCTTGCAGTGGCTGGGAGGTTTCTGCGAGCGAGGTGACGCCGGTGGCATTCAACTCGCGGAAAAGTCGTTCGCTGCCGACGAGGTAGCGGGCGGATTCGATGGTGGCTTCGGCCCCCTTGCCGGCGGTGGATTGGAAATCGGAGGCTTCCGGAAGGATGATCCCGAGATCCGTTGCGCTTCTGACAATCGCGTGGGCGAGCGGATGCTCGGACTTCGCTTCAAGCGCGGCGGCGGCGCGGAGAATTGCAATCACCGGGCCGGGCAGGGGACCCGTGGTCTGATGAATCCCGTCCGCCGTGACGATTTCCGTTAGCGACGGCTTGCCGACAGTCAGGGTTCCGGTTTTGTCGATGGCGACGATGTCGATCTTGGACGCGCGTTCGAGGTGGGAGCCGCCTTTGATAAGAATCCCGCAGCGGGCCGCGCCGCCGATGGCGGATAGAACCGTGGCCGGGGTGCTGATGACCAGCGCGCATGGCGAGGCGACGACCATGATGGTCATGGCCCGATAGAAAGCCTGCGCGAACGACTCGCCGGCGAACAGGTATGGCCCGAGAAACACCAGGATCGTCAGGCCGATGACGCCCATCGCGTAGTATTGCTCGGCCTTTTCGAGGAAGCGCTGGGTGTTGGATTTTTCCGCCTGCGCCTCGGCGACGAGCTTGACCATCCGCGAGAGGGCGGAGTCTTCGGAGCGCTTCGTGACCTTGAGTTCGACGCCGCCGCTCTGGTTAAGGGTGCCGGCGAAGAGCGTGCTGCCGAGGGCTTTGGAAACCGGCATCGACTCGCCTGTTAGCGAGGACTCGTCCACGTTGGTGGTGCCCTCGGAAATCACGCCGTCCACCGGAATCTGCTCGCCGGGCCGGACGATGACGATCTCTCCGACCGCCAATTCCTCGACCGCGACCTTGAGGGGCACTCCATCCCGTTTGACCAGGGCTTCGCTGGGCCGCAGGGTGAGCAAGGATTCGATGGCCTTGCGCGTCCGCTCCATCGCGTGGCGTTGGAGGACGTTCGAGAAACTGAAGAGGAACAACAACAACGCCCCTTCGAACGGCGCTCCGATCACGGCGGCACCGAGCGCGGCCAGAACCATCAACACGTCCACGTCGAGCACACCTTCACGCAGCGAGGCGACGGCGGATCGCACGCCTTTTTGTCCGGCGAAAATGTAAGCTCCGACGTAAAGCGCGTCCGAGGCGAACCAGCCGCTCATCAATTTTCCCACGATCAGGGCAACGATTAGAAACATCAAACCTAGGCCGCAGGAGATTTCCTCGTTGAGGTCGCCATCCCTGATTTTCCGGGCGAACGAGCGGCTGTCTGGACTTCGCGGGGCCAGTGGCTTGATGTCGGCGCCGGTTTTCTTCAGGTTGCCAACCATCCGTTCGTCCGTTTCGACGTTGGAATCGAACGTGACCGAGAGCACTCTCCCGAGATAGGTCGCGGTGGCACGTCTAACGCCCGGAAGTTTGGCCACTTTTTTCTCCAGCTTCTGGGCGCAGGCCTCGCAGGCGTTGCCTTCCAGTCGGAACGTGCGTTTGCGGATTGAGGATTCGACTTGGGAGATGTGCTCCTTGAGAAGGGAACGGACCTCGCTGTCGCTCAGCACCGCCGGGTCGAAGTCCACATCCACGCTCGCATGGGCCGGATCGGTGGCAACCCGGATGATCCCACTGTGAGCGGTTAGATCGTGGTCGGGTTGCTGGGATTCGTCTTTCACGCGCTGGGATAGTTGAAGCGAGGATTGGGTTTCATGACGAGGGGAAATTGTCAGGTCGATGGCACCCACCGCATGCCGAGGGCCTGAACCTTACGCGCATGCCCGACGGGGGTGCCGTCCGAGTCACCGAGGTGTCCGCCGATGGTCGGACGAATGCCGATTTTTGGATCGCTAGAAGATTTCATGGCGCGGGGAGCGTCCACCACGTCCCGCAGCCGTCGCGCTTCCGGCAGTCGATGCACCCGCAGTGGCCGTCTTGAATGCGGATTGACGAAACGGCCGGAAGCGGGAAAATCACGCCATGCTCCAAACCGCCATCCTCAATCCCGCTCTCCTTGATTTGTTAGCCCGCGTCCGCCACACCAACACGCTGGTGATCGCGGACTGGGCATTTCCCTATTGGCCGGAGATCGAGACGGTCGATATTTCCCTGACGCGCGGGATTCCCACGGTGCTCGACGTGCTGGACCTGCTGACACCTGTTTTCAAGATCGGCCGGATCTGGCAGGCGGACGAGTTTGTCGCATCTAACACCGAAGAAGCCGTCGCCCGCTTCGCGAAATCCTTCGGTGCGATCCCGCTGACCCGCGAGGCCCACGTCGATTTCAAGAAGCGGGTGCCCCACGCGATCGGCCTGATCCGCACCGGCGATGCGACCCCGTATGGGAACCTCATCCTAGAGTCGGAGTGAGCAGGGGCATCCACCTCCCATCACGGCTTCAGCGCCGGGATCGTAGAGTGGCAGACCGTCGCTTGCGGGTGACGGGTTCATGCGGACGGGTTGGTGCGCGGGTTGAACTTCGAAACGCTGCGGAGTTTTTCCCACAGCGCGCGTTCTTCATCGCCGGGGTGGGCCGGCAGGTGGACGATGAGCGTGGCGTGGAAATCGCCGCGCCCGCCGGACTTGCGGTTAGGCAGACCGCGTCCGCGGACCCGGAGTTGTTGGCCATTTTCACTGCCGGGCGGGATCCGCAGCGTGATCGGTCCGTCGAGGGTGGGCACGGTGAGTTCCGCGCCGAGCACGGCTTCCCACGGCGCGAGATCGAGGTCGTAATAAAGATCCGCGCCCTCGGTGTGGAAATCCGGGTGGGCGGCGTGACGCACCCGCAGGTAGAGATCGCCCGCCGCCGCGCCGCCGGTGCCAGGCTCGCCTTGACCGGGGACGCGGATGCGTTTGCCGTCGGTGACCCCGGCGGGGATCCGGACTTGAAAGGATTGCGTCTCAAGCTTGCCGGTGCGGGTGTTGGTGCTCTGGAGGGAAATCGGCCGGACGGCGCCGTGCATGGCTTCCTCGAGGGTGACGAGGATATCGCCCTCGATGTCGCTGCCGCAGCGTTCCCGCGAGCCTGGGCCGGTCGCGCCATTTTCCGGGAATCCGTAACGACTGGCACCGCTGAAGTATTGTTCGAAAAAGTCACTGAAGCCGGTGCCGCCGAAGTTGAATTCCCGCGTTTGGCCGGGCGCCCTTCCCGGGCGTCGTCCGGCTTGGGGATTCTGCCAACGCTCGCCGAGTTCGTCGTATTTTTTCCGCTTCTCTGGATCGCCCAGAACCTCGTTGGCTTCGTTGATTTCCTTGAATTTGGCCTCGGCGGTTTTCTTGTCCTTGGCGACGTCCGGGTGATGCTTGCGCGCGAGTTTGCGGAAGGCTTTTTTGATGTCGGCGCTGCTGGCATCGCGCGCGACTCCGAGGGTGACATAATAGTCTTTGAATTCGGCGGACATGGAGGTGAGCGAACGGCTTTCTGTTACCCGGATTAAAGCCGGATCGGGGCTGGTGTCTAGGCTGCAAAAAGCGGGCATGGACGTCTCGTCCCTTCGCCTTATCCTCGTTCCGGGGGCTTCACCCGCCGCATTCTGCGGATCGCGAAATACGCGAGTAGTAAAACGGTGCCAGCGATCGAGGCGACGGCCCACGTCGGAACCGGGATCTTGGCTTTGAAACGGAGGGTGAGTGGGTTCCCTAGCGCCCCGGCTAACGGATAGTCCCACACCAACGTGCGGCCGGCGTCTTCGACCCGGGTGGCATTGGCGTCGGTGGCGGCTGCCGGCAAATGGATGATGTAAGTTAGATTCCGGCCTTCGAATTGGGTAGCCGGCAGGAAGATGGCTCCCGGTAAGGCCTTGCCCGGCGCGATGGTCCGCGAGAAATCGACGGTCCGCCCATGGACGTCCACCGTCATGTCGCCTGCCAGATAGCTGGCGGAGGAAGGAAGTTTTGCCAGCGACGCGCCGTTGGAAATCTCCTTGAGGTCCAAGGCGGAGTCGAACGTGGCCTGGACTCGGATCTTCAGCCGGTCCTGGTCCGTGGAAACCTCGTAACTGGAGGTGGCGATCGCCGGGGTGTTCTTCAAGAAATCGCCGATGATCCGGCGCACACCCGCTTCCCCACCTTTGAATCGTGCGGCGGCGGCGGGCAGGGAATAGCTGACATCCGCCCGGCCGCTGCCATTGGCATTGAGCCAGATTTCCTCGCGGCCATCGATGCACGAGACGAGCAGGCAAGCCGTGATGGCCGTCAGAATCCGGACGATGTGGCGGGTTGGTTCCATGTCATGGGGATACCGTGTCACGACTGGCGGGCGAGGGCAACGCTTGGAACAGCCCGGGCAGATCCGGCAAGTCCGCCGCTGAGCGGGCACGCTGCGAGGAAATGATCTTGCCGTCGCGAAACAGGAACGCGCCGGGCATCTGGAGGCCGTCGCCCGCGAGGTGTCCCACGCCGCAACCATGGAAAATCGCGATCGCGCCGCGCCACCAGACGTGCGGGCCGAACAACTCGAGGACGCCGCCTTTCCCCAGCCCGAAGGCGCGGTAGAGCTCGCAGCACGGATCGGCGATGCGGGCGACGCCGCTGCCTTCGCCGAGAAACGCGGTTTCCTTGCCGTTTTGCAACATGTGGACGAGGACCAGTTCCGCGCCGTGAGCGGTGGCTTCCCTTTGGATTCCCTCAAGCCCCCGCAGGATCTGGCGGGTGAACGTGCAGCCGAAATGCCGCAGGAAAACCAGCGCCAGCAACTTCGATTCGGATGCCGCGGCCAAGGACTTTCCATTGGAAAGCGTGTAGCGGCTAGCAGCTTCTTCGATGCTCAACGGTTCCGCGCGGGTTGGTGGCATTCCGGTATGGGCGCGGACAACTAACATCGCGAACCCCAGCACGCCCATCACCAGACCCGCGCCCTGCCACATCAACGGATGATTCGGGTGCTCGATGCCGCTCCCGTCAAACCAAAGGCATGGCCAGCAAATCGCCCACACCGCGAATGACAGGTGACAGAGACCCGCCGCCAGCAGGACATTGCGCATCCAGCAGGGAGTCTTGCAGCGGGCACTGGCGCAGGCGAAAGGCATGATGGATCGTAACTGGCATTGGCCACCGTGCAATCGGCGGATTCACGGCGTTTCTCCGGTTGAAATTGGAGCTTTGCCCGATCAGACCGGGACCACAAGACCTTCCGCCGCCGCGAGTTCTTTCTGGTTGGTGCCGAAGGTGAGGAACCCGGTCGCCGGGAGCAATAGAGCACTGCCACCCAGGAGAAGCGGTTCACTCACACCTACTTGTTGGAGCACGCATGAATCGGCCGTCCTCCCCGCACTCTACCTTTCCGTCAAAAAGGAGGGGCCAGAGCAGCAGGACATGAAAGCTGTCTGGATCGTTCTTCACTACGGGGCAAAGGCCCCAAGCTAATTGGAACCGCCCTGTACGGAGCCGTAAGCAGGGTGGTGTGGGACCCGGGAGCTAATTACTCCCGGGGACCCGATTCGACCATGTCTGGCCGTGGGTTTGCTTTGGTGAGGTCATGCTGCGGTATGGTTCATGTGAGGAGTGCCGACAACTCCGCTTCGAGGGCAGACGCATCTGCACCGAGATCCTCGCCCCAGACTGAAAGAGCATTACGAATCTGCTCGCTATGCAATGTCACGGCGGCTTTCATGCCTGATCGCTGCGCCCAGAGGATGGGCCAAAAGATGGGAATGATAGCAAAACACCCTTGTGCTACTCCAAAACCAGCAAAGCTAGTCTTGAGGGCTCGCAATTGTGAAATCTCGTTCCGAATAAACAATAATTTCGCCTTACGGACTTCATCGGGAGCCATGCCAGAGAGACCAGCTATGAACATCTGGAGCTTCTCGGGGGTAAGTCCTGTGTTTCGGGTCAGTCCTTGGGTTTCAATATTGAGAATTGTTAGTTTTCTCCAAGGCTATCCCTGAATGCTCCTTCTTCGCCACTCACCTACTCGAAGTAGGCGGATTATCAGCGGCCTTCCATGATCCGCTCGGCAAGCATCGGCGGCAGGCCGGCGGCGATGATTTTGCCCTGAGTTTTGGCAATGTCATACTCGACGCGGCGGAACACGACCAGGTTGTGATCGAGGTCGTAGATCGCGTAGCACGCCCGCCAATCGCCGTCGCGCGGCTGGCCGACGGAGCCGACGTTGATGAAATACTTCGAGCCGGCTTCGATCGCCACCGACTCGGCGGGGACTTCCTGGACCTTGTCGGATTTCACGTAAACCCGCGGCACGTGGGTGTGGCCGTGGAAGCAGAGCTGGGTGAACTGATAGGAAAAATTCGACATCGCGTCGAAGCGGTTGGTGACGTAGTTCCAATTCGCCGGTTGGTCGAGGGTGCTGTGGACGACGGTGAAATCCGACACCTGGCGGACCATCCGCAGGCGGGTGAGCCATTGGCGTTGTTCGTCGGTGAGTTGCTTGCGGGTCCACTCGAGGGCGGCGGCGGCCACCGGGTTCATGGTGTCGAGCGAGTGATTTCCCGAAGCGTCTTCGTCGTGGTTGCCCTTCACCGTGGGGCAATCCATGGCCCGGACGATTTCTAGGCAGGCGGAGGGATCGGCATTGTAGCCGACCACATCGCCCATGCAGACGTAGTCGGTCACGCCCTGTTGCGAAGCGTCTTCGAGGACGGCCTCGAGGGCTTCCAAATTGGCATGAATGTCACCGAAAAGAGCGATCCGCATGGAGTGGTCGGGGAAGGAGAGGGCGGAGTTTGTCGGCTCGGGGAGTTCTGTCGAGAGGAAACCCGAAGCTGTTATCTGGTGAACCAGTCGTCCGGACCCGAGGGTGCCGGCAAGGGTTGTTTGAAAATGCTCTTGTCCTCCGGCACGGCCAACATTCTTTCCAGCGCCTCCAGCCCGGCGGCCACGCCGTAAACCGGGAAACGCTCGCGGGTCCGCTGCCAATGGCCGGACAGCGCTTCGTAGGCTTTTTCCGGCGTGCCGAAAATCTCGATCGCTCGCTTGGCCGTGTCCATCGCCGGATTTTCGTGAGCTTCGAGAATGAGCAGCAGCATCATCAGGGTGGGAACGTGGCTTCTTTGATCCGCATAGAGGGTCCGCGCGAGGGCGAGGGCTTCCTCTTCTTTGCCGCGCACCCGGGCGAGCGAATAGAGTTGGGCACGGCGCACGTAGCCTAGGGACTTGCCGGTATCTGCGGAGCGTTTGTAGGCATCCGCCGCGTCGGCGAAGGTCTTGTCCAGATCGCGGAAGGCTAGGAACTTGTTGGAGTCGGAGAGCAGGAAACCGAGGTTCGCGAGCAGGCTCCAGTCGTCGGGATTGTTGCGGATGCCGCGCTCTAGGAACGCCCGGCCGCGGTAAATCGCTGCCCGCCACGCCTCCCGCCGGCGCAGCGACGGCAGCGTGGAATCGTTGATGTAGTAGGACGCCGCGTTGTAGGCGGTGTGCGAATAGCCGGCCTCCCAGTAGTAGCGCGTGTGCGGCGCGAGATCGACGATGGTGTCATAGGTGTCCGCCACGTCGTCCCAGCGTTTCTCCTCGAAGAACGTGAACGCCCGCAGGTTGAGAAACGTCGCCACTAGCGTCCGCAGCCCGCCGAGCGCCACCGCCGAGCTGGTCTGGCCGATCTTGTCGCGGGTGCCGATTTCCATCGGCGGCGGCGTCAGCCGGGACGCGCGGAGTTCCTTGGCGAGGCCGGCTTCGAACGGCATGCGCGCCGCGCCGAAGGCCAGCACCGAGACCGTTAGAACTGCGTTGCGTTGCCAGGTTGTCACGGCGTTAGAATTCCTTTTTCGCGAACACGAGCCACGACGCCGCAGTGAAAAACAGCGCGTAATACAGCCCGATCAAGCTCAGCTTGCCGAGGATCAGTAGCGGCATCGCCTGGCCTTCGATCACCGCGTCGATCACGTTGAAATTCTGGAAATCGGGCAGCACCAGCGACATCAGCAGCGCCGCCATCCGCACGAAAGCCCCTTCACCCGCCTTGCCGGCCTGGAGATAGACATCCCGCGCATCTGCTTGGAAGTGGCCGATGAAATAGATCAGAAAACTGATGATCGTGGTGAACAGCGTGCTCGTCGAAAACGTCGAGATCAGCAACGCCAGCGACGCCATGATCGACGCCCGCACGAACACCGCGACCACCGCGCCTTGCAGCGACCAAGTCGGGCCGTTGGCCGCCGTTTCCTCCCGCAGCGAGCGGATCGCATCCTGCGGCCAGCCTTGCGCCTGGGCCATCGCGAGTTGCTGGTCCAACACGATCGACGAGCGGATTTGCAACACCACCGTCATCAACACGTCCATCAGCGCCAGTGAGACGAAAACCAACAACAGCACGCCGGCCAATTTCCCTGCCAGATAGTCGATGCGCGGCACCGGCTTCGCCAAAATCGTGTAGAGCGTCCGGTCCTCCACGTCCTTGGGCAGCAGCAACGCCGTCGCCACGATTGACAGCACCACCGAAAACAAGGTCATCGTCCCCAGTGACCAACTCTTGATCGAGCGCAGGACGTTGAGCCCGACCGATTCCGGCCCCTCGTGCTGCGGCAGGTCGAAGAAATTGCTGGCGATGGCGATCACCGCGAACACCCCGAGGAAGTAAAAGACCTTCATCCGCACCAGTTGCGTGAAGGTGTGGCGGGCGATCACCAGGATCCGGCTGAGATGCGAGCCTCGTGAAATCGTTGCGGTCGTGCTGCTCATCGGTCGTCTCCCTTGGTGGTTTCGCGGAGGAAAAGTCGTTCAAGCGTTCCGCGCGGTTTGCCGGTGCGCACCAGCGAGGCCCCGGTCGTCGCTCTGACCAGTGCCGTGATCTGGGAAATCAGCTCCGGACTCGCGTCCTTCAAAACGATCTCCGTTTGGTCCTCGATGGCGATCAAGTCGTCCAGTTGGCCCTCCTTCACCATCTTGCCCTTGAAAATAATCCCGACGTGGTCGCAGACCTCCTGCACTTGTTCGAGCAAATGCGAGCACAGGAAAACCGTGATTCCGCGCTCCCGCAGCTTCAGGATTAAGTCCCGGATCTGCCGCGAGCCGATCGGGTCCACGCCCGCCGTCGGCTCGTCGAGAATCACCAACCGCGGCTCCTGCACCAGCGCCTGCGCCAAGCCGATCCGTTGCAGCATCCCTTTCGAGTAGCCGCCCAACCGCCGGTCGCGTGCGCCTTCCAGATCCACCAGCGCCAGCAGCTCGGCCACCCGGTTTTCCAGCGTCTTGCCCTTCAGCCCGCACAGCCTGCCGTAGAACCGCAGCGTCTCCGCGCCGCTCAGGTGCTTGTAGAAATACGGATTTTCCGGCAGGAAACCCACGTCGTTGCGCGAGTCCACCTTGAGCGAATCCTTGCCGAAAATCGCGCAGGTCCCGGCCGTCGGAGCCACTAGCCCTAGCAGCGCCTTCATCGTCGTCGATTTGCCCGACCCGTTAGGTCCGATCAAGCCATACACCTCGCCCGGCATGATCCGGATCGAGACCCCGTCCACCGCCCGCAACATCTGCTTGCGGAACGACGTCTTGAAGTCCTTCACCAGGTTTTTGATTTCGACTGCGGGGGTTAGATCGGCCATCGGCGGACGGATTCTTGAACAGCCTCGCCGCGCTGGCAACGGGCAATTTTCCCCAATGACGCCGGAAGCGAATCTAGTGTCCGGGATGAGGATTTTGCTGGGACTATTTTCTAATGAACCTGAATGCCTGGGCGAGGGTGCCGAGGACGAAGATGCCGACGGCGATGGCGATCCATTTGGAGCTGTGGGACTCTGGGGTGAGGTGGTCGTATTTGCCGGGAGTCGGGGTGGCGGTGTCCTCGGCGGGCGCGGTGGTTAGAGGCGGGGTGAACTCGGCGGCGGCGATTTGCGGCTTGCCGACTTCGCCGCGAAGGGCGGCGACGGCGGCGGGGGTGATGGGTGGGGCGGAGTTGCCGAAGGAATTGCGGACGTAAGTGAGGACGGCGGCGATCTGGTCGTCGGTCTGATAGGCGAGGGCGGCCATGCCGGCGGGGAAGTTGTGTTCCTGGCCTTTGACTTTGATCGGACCTTGGAGGCCGCGGAGTTGGATGCGGATGAGGTTTTCCGCAGGGCCGTTGACCCACTCGGAGCCGGCGAGCGGGGGCGCGGTGGCGGTGCCTTCGCCGCGTTGGCCGTGGCAGGGACCGCAGATGATGAATTGCTGTTGGCCGGTCTTGAGGGTGGCGGGGTCGATGGCGGAGGTGGGCAGACTCGTGGGCAGGACGCCTGCGCTCCTTGAGGTGGCGGGGTCGAACGGGGTCGGGGCGGCGGCGGGTGGTGGGTTTTCGCCGCCTTGGTCGAGGCTGGCGAGCCAGGCGACGAGATCGCGGAGTTCGCCGGGTGTTAGCAGTCCACCCATCGGCGGCATGGGGGAGGCGGGCGGGGTGACGGCGGCGATGACGCTGCGGTTGACGCG
>JANMJJ010000091.1:0-8239 GCA_031371325.1 Akkermansiaceae bacterium | reverse complement strand
CGGGCAAGTCTTGCGCATGGCACGTCCGATTCGTTTTCAGTATCCAGGCGCGATTTATCATGTGATGGCGCGTGGCGACGGGGGCAAGGCGGTGTTCGAGACTGACGATGATCGAAAGTCCTTCATTCGCTGCTACGCGAGTGAACCAGCGTGAGCAACGGCTGGATCGCAGCCAGATTGGCGATGGGGCATCCGGGCTCGGTCAGCCGGATTCTAGGGGCTGGTAAAAGCGAAGGTGAAATCGAATCCATTAGAAAGGCACTGGTGGAGGATCTTGATGGTGGCGGAAAGGAAGGTAGTAGGTGAATCCGAGAGGCCTGACCCCATTCATGTGGATGAGGGCCGGGGAATCATCACGGTGCGAGAAGCGAAGGGTGACAAGCATCGGACGTCGCTGCGGCTGGAATCACTGCGCGAGGGGGGTGACGGAGCAGAAGCTGGGATGAGAGCGTGCCAAGCAGGAAGGTGAACGGAAGGGCTTATTGTTAGCGGGCGCACGTTTCGTGGACGGATCTGGCTCTCCGCTTTCGCATTGCATAGTGCGACGGTCGCAGACCGCCGCAAGTTAGGGTGAAACCGCCAGCCGTTCGGTGGTGGCTTCGCGCTCGAAGAGGAAGCCGTTTTCCTTGTAGGTCTTGAGGCGGAAGTGGGTGGCGGTGGAAATGACGCCGTCGAGCGAGCTGAGTTTTTCCGAAACGAAGCGGGCGACTTCGCGGAGGTCGCCGCCTTCGACGACGACCATCAGGTCGTAACCGCCGCTGGCGAGATAACAGGAGACGACCTGGTCGAAGCGGGCGATGCGCATGGCAAGCCGGTCAAATCCACCGCCGCGCTCGGGGGTGACTTTGACCTCGATGAAGGCGGAAACGGAAGTGTCGCCGGTGGCCTCGGGGTCGATCACGGCGTGGTAGCCGAGGATGGTGCCATCGGCTTCCCAAGCGGTGACGCGGCCGGCGACGGTGGCTTGGTCCGAGGAAAGGAGATCGGCGAGATCCTGATCGGAGAAACGGGCTTTGCGGCGGAGAAGGTGGAGCAGTGGATCGGAGGACATGGGAAGAGGTTGAGGGTTGATGGTTGAGAGTTGAGAGCGAAGAAGCGGAGTCGAGTCTTGTCTCCAACTCTCAACTCTCAACTCCAAACTCTCAACTTCTTCAATCTCCCAGGCAAATGCCGACGGCTTTCGCGGCTTGGACCAGTTCGCTATCCGGCTCGACGAGGCGGAGCTGGTGGACGGCTTCCTCGATCTCCACGGAATCGACGTGATAGGCTTGGTAGCTGACCATTCGGCCGAAGGCTCCCTCTGCGGCGAGTTTCACGGCCATGACGCCGAAACGCATGCCGAGGATGCGGTCGAGCGAGGTCGGTGCGCCGCCGCGCTGGAGGTGACCGAGGGTGCAGGCGCGGGTGTCCTTGCCGGTCAATTGCCCGATCCGGGTCGCGACCCGTTCGCCGATGCCGCCGAGGCGGACTTCACCGGCGCAATTGGCATCGATGGTGACGATGTCGCCGTCCGGCATGGTCGCGCCCTCGGCGACGACGACGAGCGTGCTGTGATAGCCTTGGGCGTCGCGGTCGTTGATGAAGTCGGAGATTTTTTCGAAGGTGAAGGGAATTTCCGGGATCAGGACCACATTGGCACCGCCGGCGATGCCACCCCAGAGGGCGATCCAGCCGGCGTGGCGACCCATCACCTCGAGGACCATCACGCGCTTGTGACTTTCGCCGGTGGTTTGAAGGCGGTCGAGGGCATCGACGACGGTGGAAACGGCGCTGTCGAAGCCGAAGGTGAAGGCGGTGGCGCTGAGGTCGTTGTCGATGGTTTTCGGCACGCCGATGATCGGCCAGCCTTCGCGATAGAGTTGCAGGCCGGTGGTTAGAGAGCCATCGCCGCCGACGACGATGAGGGCGCGGATTTCAAGCTGCTCAATGGTTTGCTTGGCCTTGGCGACGATTTCCGGCGGGACTTCGGCGATGTCGCCCGTGCCGATTTTGGCGGCGAAATGGCCTTTGTTGGTGGTGCCGAGAATGGTGCCGCCGAGCTTGAGAATGCCGATGGTGTCCTTGGGTTTGAGGACGGTGAAATCGCCGGGCGGGAGCAGTCCCTCGAAGCCGTCACGGAAGCCGATGACTTCCCAGCCGAGTTGATCTGCGGCACCGACGACGCCGTGGATGACCGCATTGAGGCCGGGGCAATCGCCGCCGCTGTTGAGGATTCCGATTCGCATGGGGGTGGTGAACTATTGCGGGCTGGGCACGCTTAGCATCTCGCGCTCGCGGTTCTCGACGGGAGCGCCGGCCTCGAGCCACGGATCGTAAACCGCCCAGCCTTGGGTGATCAAGCCACGGGCGCGGTCGAAGCGGTCCGGGTTGTTCAAAACGACGACGATGAGACGGCGCGGGGTGGCACCTTTCGAGCCATCGGGCTTTTGGCGGACCAGCGGATCACGATCCATGCAAACGGAGACGCAGGGTCCGGCTGCATTCGTCGTGCCGGTTTTCAGACCGAGGATGCCGGGCTCGCCGGCGAGTTCGTTGGAGTTCTTGACGCGGTAGCCGCGCTTGCCGGTGGTGCCAGTGACGCTGACCTGGCGTTCCTTCTGACGGACGATGAAGGTGATGGCGTTGCGCCGCATGGCGTAGATCGAGAGGCGGGCGACGTCGGCGGCGGTGGAAAACGCCTTCGCGCCGGGACGATCCAAGCCGTGGGGATTGGCGAAATGGGTCTGCGCCATGCCTAGCGCCTTGCCGAGCTGGTTCATTTCCCCGACGAACGCGGCCACCGGATCGCCTTCCTTGCTGCGGCGGGTGAGGATTTCCCGGCCGACGTGATCGGCGATGGCGAGGGCGGCGAGATTGTCCGAACCGAGGAGCGCGGAGTAGAGTGCGTCGCGCAGGCTGAGCTGGTCGCCGGGCTGGAGGTTCATCGGATTCGGCCCGCCGACGAGGGTGATGGTCTGGGGGACGGTGATGATCGCGGTGCCGAGGTCGGTGTTGGTCGCTGCGGCCCAATCGACCGTGACGATGGCGGTTGCGATCTTGGTCAGGCTGGCGATCGGGCGCTTGGCGGAGGCATTGGCGGCGACTAGGATTTTCCCGGAATAGGCCTCCACCACCATCACGCTTTCGGGCGCTTGGGCGGATACCGGCGAGGGGAGCATGATGGCTAACAGCGCCAGCGTTTTGAGGATCGGAAAATGCTTCATGGCGGTCAAGGCGCGGAGAGTATCCGCCGGCAGCGGCAACTCAACCCCAAAGGCGGCGTGGCGGGCGGCACGCTTGAAATCACAGCGCGGAAATGGCGCCCATGATTTTTGCGGTGATCATCTCGTAGTCGTCCTTGCCGTTAGTTGCCCGCTGCTCTTCTGGCGTTAGATGGATGGCCGGGCCGACGCTCACGGTGATGCGGGCGAAGCGGACGCGGGCGGAGCCGCGGGGCAGGGCGTCGCGGGCACCGGAGATTCTAACCGGCTGGATCACGGCTCCGGATTTCGCGGCGATCAGGCCGATGCCGGGAGCGGCCTCGCCGATTTCGCCGTCGAGGGTTCTCGCGCCTTCGGGGAAGACGAGGACGCGGTGGCCTTCCTTGAGCTTGCGGATGATGGTCTTGAGGCTGCTCATGTCCGGGCGGTCTTGATCGACAGGGATGGCGTTCCATTGCGGATAGAGCCATTTGAAAAACCCGACGAACAAGGTCTTGCGGGCGAGGAACACCATCTCGGTGTTGTAGAGATTTCCGATGAGTGGTGGATCGAGGAAGCTCTGGTGATTCGAGGCGACGAGGACCGGACCCTCGGTGATTAGATTTTCACGGCCGATGATCCGCAGGCCGAATAGCGTGCGGAAGGCCGCGCCGAATGCCATCCAGCCCAGCCAATAGACCCAGCGCATGGTGGTGTTAGGTTTCAAATTTCGGGCAGTCCTTGTTGCTTGAGAATCTCCAACGCGGCGTTGACTCCGCTCTCGATGGTGTGATGCGACGTGTCGAGCACCACGGCCCCGTCGGCGATCATCAAAGGGGCGTGGGTCCGCTCGCTGTCGGCGGCGTCGCGCTTGGCGACGGAATCGACCTCGCCCACATGCGTCCGGCGGGCGGAGCGGACTTGCTCGTCGGCATCGACGTAGATCTTGAACGGGGTGTCAGGGAAAACCACGGAGCCGATGTCGCGGCCTTCCATGATGATGCTGGTGTGGTCGAGGTAGTTGCGCTGGAGATTGACCAACCGGTTGCGGACTTCGGGGATGGCGGAAATCGCGGAGACGTTGGCGTTGATCGCCTCGCTGCGGAGCTCATCGGTGGGATCGACGCCGTCGATGGTGCAGGTGGAGGTCATGCCGATTTCACCGCAATGGATGTCGATGCGATCCATCATCGCGATGACCGCCGCTTCGTCTGCGGGGTCGATGTTTTCTTGGAGGGCTTTCCAAGTGACGGCCCGGTACATGGCACCGGAGTTGACCATGACCAGGTCTAACCGTTTGGCGATTTCGCGGGCGAGCGTGCTTTTGCCGGAGGCGGCGGGGCCATCGATGGCGATGGCGAAGCGGTGGTGGGCGGCTGGGTCGGAAGTCACGCGTGGGAAACGGTTGGCAGGGTGAAGTCGGCGGCGTTAGATCGCTCGTGAAGAATGGCGTCTAGGTGATGGGCGAATCCTGGATAGGAAGTGTTCACGCAATCGGTGTTGTTGATGACGGTTTCACCCTCCGCGAAAAGTCCGGCGATGGCGAAGGCCATGGCGATGCGGTGGTCGCCGAAACTGTCGATGACCGCGCCGTGGAGCGGCTTGCCGCCTTCGATCACCATGCCGTCGTCGAATTCCTCGACCTCGGCTCCCATGGCGCGGAGGCCGTTGACCACGGTGGTGACGCGGTCGGTTTCCTTGACGCGAAGTTCCTTGGCATTGCGGATGACGGTGCGGCCTTGCGCCAGCGCGGCGGCGACGGCGATGACGGGAATTTCATCGATGAGGTTCGCGATTTCCCCGATGAAAATCGTGGTGCCTGTTAGCGCGGCCCCGTGGATCTCGATGTTGCCGATCGGCTCGCCCTCGGAGTTGTGGAAGATCTCGGAGATGTGGGCACCCATCCGGCTGAGGACTTTGAGGATCGCGGTGCGGGTCGGGTTGAGGCCGACGTCCTTGATCAGCAAGCGCGAGCCGGGAAGCGCGGCCGCGGCGACGAGCCAGAAGGCGGCACTTGAAATGTCACCGGGGACGGTGAAATCGCACGACTCGGGCATTTGGCCGCCGTCGATGGAAATCGCGTTGCCGTCGTGGCGGGTGCTGACGCCGAACGATGCGAGCAGGCGCTCGGTGTGGTCGCGGGTTTCGGCGGGCTGGATGACGGTGGTGGTCCCGGTGGTGAACAGGCCTGCCAGAAGCACCGCGCTTTTCACCTGGGCGCTGGCCACCGGCATCTCGTAGGTGATCGGGTTCAGTTTGGCGGCGTGGATGAGGAGGGGCGCGCAGCCGGGCTTTTCACCGCGGGTCTCGATGTTGGCACCCATTTGCCCAAGCGGGATGGTGATCCGGCCCATCGGGCGCGAGGACAGCGAGGCGTCGCCGAAGAGTTCGGTGGAGAATTCCTGCCCGGCCAGCAGACCTGCTAGAAGGCGCATGCCGGTGCCGGCGTTCCCGCAGTCGATGGGCGCGGCAGGGGCTGTTAGTTTCATCGACCGGCCATGGATGCACAGGTTGACGGGGCCGTAGCCGGTTAGCTCGTCGAGTACCTCATGCGCCGCGCCGAGCGCTTGCATGGCGTTGAGGGTGTTCACGCAATCCTCGCTGGGCAGGAAATTGCGGATGGTGCAGGTGCCGTTGGAGAGGCCGCCGAGGATGGCGGCGCGGTGGGACATGCTTTTGTCGCCCGGGACACTGAACTCCGCGTGAAGCTTTGAAATGGATCTAACTCGAAATTCCGGCATGGGAAGGGGCGAAAAAATGGCTATTGGGGTGAGTTCAACGGGTCGCGCCGCTGCTTGGCGGTGGCCAGCCATTGTCTGGCTTGTTCTTGGTTGCCGCTTTCGAGGCTGGCAAGGATTTCGCGCAAATCGGCGATGGTTTCTTGGAGCAGGCCGGTCAGGGCGGAGCGATTTTCAATGACGATTTCTGCCCACATCGCGGGATTTCCGGCGGCAATCCGGGTGGTGTCGCGCAAGCCGCCACCGCCGAAGCGGCCTTCCGAGGGGTCTTTCAAACAAACCCGGGAGGCGCTGGCGGCGATGAGATGAGGCAGGTGGCTGATCCTGGCGACGAGTTCGTCGTGGATTGCGGCGCTCATCCACGAGGTGCGGCAGCCGATTTTTTTCCAGAATCGTTCCAAGGCTGCGGCTTGGGTGGCGGGTGCGCCGTCGTCATTGGTGAGCAAGCAGGCGGCGTTGTGGAATAAAGTGTCGGCGATGGCGGATAGGCCGTTGCGTTCGGAGCCGGCCATCGGGTGGCTGCCAATGAAGCGGATTTCGCGGCCTGCCAGCAAGGGAGTGATTTTCCGGTGCGGCACGCGTTTCACGCTTCCCACATCGGTGATCAGGCAGCCATCGGGCAAGCCGGCTGCCAAAGCGGCAGTCACCAAGCTCGCCATTGCACCGACGGGGACAGCCAGGATGAGCAAGTTCGTGTTTTTGACCGCATGGCCGAGATCGCGGGTGATTGCGGTGATCCCGAGTTTTTCTGCGGTGTCGAGGGTTTCCTCCTTGCGTGCCCAGAGACGGACTTGCGGCGGGTTTTCCAAGGCGGCGAGCGCAAGGGCGAGCGAGCCGCCGAGCAGCCCGCCGCCGAGGATGGTGATGGTTGGGAAATCGGGCTTCATGAAAAGCAAAAGACCGGGTCCAGTGCGCCGGAACCGGTCGGTTTTCCTGGATAGGTTTTACCGGGAATCAAGAAATCTCAAGGCACGCGGAAGAACTTCTTCGCCGACTCGGGGTAGGTCGGGTCCGACACCAAGGTGCCACTGGGCATGTCTTTGACATCGATCAATTTGTTGTTGAATGGACTGAAAACGTAGCCTTCTTTGCCGGGGACCTTGCTGGCGACAGGGTAGTCCGCGCGCTTTTCCACGGTCGGCGGTTTGACCGTTTCGCCGGGCGTGGTGGTGGTGGTTGTGGTAGTGGTGGTTTCAGTTCCGGATTCCTTGACCGGTTCCGTGGTCGCGAGGTCTTCCTTTTCCTTCATGCGGTCCCGTTGCTCTTTGAGCTTCTGTTGCTCGGCGGTGGTGACGGTTTTTTGGGTCTGCTTCGGGGCCGGCTTCTTGTTCTTGCTCTCGTCGTAAGGATAACAGGAAGCCAGCAGAACGCAGCCAAGGGCGGCAAAGGCGGTGGAAAAACGGAAGTTCATGGCAGTGGGGGCGGCAAAGGGTTGGAATTCTAGGCCGTCAAACGAGCGTGACGGGGCGGCAGGCGGGATCATGATCGTCCTGAGCTTTCCGTCAAGCAAGGTCGTTATTCTCGCTTGTCGTTATTCTCGCTCAGGATTTGGGCGGAAACTGGCAGTGCCCGGTGCTTGTCCACGACGGTGGTCCCGGATATCACTCGCTCACGCCATGCCAGATGCCACGATCCACGCCGTCGGGAGAATATTGGAAAACCTGAACCCTGTCCTTTATCGGGTGGAGCTGCCTAACGGGAAAACGATTCTCGCCCATCTCTCGAAGCCGCTCACCGAGGCAAAAGCCGCGTTCGCCATGGACGAGCGGATCGTGCTCGAACTCACGCCCTATGATTTCGACAACGCGCGGATTCTCGGTAAAGCGTGAGAACGGTTTTGCAAGCGAACCAAGCATGAGACCATTGAAGGGGCAGCAGATTGAATGCTCGCGCACCTTCGGATGACCCATTCAGTTCCGCTTGAAGCGCGTCTCATACGCGCGGTGCAGCTCCCGGTGACGCGCTTCGAGTTCTTCCAGCTCCATGGTGCCCAACGCCTCACGGGGACTCACGGGACAATCGAGAAACTCCTCGAAAGCTTGGATCTTACCAATCCAAAGACCTTTTTCCTGGCCTTCGACACGGCCTTCAGCTTTCAGTTTTTCGGCGACAGACATGATCTTCTTTTCAAGTTCGGGATTCGACGAAAGGGTATGGTAAATTCCCTGTGCGTCAAGGTCACTGTCGGAATGCAGCGCATAGATCAGCATGAGTCCCAGAAGATTGTCGTGAAGATCACGGGACGAAATACCGGCGAGCCATTGGAAAAACCGCAGCAGCTCCTGTTGCCGGGCAAGCTTCATGAGCTGGAGGACGACTTGC
>JANMJJ010000051.1:0-35100 GCA_031371325.1 Akkermansiaceae bacterium | reverse complement strand
GGAGGCGTTGGCTATTTTGAAATCACTAACAACGCACGGCGATCCCGAGGCGACGATCATCGACGACATGTTAGCCAAAGGACCAGCGATCCTAGCCTTCGACGACTTCGGGCCGGTCAACGACCCGTGGCCGCTGGACCGATTCGCCCGGGCGGCGGCCAACGCGGGGCTGCGGTGGTTGGGTGAGTCCGATCCCGGCGCGAACGTTCCATCCGGGCTGGGTGAAGAGTTGATTGGTGAATTGCGAAGCCGGGCGACGGATCCGCTCGGTTTCCAGCTTGCAATGGATGAGGCGGCGGGCCGGACATTTCGCTCGGGCGTACTCTGCCGCGACGATGCTCCGGTGGCGGATCGAATTTCCTCCAGCCGGGTGTTGGATTTTTCCGTCCGCGCCGGACTCGGGCCGGCGGATTCCGGGGCGAAGGCAATTTTCCAAAGGATTCGCTCGTTCGCGCCAGCGTGCGTGCCGGTGAAGGAGGTCGTTGGCGACCTCGATCTCGGAATGGCAGCGCGACAAATTTTCGATGGAATCACCCGCGGCTGGATCCGGCCACGGATTGAACCGGTGAGCTTTGTCAGCGAGCCGCCGGACTTTCCCAAACTCGATCCGCTGCGTTTGCAATGCGCGCGGCTTCGCTTGCCGATTGTGGATGTCTGGCATGTTCCATGCGACTTTCCATCACCGCATTTCGAGGTGCTGGCGCTGATGGATGGCAGCCGGAGCCAGCGGGATCTCGGCGGTTTCGCCGCGCGACATTGCCCGGAGCTTGCCTTCGCGCCGTGGTTGGCACACTTGGCCGGACGGGGATTTTTCAGATGATGGCGGGAGGTCCGTCTGCTTAAGGGGCATGGACGTCTCGTCCATGCCCCTTAGGAAAGAGCTTCGCAAGCCCGTGACCGTGGTGTGAGTCTCCGCCCGCCTCACTTGCTGCCGCTCACCGAACGCTCGTAACAACCACCATCCGGGCGGTAATGTCCGGGCAGGCACTTGCAGGATTGCTTGCCCGTCATCGGGTCGATCGGAGTGACAGTGCGGCAGGAGTTGGCGAAAAACGCGAGGCCTAGGATCGGGATCAACAATAGGAATTTCATGGTTTCAATCGGGTGTGATTGATAATTAGCAAATCCGAACCGGGAAATCCAGCATTCTCTTTCGCCCGAAATCAAGCCAGTGGCTGGATATTCGGCACGGACGGTCCCATGGCTTGTGCGAAGTGGGTTTTCGCCCGCAGCATCAGCGTTCCGAGGCATAAATCGGCCAGCGGCAGGACGACGTTGAAATTCTTGTGCATGTAGCGGTGATGCAGGAGATGATGGCCATTGAGCTTGCGGAACCACCAGGGCTTTTCCACCCGCCGGGCCTTCGGCAAATGCATGCACCAATGGATGTATTCGTAGAAGCAGTAATAAGATCCGAAGGCGAGGAAGCCACCTAGCACGAATGCCCATTGCCCGATCACCCAAGACAGCACAGCGAACGGAAGCACGCCGATGGCGATGAGCACCGGGCCGTTCCACCAAGCCATCGGGATGGTTTCCTTGTCCTTTTCATGGATCAAGTGATAAGTGTGATCCGCCTTAAAGGTCTTGTGATGGACCACTGCGTGCGCTTGGAACGCATACCGGAAACTGCCCAGCGGGCGATGCATCACGTATTTGTGGAGATGCCATTCGAAAAAAGAGGCGAAGACGATACCGACGGCGATGCCAGCAAGGCACCAAAGAATGAAAATTGTCATGTCTGAATTGGCTAGGTGATTTCCTTAGCCGCAGGACGGCTACACTGGCTCGAGCGGGATGACAAGTGACATTATGGACGTGCTAAGATTCCCGACGGACTACCGGGGGCACAACAGTTGCCGCCAATTTCTCCCGCAAATCACCTTTCCCACCTTGCTCATCAACGCGGCGAGCGATCCGTTCCTCGATGCCGGTGGATATGACCGTCACCTGCGCCCCATCCGGCAGCTCTACGCCTTGCAATGCGCCATCACCATCTTGGGGAAACCTGCGGGGAGGTGTTAGACTGAGGATCCCGGGTGCGAAGAACACTCCGTGCCGGAAGGAATTCACCGGCACGGCGTCCGAGACCTGAGGTTCAAGCTCAAAGCCAATCGGCGCTAGGACGCGTCCGACACGCAAAAGCCCGCCGGGGGGGACGGCGGGCCGGGCGTTGGGGGGAACACCACATGGGGGGGGAATGTTAGCAGGGCTGCGGGACCGAACCCGCTAGATAACCCATCTCTGCCAGGACCGCCAGCACGAAGCATTTGCGGCTATTCCGGAGAACTTGCAGTGGATCGCCGGGAACATCCGCGTTGTTGGTGGCAAGAAAGTGGACGCGGCGGCCAAGCTCTTCCAGTTCCGCGGCACCGAGCGTGCGGGCGATGGGAACGGGATGAAACGGAAAGGGCGGCGTGACGTCGGTATGCCAAGCAACGAAAGTCTCCGCGCTCACCCGGTAAGGCGGGGCGTGGAACGCGTGGTTTTCGTCGCGAACCGGCTTGCGGCGTATCCGGCGATCGTCCGGAGCCCCGGGGTTGCCGCAGGCCTCGTTGTAAGTGCAATAGGCCACTTGTTCTCCTGGCAATCCGGGGAGCCACAGAAACACCTGCTCCGGCGGGAATAGTGGATGAGCTTGCTTGATGGCAACCGCCGTTGAGCCACGACCCTCGTTAGATCTTGCTTCCACACCTTTTCTCAAAGGCGATTGCCGTTGGACTGGGGGCATGTCGGTGGTGATCACGATTGCACTTCTACAACTTGCCTTGTCCCTTGCGAGCTTATGTTTCCCTAGCTACCCATAGGTGAATTGATTACATGATGCGAATGAGTGGCGATGGAGCGACCGGGCTGAAACGTATCAAGGAGCATGGCGGGTTCACGATTGCCCGGGATTTGTAGTGTTATGCAAAAAGAGTGTCGCCCCCTCACAACGGCAGCGTGATCTGCAACACGATGGTGTCCTGCATCGCTGTTAGCGGCGCTCCGTCACGCGACAGGAGGATGAACTCTCCCTTCCCGAACCGTCGGCCGCCGTCGCTTTCTAGCCGGCCTTCGACCACCGAGATGATGGAAAACCGGTCGTCCCGCGGGTTGGCGAGGGTTTGGCCTTGTTCCAGCGATTTGCGGTCGGTTTTGAAATACTCACAGCTTGCCAGGTTGTCGCCGACGGCCGGATCCATGGTCGGCTCGAAGTCCTGGAAGTCGATGCTGGCCAGCGACTCGCCGACGTGGAGTTGGCGCGGTTGGCCGTCGAGGCCGAGGCGGTTCCAGTCGAACACCCGATAGGTGGTGTCCGAGTTCTGTTGGATTTCATGGATCAGGAAGCCAGCACCGATGGCGTGCAGACGGCCGGAGGCAATGAAGATCGATTCGCCGGGCTCCGGCGTGATGGCATGCACGCGTTCGGCCACGGTGCCATCGGCGATGGACTTTTCGAAATCGTCGCGGGTGACGCCGTTTTTCAGGCCGACGTAGAGTTTTGCGCCAGGCTCGCAATCGGCGATATACCACATTTCGGTCTTGGGCTCGCCGCCGAGCACTTCCGCTAGATGGGCGGGCGGATGGACTTGGATCGAAAGGTCGTCACGGGCATCGAGGATCTTGATCAGGATCGGGAAACGTGGGTGGTTCTGGAATCCCACGCCGAAAATTTCCTCACGGTGGCTGGTCCACAGGTCGTGCAAGGTGCTGCCGAGGTAGGTGCCTTGGTCCACCACCGACTGTTCGTTCTCGCGGTCCACGATTTCCCATGACTCGCCGAAGGGCTTGGTGGGATCGGGCAAAGTGCGGTGATAGACGTGTTCGAGTTCGCGGCCACCCCAGACGCGTTCCATGTAGAGCGGGGTGAAGGTGATAGGTTCCATGACCGGGGGAGATAGGCGGATGATCCCGGTTTGGCAATTCCCGAGAAATCCAGCGTTTGACCTTGTTTCAGGTTAGGGCAAAGTTACCCGCGTTTTGGCAGACCCTGAAAAAACAATCGAAGCACCCGCACCGCGTCCCAAGCGACGCCGCAAATACCGGCGCTGGATCGTTCTCGCGGTGCTGGTGCCGGGCCTGGTCTGGCTGAACGGCCCGGGGTTCCGTCTGATAGCGCCGCGCGTCGCTAGGCACTATTTGGAGAACCTCGGCTTGCGCGGGAATTTCAAGATCGAGGGCAATCTGACTGGCGGGCTGTCGTTTTCCGAGCTGCGGATCGAGAGCGACACGACCCTGGCGAGCTTGACCATCGACCGGGTGATCCCGGATTATGAATGGAAGGGCTTGGTCAAGGGCCGGCTGGAAGGCCTCACCCTCGACGGCATGCACGCGGATCTGCGACTCGGATTGAAGAAGCCAAATGAGCCGGAGAGGCCGCCGCTCGACCTCAAGAAACTGGTGGAAACCCTGCGCTCGCTGCGGGGGCGGGTCATTCCGTTGGAACTTGATCTCAAAAACATCAGCCTCGCCGCCACCCGCAGTGGGAAACCTGTGCTGCGGTTGGCATCGAGCCGCATGACCCACAAGACCGGCAGCGACGATCTAACGCTAGCACTCGGGGCCATCACCGATGTCAACGGCCGCGAGTGGTCGGCCCGGCAATCGACGGTCACTTGGAGCCCGAGAAATCTATCCATCCCGCGCGTCGATCCGTTTCCCGGCGTGAGTGTCCGCGATCTGGTCATTCAACTTCCTGCCGGTGGCGAGCCGTCGTTGCAAGCGCGGGTGGATCTCGATGACGCGGTGTTCGTGGTCACCAGCTCGCCCGGATTGACCTCTGCTAGAATCGACCTTCGCGAGGGCAAGCTCCAGGTCGAACAAACGGCGAAGCGCTTCGGTATCGAGTTCCCGGCCGCCGCGACTCTCACCTCGCTGGCTGTCGAGCTGGAGCAAATTCTTCCCGATCCCAAGGCTGCGACCGGGACTGCTAGATTATTGTTGGAGAATCTCGCCGGGAAAGATTGGAGCGCGCCCGAGCTGAGCATGGATGCGACGCTTGGTGCCGATCAATCGTCGATCATCGCGCATGGAGTCATGCTCGGGACCGGGTTTTCGCTGGCTGCCGCCGCTCCCGTCACGCGGGGCGAAAGAACCTTCACCCTCGGCAATGCCAAAGGCCACTTCGCCATCGAGGACGTCCCGAAAGCCCTACACGAACTCGCCGCCCGCTTTCCGGCCATCGATCCCGAAGCTCCCGTGCCGCCGTCAGTGGTGGATGGAAATTTCAACGTCTCGTTCGTCGCTAACAAGCCGCAGGCCGCCACCGTTGATCTCGTGTTGAAAGCGAAGGACGTCACGCTCGCCTCGCCCATTTCGATCAAGAGCCGCTGGGCCGTGGGTCAACCGCTGGGCGCTGATCTCACGCTGGACGGCCTGAGATCGGCGATCGACTATCACATCGAGTCCGCCACCTATCATGGCATGCTGGAGTTTGATGGGTTCGACAGCCGCAGGATTGACCGCTGGCTCTCCATCGTGAGAGTGAAGCCCGGTGCCACCGCGAGTCTATCCGGACTGTGGACCGGCAAGGGGGAATTGAAAACCGGCAAACACCTCGGCGACCTTGACCTGAGCCAAGCCACCTGGACGCGGGAAGCAATGGCCCCGGTCACTGCCATTGGAGGCATCCGCTACGACTGGCCCGCTGGCTTTGAAACCCGGGGCCTGCGCTTGCAAACGAACGACCAGACGGTGGCCCTCGACGCCGCGCTCGCGGATGGATTGTTGGAGCTGCGGCACTTCCTCTGGAGCGTGGGCAAGGAGGAACTCGCCGAAGGCACCGCCAGCCTGCCGGTGCCTGCGGATTTCTCGAAATGGCGCGACACCCTCGCCAACGATCCCCGGCCCGTCGCGGTCTCTATCCACTCGCGCGTGCTTTCGCTGGGCTTGCTCAAGCCATGGCTCCCGGCCTTGGAAAAACTCGACCCGCGCTCCACCGGCCAGCTTGAACTCAACATTTCCGGCACCTACGCCGTGCCGGTCGTCGATGCCAAGCTGGAGGCCCGCGACCTTCGCTCGCCCGCCCAACCGAAGCTGCCGCCCGCCGATTTGAAGCTCTTACTCGCGGCCCGCGCCGGCCGCCTAACGCTTGATGGCAGCGCGACCGCCCCGGATTTCGCGCCAGCGGTGATGACGGCGTCGATGCCCTTCCGTCCCTCCGAATGGGCCAACGATTCCGCGAAATTCAAAGAGCAAGCCATTGCGGCCCGCGTCGATCTCCCCCGGCTCGACCTCGCGCGATTCACGACCTTGGTTCCCGCCGCATCGCAGGTTTCCGGGATTGTGGTTGGCAACGTCGTCGTCGCGGGAAAGGTCGGCACGCCGGAACTCAAAGGCAGCCTCGCTCTAACCGGCGGCGGGATCCGTCTTAAAGATCCGCGCGTCCCGGTCATCGCTGGCATCGCCGCTACGGTGGATCTCGGGTTGGACCGCATCGTCCTGAAAAGCCTGAAGAGCAACGTCGCCGGAGGATCGCTGACAGGCGACGGCTCGCTTGCGATCACCGCCGGGAAATTGGGCAACCTTGATTTCCGCCTGCGCGGCGACCACCTGCCGGTCATGCGCAACGAGCTTTTCATCCTCCGCACCAATGCCGACATCCGTCTGCAAGGGACCTGGGAGAAAGCCTATCTAACCGGCACAGTCGGGACGGTGGACAGCATTTTCTATCGGGACATCGAGCTGCTGCCCATCGGCAAGCCGTTCACCGGACCTGCGGCGGCCGCTTTGCCCAAGATCGACGCGCCGAAACGCGAGGCCTCCTCCATCCCCGAGCCGTTCCGCAACTGGGGGCTCAACGTCACCGTCCGCACCGACGAGCCGTTCCTGATCCGCGGAAATCTCGCCAACGGCGATGTCACAGGAAGCATCCGCGTCGGCGGCACGTTGGGCACTCCGGCACCGG
Source organism: Akkermansiaceae bacterium (assembly GCA_031371325.1). GTDB lineage: Bacteria > Verrucomicrobiota > Verrucomicrobiia > Verrucomicrobiales > Akkermansiaceae > Luteolibacter. The sequence goes on along the minus strand of JANMJJ010000051.1, from coordinate 28,211 downwards.
ATGGAGTCGTGACGATCAAGGATTTCCGGGCATCCTTGCCCTTCAGCACCTTGTCCGTCCGCTCCGGGACGGCGACCTTCACCCCGGCATCCGGGTTTGACCCATACCTGGAACTTCGCGGCACCGCCGAGCCACGACCGTACCGGGTGACGGTGTATGCCTATGGCCGCGTGTCGGATCCCCAGCTCGTGCTCACCTCGAATCCACCGCTGCCCGAGAATGAAATCATGACCCTGTTAGCCACCGGCACCACCACCAGCGGGTTGGAAAATCCGCAGGCCGCGTCGTCGCGGGCCATGCAACTGCTGGTGGAGGAAATTCGCCGCGGCCGGTTCCGGTTCGGGAAGCAACTCCGGCCGCTGCTTGCCATGTTAGACCGGGTCGATTTCAGCCTCGCCGAGGCAGATCCCTATACGAGCGAATCCTACTCCACCGCCACGCTCTCCATCACCGACCGCTGGTTTCTAACCGCCGGAGTGGGTGCCACCGGTGATTCCCGGGGCCTCCTCATCTGGCGCTTGTCCTTCCGCTGATGATGTTCCTCCGCGCGACATTCCTGTCCCTACTAACAGCGCTGGCCGCCGTCGCCGAGACGCGCGTGCGGATCACCGGCATAACCGACAAGAGCGAAGATCAGGTCCTCGGGCTGATGGGCGACCGGCTCGCGCATGTCAGGTCCCATGCCGCATCCTCTTCCCGCGCGGACGATGCCGCGTTCCTAGTCCGCCAGATTTTGCAGAAGGATGGCTATGGCGACGTGCGGGTGGATTATGAGATCGTCAACCCCTTGGAAATCCTGCTCACCGTGCATGAAGGTGGCCGCCTTTCCCTCGGTCAGGTCACCGTCAATGGGGTGCCCGCCGCCGAAGCGAAGACGCTCGCCAAGCTCTACGCCCGGCCTGCCTCGAAGGATCGCCCGCTCGCCTCGGGTGCCGCTCCGTTCCGCGAGGAAGACGTCGCAACGGGCCTCTCATACATCGTCCAGCAGCTCGACTCCGACGGCTTTTGGGGCGCGGAGGCGACCCTCATCTCCCGCGTGACCGACCCCGCGACCGGCGTGGTCCATCCCGTCATCGGCGTTAGACCCGGCGTGCGCCACCACATCGCGGAAGTGCGGATCAGCAGTCCGGACGGCCGCGGTGTCGCCGCGGCGAAAGAGGCGGCCGCCCCCTACATCGGCCGCCGCGCCAGCACCGCGAATTTGAACGCCATGCGCCTCGCCGTGGAAGAAACCTTCAGCAGCCAAGGCTATCCTGATGCGGAAATCTCGATGACCCGGACCTTGGATTCACCGCAGTTCATTCCCGAGTTCTCCATCGATTTGGGAAAACGGGTGCGTCTCCATCAGGTCCACCTCGAGGGGCTCGAACGCACCCGGCCCGCGCGTATCCAACAGCGGATGAAGAGGCTGGAAGGAGAGTGGTATGACGAGGCCGCCATGAACAAGCGCCTCCGCGGCTTCCTCGCGACTGGTGCTTTTTCCTCCGCCCGCGTCGAAAAGAACCCGGTTTCCGACGATGCCATCGATGCCACGTTGCACTTGGAAGAAGCCAAAGCCCGCGAACTCACGCTCGCCGCGGGTGCGGATTCCTATCAGGGCGCCATCCTCCGCATCGCCTATGCCGACCGCAACCTGATGGGCGATTTGCTAGGCTTCAGCACCGGCTTCGAGTTCAGCGCGCGCGGGGTGTTAGGCGAGACCCGCCTCACCGATCCTTGGCTGTTCGGCTCCGATGTCTCCGGCACCGCCCGCGTCTATGCGCTGATTTATGGCCGCGAGGGATACAGCTCGTTGGAAACCGGAGTGGAAGGCAAAACCACTTGGAAACTCGGCGATCACTACACGCTTGAACTGCTCGCCGGCTACACGCTAGTCAATCTAACCGAGGATGGCTTGCCCACCGCCGAGCTTGGGGAGACCGTTTACAACCAGCCGCATTTCCGGGTCACCCAGTCGGTCGATTTCCGCGACAGCGCGGTCCTGCCCAAGAGCGGCTGGCATTTCGAAAACCCGTTGGAGATCGGCGCGGCCATCGGCGACATCGCCACCATGTATGTCAAAGCCGGTCTAACTGGCGGGTGGTATCGCAAGCTCAACGCCGACTATGAGGTCGCCCTCGGCGGCGGGTTGGGAGTCCTCGTTGCCTCTGGCGACGAAGGAAATCTGCCGATCGATCTCCGCCTCTTCAACGGGGGGGCTCGCAGCGTCCGCAGTTTCCAGGAACGTGAACTCGGCCCCAAGGTCAATGGCGATCCGATCGGCGGCGAAGGGATGTGGACCACCAACGCCGAACTCATCCGCAACCTCAGCGGCAGCCTCCAGGCGGTCGCTTTCTTCGATGCCGGCACCCTCTCACCGACGCTTAGCCAGCTGGGCTCCAGCGAGGTCGAACTCGCAGTCGGCCTCGGCCTGCGCCTCGATCTACCCGTCGGTCCGGTCCGGCTCGAATACGGCTACAACCTGACGCGGGACAACGGCGAACCCGTCGGCACGATCCAGTTCGCCATCGGGATGACGTTCTAGGGCGGAAAATTGTTAGAATATAGTTGATTTAAATCCTCATCTTCCCACGACCCTGAAATACACAACCCCATCGAGAAGGGAGGTCCCGACAATCGAGCATTGAGGGGCAATTGATTCGTTTCGCTGATCTCCAACTGGAGCGGTGGAACTCGCGGCGACCGGTGATCGCCGCCACGTGGGGACGAGAAAACCGTTCTACTCGGATGCAAGCGTGTGTTTGAAGAGCTTCAGAATCCCTGTCCGATTGCCCCCTTTCACGCTGGATGGTAGTTCAAAGCACCGGGCAGGGCTGGATTTTCGCCAAGGTGGCCTGCATGGATTCCTTGGCGAGTTGTTGGTCGTGATGGATGGGAGGGTGTGTTTTCATGGCGGTGATTCAGTGGTAATCGATGATCTCGACTTGGTGCGGACCGTCTTCCCGCCAGCAGATGCAGATGCGCCACTGGTCGTTGATTCAGATGGAGTGCTGGCCTTTGCGGTTTCCCTTGAGGACTTCCAGGCGGTTGCCGGGCGGGACGGCGAGATGTTTGAGTTCAGTGACCGCGTGGAGTTGGGCCAATATCCGCAGTGCAACGCGTTGGATGTCAGGCGGGAAAGAGCGGGATTTCCGTTCACAGAAGAAGAAGGCGGTCTCCTGGCAGGCGAAGGAACGGATCATCATGTCAGGAGCCTTTAATAACGCATGGCGTTAAAATGCCGAGCTCCGGTAACCGAGTCAAAGGGGTCGTCAACGCCGTCGTGACGAGCCTTTCTACCACGGATTCCGTGTGCTCTGGCCATCAAATCCGTCACTGACAAGCGGCGTGATTCACTGTTTCATCGGGCCGATGAACGCTCCAAGTGAAGACCACGCGCGATTCGCACGCGAGCAATTGGCTGGCGGTTGCGATACCATGGAACGCCTGTTATCCGGCCTGATCGACTCGAAGGGCCGGGTCGCCGAGGAGGTCCACGCGATCCGCAAACTCGGGAAATCGCTGCGCGGCGGATTCTCGCTGTTCCGGCTCGGGAAATCCTCCGCAAAGGAGATCCAGGCGATCGGCCGGCTTCTATCAGGTCCGCGCGACGCGGTTTCGCGGTTGAGCACTTGGCACAAACTGGGTTGGGAAGAGGACGCGGCCGCCGCCGCGGCCGTCGCCGGCTTGCTCGACCAGCAAACCCATTCGGCCGCGCGGCGACCGCCGCCGGAAACTATCACATGGTGCCTCGCACGGGTCACCGCCGCCCGTAAAAATCTCGCGGAACTGCCTTTGGAAAATCTGCCAGAACGGCTTGAGCTCGGACTCAAGAAACTCGCCAAGCAAGTCGCCAAACGCTGCCGGAGCCTCGATCACCGCAGCAAGGAGGATTTCCACGACGCCCGCAAGGCGCTCAAAGCCTATCTCGGCGCGCTCGCGTTCCTGCCCGAAGGATCGGTCGCGCCCGATCCGAGGATGTTCGAACTCACGGAACTGCTGGGCGATGAAAACGACCTCGGCACGCTGTCCTCCTGGTTGGATGAGCACGGGTTCACCATGGATTTCGTGCCTGGCTTGTGGCAGCGGTTAACCGAATCTCGCCGGACGCTGCGGGAAAATGCAATGCGCGACGCATCTGGTTTGCGCCGCCGACAGTTGATTTGAGCGGGCGGCGGGGAAGGAGATTTCCCGAAATTCCCACGCACCGGAGTTGCGCCGGGGGCAATTTCCTCTATGGAAAGGGCTTTCCGATCAGTTTCACCTTTTCCCTCCCAACTTCATTCACCATGACCGCCCGCCTAGATTTCCGCAGCCGCCACCTCGGGCCCATCGGTTCCGACCGCGATGAAATGATCCGCGAAACCGGATTCGCGTCGCTCGCCGCGCTCATCAACGCCGCCGTGCCCGCTGGAATCCGCATGGACCAGGCACTAAGCTTGCCCGCCGCCCGCTCGGAGCACGACGCGCTCGCGTGGCTCAAGTCGATCATGGGGAAAAACCGGGTGCTCAAGCCGTTCATCGGCCAAGGCTATCACGGCACCCACACGCCCGGCGTGATCCAGCGCAACATCCTCGAAAATCCCGGCTGGTACACCGCCTACACGCCCTATCAGGCGGAGATCGCGCAAGGGCGGCTGGAGGCGCTGCTCAATTTCCAGACGATGATCACTGATCTAACTGGGCTGGATGTTTCCAACGCCTCGCTGCTTGACGAAGGCACCGCCGCCGCCGAGGCGATGAGCCTGGCGCTCGCTGGCAAGCCGAAGGGCCGGGCGATTTTCGTTTCCGACCGCTGCCATCCGCAGACCATCGACGTGGTGACGACGCGCGCCGAGCCGCTGGGCATCGAGGTGATCACCGGCGACTGGCAGATCTTCGATCCCGCGGCCTGTGACGGGCTATTCGCGGTGCTGGTGCAGTATCCGGACACCCGCGGCCGGATCGATGACTTCGTGGATTTTTTCGCGGAAGCCAAAGCGGCGGGAGCCGTGGCGATCGTCGCTGCGGACCTGCTCGCGCTAACACTTCTAAGAGCACCCGGCGAATTCGGGGCGGATATCTGCGTTGGAAATTCCCAGCGCTTCGGCGTGCCGATGGGCTTCGGCGGACCGCACGCGGGATTCATGGCTTGTGCCGACGCGTTGAAACGAAAGATGCCGGGCCGGCTCATCGGCGTGTCCGTCGATTCGCGCGGCAAGCCGGGCTACCGCCTCTCCCTGCAAACCCGCGAGCAACACATCCGCCGCGACAAGGCGACTTCTAACATTTGCACCGCCCAGGTGCTACTCGCGGTGATGGCCTCGATGTATGCCGTTTATCACGGGCCGGAGGGGCTCAAACACATCGCCAACTCCGTTCACGCCCGCGCGGCCGCGCTCAAGTCGGCGCTCGCCGGCGGTGGGATCGTGATCGAAGTCGGACCGTTTTTCGACACGCTCGTGGCCAAGGTTCCCGGCAGGGCGGACACCATTCTAGCAACCGCCGCAGCGTCCGGCATCAATCTCCGCCGGATCGATGCGGATCATCTCGGCATTTCATTCGACGAAACCTCGACGGACGATGATATCCATACGATCGCCGCCGCGTTCGGCGTGAAGGCCAGCGCCGCTGAAATCACCGGCGTCGCCTGGCACACGGCGCACGCCCGGACCACCGGTTTCCTCACCCAGAAAGTCTTCAACAGTTATCACTCGGAAACGGACATGCTGCGCTATCTGAAGCGTTTGGAGTCGAAGGATCTCGCGCTCAATGAATCGATGATCGCGCTCGGTTCCTGCACGATGAAGCTCAATGCAACTTCCGAAATGATGCCGCTGAGCTGGCCGGAAGTGAGTGCGCTGCATCCGTTCGTGCCGGCCGACCAGAGCCAGGGTTATCGTGAAATGTTATCGGTATTGGAAGGCTGGCTGGCGGAAGTCACGGGCTTCGCCGGGGTTTCCCTCCAGCCGAACGCGGGTTCGCAAGGGGAATACGCGGGGTTGTTAGCCATCCGCCGCTATCACCTCGCGCGGGGTGACTCGCATCGCAATATCTGCCTGATTCCCGTTTCCGCCCACGGCACCAATCCCGCCTCCGCAGTGATGGTCGGGATGAAAGTCATCGGCGTGAAATGTGATGCCAACGGTAACATCGACGTCGCCGATCTCGCGGCCCGCAGCGAGGAACACCGCGACAATCTGGCGGCACTGATGGTGACTTATCCATCGACCCACGGCGTGTTTGAAGAAACGATCCGCTCGATTTGCGAGATCATCCATGAGGCCGGTGGCCAGGTTTACATGGATGGCGCTAATATGAACGCGCAAGTCGGCCTCACCTCGCCCGGCTTAATCGGCGCGGATGTCTGCCATCTCAATTTGCACAAAACCTTCTGCATTCCCCATGGCGGCGGCGGACCGGGCGTCGGCCCGATCGGCGTGGCGGCGCAATTGTTGCCCTATCTTCCCGGCCACCGTGAACTGGAGTCCAAGCAAGGCGCGGTGTGCTCCGCGCCGTGGGGCAGCGCTTCGATCAATACCATTTCATGGATGTATATCGCGATGATGGGTCCCGCTGGACTGACCGAAGCCACCGAGGTTGCCATTCTCAACGCGAACTATATCGCCAGGCGACTCGCGCCGTTTTTCCCGATTCTTTATACCGGAAATGAAGGTCTCGTCGCCCACGAGTGCATCATCGATGTCCGCCCTCTATCCGAAGCTAGCGGAATCACCGTCGAGGACGTGGCGAAGCGGCTGATGGATTATGGCTTCCACGCGCCGACCATGAGTTGGCCGGTGGGAGGCACCCTGATGATCGAGCCGACCGAGTCCGAGTCCAAGCCCGAGCTGGACCGGTTCTGCGACGCGATGATTTCCATCCATGGTGAAATTTCCGCAGTGATCAGCGGCGAACTCGATGCGAATGACAATCCGCTCAAGCACGCGCCGCACCCGTGTGAAACGGTTTGTGGCAACGACTGGCCGCATTCTTATAGCCGCGAGCAAGCGGCGTTTCCCCTGCCCTATCTTCGCCAGCACAAGTTCTGGCCGTCGGTGGGCCGCATCGACAACGTCCATGGCGACCGCAACCTAGTCTGCACCTGCGACTCGGTGGAAGCCTACGCGGCGGCGAGCGCCTGAGGGCTAACAGACCATCCATGCGCTCCCCATCACCCATCGACTGGACCTCGTGGAGCGGCGAAATGCTCGCCACGATCTTGTTTGTCATCAAGGACGGGCGGATTCTCCTCATCGAGAAAAAGCGCGGCTTGGGCGCTGGCAAAATCAACGGCCCGGGAGGCAAGATCGATCCCGGTGAAACTCCGCTGGCGGCCGCGATCCGCGAGACCCAGGAAGAGCTTCTGATCATTCCGCATCGGCCGAGGAAGCTCGGCGAGTTGCGATTTTCCATGTCGGATTGCCCGGACATTCTGTGCCATGTCTATCGGGCGGACGATTTCAGCGGGACGCCCACGGAGACGGATGAAGCAGTGCCGGTGTGGGCCGCGCTTGGGGAGATTCCCTATCACCGGATGTGGGAGGATGATCGCCATTGGTTGCCATTGTTATTGGCCGAACAGGCGTTCCTCGGGCGATTTGTGTTTGAGGGAGATCATTTGCTCTGGAGCGAAGTGAGCACCGACATCAAATGGTGAAATAAAAAGGCCGCCATCCTTGATCAAGGAGGCGGCCCGCTTGGATGAATGATTGAATCGAATTAGAGCGACGCCTTGAGCGAGCTGAACTTGGCCTTGAGTTGGGCGAGTTCTGCTTCCGCCTTGTCGATCTGGCCACTCAGCGAGAGGAGTGAACTGAGCTTGGCGCTGAAGCCGCCGGATGCGTTGCCGTTCGCCTTCTTGGCAGCTTTCGGTGCTTTCGCAGCTTTCGGTGCCTTGGCAGCTTTCGGTGCTTTCGCGGCCTTATTGGAAGAACCCTTAACACCGGCAGCCTTGAGCCATGCAACCACCGTAAGTGGCGAGACGCCGAACTTTGTAACGGCCTTGCTCGAACCACCGCGGCCATTCTCCGCATTGTAAGATACCACGAAATCCGTGAGGGCCTTCTTCTGTTCGTCGGTGTAGCGTGAGCCGAGTTTGCTCTTGCCTGCGGATTTCGCGGCCTTGGGTGCCTTGGGTGCTTTCGCGGCCTTGGGAGCCTTGGGTGCTTTCGCTGCCTTGGGAGCCTTGGGTGCTTTCGCGGCTTTGGGAGCCTTGGTTGACTTTGGAGCGCCGACAGCCTTCAACCAGGTTGCGACGGTTAGCGGGGAAATATTGAATTTCTCCGCTGCCTTGCTTTGGCCACCGCGGCCGTTGGCGCTATTGTAGCTCACCGCGAAGTCAACGACTTCCTTCTTTTGGGCGTCGGTATAACGGATGCCTTTTGTGGATGTTTTTTTGGTTGTAGTGCTCATGACAGGGCGAACCTATAACTCATAAACTCGCTAGCAAGCCTAAACTCATCCAGATGATGCCCATTCGCACACCAAGCATCTCAATCCGCTATCTTCCCATGTGACATGATATCCTTCAACATGGAACTGTCATTCATGTCAGTGAGCCAATAGTCACAGCAGCTAGCCACCTTAGGGCGGGCGACCACCCCGCCGAAGCCGATGAAAGCATCCACGTCAGGCTTGGTTTCCAAGTCCGACATTCCATCACCCATCATCAGCACGCGCTCCGGATGCAGTGCTTGTTTCCACTCGCGGATGACTTCGTTTTTACCAAGGTTGCGGGTGGTCGGATAGTCAGTGGCATAGCCTTTATAAGAACCGTCGTCATGGAAATAGAGAGGCACTGCTTCCAGATGGTCTATCCCCAGATGGCGTGCGAGCGGCTGGATCAAAGGGGCGAAGCCGCCTGACAAGATAACAGGCAGCCAGCCGTCACGCTTCATTTCGCGGATCATTTCAACCGCCCCCGGAACCACCGTCGCGAGATAGAGGGCGGCAACCTCATCACATAATTTCCGGTCAGGCCGAATCATCTCCATCCTCCGGGGAAAGACTTCACTGATGGGAATCTCGCCGTTCATCGCGGCATTGGTCAGTTCCACGACCTGCGCGAAGACATCATCACCTTTGCCGCGCGCCAGTTCATCAATCCCTTCGATCGTCGAGAGCGTGGAGTCGCAATCGATGAAAAACAATTTCCCGCGACGCGTGGTGGCAGGGTGGATGATCAATTCCGTTCCCGCGTCCACCAGGTCGAACAACTCGATCATCGCGGCGTTGCCAAGCCGGATGCAACCGTGGCTGGCCGGGTGGCCGAGTTGATTTTCATGATTGGTGCCGTGAATGTAAATGTAGCGTTCCAAGGTGTTTGCATTCGCAGGCTCCAAGCCGTCGAGGCGCAGGATCCGGCTGAGTACAAGATCGCTCTCGGTGGCATCACCCGGTTGCCACACGCCGACGGGGACTCGCATTTTGAAAATGGTCCCGCTCGTTTCGTCGGCACCGATTTTTTCCGCAACCCGGAAGCGGCCAGTCGGCGTGCGGTAACTATCCATCGCGAAACCCATGCCCTTGGCGGCGGTGGAGATATCAAATTGGCGGATACATTGGTCGCCCGCGATGACCTTGAGTGTCTGGTCGTCGATGGAAACTTCAAGGCGGCGGGTCGGCTTCATGGTGGTGTCAGAACAAGCAGGGCATTGTGCCCGCCCATTCCGTGGGAGAGTTTATAGATCGGCCCGCTGGCATCAAGCACCTCGTCTGGCAGATGAAATCCGCTTGGTATGGATCGGCCGGCAAGGTTGGGCGGGAGTTTCCGATCCTTGATAAACCGTGCGAGGATCACGCTTTCCAACAGTCCGCTGGCCCCGATGGTATGGCCGGTGAATGGTTTCAACAGATGCAATGTCGGACGCTGGTCTGGAAACGCACGGTTCAGTGCGGCGGGTTCGGCCACCGCTTGCACGGCGGTTCCCGTGGCATGAGGGCACACGGCAGCAGGTGGTGCGTGGAGTTTAATCGCACTTTCCAACAGTGCTGGAGTTCGCCCGCCATCGGCAGGAATGCCCACCGGGTCACAGGCATCCGCATTGCAGCCATAGTGGACCAAGCGGGGGAAAGGTCCGTCATGCCACTCGATGGCCATCGCTGCGGCGCCCTCGGCGGGAATGAATCCGGACGATCCGGGATGATAGGGATCCAAATCCAATTCACGCGCCAGCAGACCCGAGGCGGCATAGTTATCCAACAGAATCGGCACCAACGGCAGATCCACCGCCACCGCAAGCGCGCGGGGAGCCATGCCGGAGCGCACCAGCATCATCGCGATGCCGATGGCATCGAGGCCCGCCGCGCAACCGCTGGCCAGCACATGGTTCGGTCCCGTGATTCCGAACTCGATGGTGATCGCCGAGGCCGGCTCGCTGTGGATGGTATTGCTCGCGGCCATCAGGCGGAACGGCCGCCGTCCCGGCCACGGACCTAACCAGCCCGCCGCATTTCCCCGGCTCGTGCCGACGACCAAGGCGGCGTCACGCAAATCATCATCACTCCAGCCCGCATCGATGATCGCCTGGCGGGCGACATGCAGCGCCGCCATCGTCGCCGGGCTCCACTTGCGACTCACTAACAAGGATCGCGGCTCGATCCATGCCCCGGGCCGCCGCGCATGCGGGCTTTCGCTGCCCAGCAGTTCACCCAATTTCTGGAACGGCACCTGCCTGGCCAGCACCGCTCGATGATGGGACGGGACATCGGCACCCAATGCGGAGAGTGCTCCCAGGCCGGTGATCGAGAGGAAAGGTTGGATGGCCACGGGTTGCGACGCGGGCATTGCGGCCTGCTTTTACAAAGTGATCTGCGCCCCGAGCTCGACCACGCGGCCGGGAGGAAGCTGGAAATAGGCGGTCGCCGGCGAGGCGTTGCGGGCCATCACCGCGAAGAGTGATAGACGCAAGCGGTCGATATAAGTCGCTTTTTTCCCGACCCCGTAGGTCTCTCGGCCGAGGAAATAAGTGGCTTTCCCCGGTTGGAAGCGGGCCTTCTCCGGCATGCGATGTTTCAGGGCGTATGGCACGTCGGGGGTCTCCGCGAAGCCGAAACGCAAGGTCGCGCGGTGGACGCCATCGCCGAGATCCTCGTAGTCTAACATGTCATCCTCATTTGCCCGCGGTTGGTCGAGCGTCATCACATGAAGGAGAATCACTCGTTCATGCAGCACCTGGTTGTGCTTCAGATTGTGCAGCAACGCCGTTGGGACATGCCGGCCTTTTCCGCTCATATAGATCGCGGTGCCCGAAACCCGGTGGATCTTTCCTTTTTGCAAATCCTTGAGCAGGACATCGATGGGTAGGGATTCCTGCATGATGCGGGCGTAAAGCCGCCGCCGTCCCCAGATCCAGATCAACATGATCGCCATGACCCCACCGGCAATCACCAGCGGCAGCCAGCCCCATGGATAGATCTTCAGCGAGTTCGCGGCTAGGAACGCGCCATCGAGTACCATGAAGGCTCCGGTCGCCAGGCCCGCCTTGAGCGCGGTCCAGCCCCACACCGCACGCGCCGCCGAGAAGAACAGCAGCGAGGTGATCGACATGGTGAGCGAAATCGCGATGCCATAGGCACCTGCCAATTCCGCCGAGGTCTTGAACGTGACGACCAGCAAGATGCAAGCCACCGCCAGCACATGATTGACCGCAGGCACATACACCTGTCCCATCGAATGCTCCGAGGTATATAAGATCCGGATCCGCGACATGCAGCCGAGCTGCACCGCTTGGGTCGTCAGCGAAAACGCGCCGGAAATGAGCGCTTGGCTGGCGATGATCGCCGCGCCCGTCGCCAAAATGGTGAGCGGCAGTTGCAACATATCAGGAGCTAGCAGGTAAAATGGATTCGCGATCGCCGACGGCTCCGCCGTGACCAGCGCGGCTTGGCCGAGGTAGTTGAGCACCAGCGCCGGCAGCACCACCGAGAACCAACCGACCCGGATCGGCCTCGTCCCGAAATGCCCAAGATCCGCATAGAGCGCTTCACCGCCGGTGACCGCCAGGAAGACCGCCGCCAGCAAGGGAAACGCGTGTTTCCACTCGCGACAAAGGAATGAAACTCCCTCCCACGGACTCAAGGCCCACAACACCTGCGGATGTTGGATCACACCCCGGACGCCCAACGCCGCAATCGTGAAAAACCAGATGAGAATCACCGGCCCGAACAGCTTCCCCACCTGCCCGGTGCCGAACTTCTGGATGGAAAACAGCCCGGCCAGCACCAGCACCGCGAGTGGCACCGTCCAATGTTCAAGTGCCGGTGCGCTCACCTTCAGACCTTCCACCGCAGCTAAAACGGAAATCGCCGGGGTCAGCATCCCGTCGGCATAAATCAATGCCGCACCCGCCAAGCCCAACAACAGAATCTTCCGCGGATCTTTCCCGCCGAGGCTTTTCAACGCGCCGCGGATCAACGTGGACAATGCCAAGATCCCGCCCTCGCCCTTGTTATCGAGCTTGAGAATAATGAACAAGTATTTCGCCGAAACCACCAGCAGCAGCGACCAGACGATCAACGACGCCGCACCCACCAGATTGTGGGAAGTCATCGGCGCTCCGCCGTGAACACCCGAGAAACACTCGCGGAATGCATAAAGCGGGCTCGTTCCGATATCACCGAAAACTATGCCCAATGCGGCGATCGTGGTCACCGCGAGGTGAGGTTTGTGGCCCGCGTGGCCTCCGTGTGTATCTGTCATCGTCGCGAAGCGGATCGCTCGCGGGCGCTTCAAACCATTTCCGGCGGCGGCTGACCAGCGAAATTGCACAACTCGAAATCCGCCCCGTAAAATCCCGATCATAGGTCTTGGCGCACCCGCGCCGCCCCCCCACCCTGCCGCCGACTTACGCATGAGTACCATTCAGGAAACCATCGATGGCGGCATCCGCTATCTCGAAAAGCGCGGAATCGCCGACGCCCGCCGCAACATGCAAATGCTCGTCGCCCATCAGTTAGGCTGTACCCGCACGGATCTTTATGTCCAATTCGACCGCCCGATGGAGGAGGCAGATCTCGTCCCGCTGCGCGAAACCTTGAAGAAACGCGGCGAAGGAATCCCGGTCCAACACCTGATGGGCAAAGTCTGGTTTCACAAACACGAGTTCAAGACCGACGCCCGAGCCCTCATCCCGCGCCCCGAGACCGAGGAACTCGCCGAGTGGATTTTGAAATGGGAGCTGCCCGCAGATTTGCAAATCCTCGACATGGGCTGCGGCTCCGGCGTCCTCGGATTGACGCTCGCCGCCGCCCGTCCCGGCTGGAACGTCACGCTCGCCGATGTTTCCCCGGACGCCCTCGCCCTCGCGCAGGAAAACGCCAGCGCCCTCGAAATCCCCAACGCAGATTTCCTCCACAGCGACCTCTTCACCGCCATCGACGGCCTTTTCGACGGCATCGTCGCCAACCTCCCCTACGTCCCGGAGACAGATCGCGCCACCCTCACCCGCGAGGTCATGCACGATCCGGCGCTCGCCCTTTTTTCCGGCCCGGACGGCCTCGACCTGATCCGCCGCTTCATCCCCGAGGCTTTCCATCGCCTCAAACCCGGCGGCTGGCTCGTCTTGGAAATCGGCCATGATCAAGCTTCACAGGTCGCCGGATTTCTCCAATCGTCTTTCTTCACCGCCATCGAAGTGAAAACCGACCTCTCCGGAGTCGCCCGTTTCCCCTTCGCCCGGCGACCGGAGAGCAGTTGATGGTGGATAGTTGATGGGAAGACGAAGAACTCCCCTCGGCTTCGCCCATCCTCAGCTTTTTCTTGCTCTTTCCATCAACTCTCAACCATCAACACATGGACAAACTCGTAGTTCACGGCGGCTCCACCCTGCGCGGCAGCATCAACATTTCCGGCTCGAAAAACGCCTCGCTGCCGATCCTCGCCGCAGCCTTGCTAACCGGTGAAGACTGCATCATCCGCCGCGTGCCCGATGTCTCGGACACCAACTACATGATCCAGATCCTCAGCGCGCTCGGTGCCGATGTCGAACGCTCCTCGGGCACCGTCCGCATCTCCTGCGCCGACGTGATCGACGAAGCTCCCTACGAACTCGTCCGCCGCATGCGGGCGTCCATCTGCGTGATGGGTCCGCTGTTAGCCCGCAACGGCCGCTGCGTCGTTTCCCTTCCCGGCGGTTGCGTCATCGGCGACCGGCCCGTCGATCTCCACCTCCGCGGCCTCGAAGCGCTCGGCGCGAAAATCGAATTCGCAGGCGGTAACATCACCCTCACCGCCAAGGACGGCCTGCGCGGCGCGCAAATCGACCTGCGCGGCAGCCACGGCCCCACCGTTCTCGGCACCGACAACGTCATGATGGCCGCCACTCTGGCAGAAGGACTCACCATCATCGAGTCCGCCGCCGCCGAACCCGAAGTCCTCGATCTCGCGAATTTCCTCAACGCCATGGGCGCGAAAATCACCGGTGCCGGTACCAGCCGCATCGTCATCGAGGGCGTGAAGGAACTGCACGGCGTCGAGCACACCGTCATTCCCGACCGCATCGAAGCCGGCACCTTCATGGCCGCCGCCGCCCTCGCCGGCGAGGGCGTCACCCTCCGCCGGGTTTGCCGCGAACACCTCAAAGCCATCACCGCCGCCATCGAGCAATCCGGCCACCGCGTCGATTTCAACGAATCCGGCGATGTCTGCACCGTCCGTCGCAGCGCCGGAGCCACCCAAGGCGTGGAAATCAGCACCGCGCCTTACCCCAGCTATCCCACCGACATGCAGGCCCAGATGACCGCCCTGCTAGCCACCACGCCAGGCATCAGCGTCATCAAGGACACCATTTTTCCCCAGCGCTTCATGCATTGCGCCGAGCTCAAGCGGATGGGAGCCGACATCCGGGTGGACAATGGCACCGCCGTCGTCCGCGGCGTCGCCCAACTCTCCGCCGCCCCCGTGATGGCCTCCGATCTCCGCGCCTCCGCAGCCCTCGTCCTCGCCGCTCTAACGGCCAAGGGTTCCACCGAAATCAGTCGCCTCTATCACATCGACCGCGGCTACGAGCACATCGACGAGAAACTCCTCATGCTCGGTGCCAACGTCGAGCGGGTGAAGGACCGGTGAGCGAGGCATTCGAAATCCCCCGGTTCAAACGGGTTACTCCGCTTTCCACGTCAGCGAAATCGGCGCTGGCCCGGCTCTTCCGGCGAGGACGAGCGTGAGTTCCTTGAGCGGTTTTGGTCGCGTATTCGCTCTTCGGAACTTCGGCATTCCACTCGCTGCCGTTCCGTGTGAATTGGAACCTTACCACCGGATCAATGACCTGCGGAGTGGCCGGAAAGATTTCGTCATCGACAGCGGGGATTCCTGACGACCGCTCCTTGACGGTCGCCCGGGAAACGGCTTGAGTTCGCGCATGAACGGTAAAACCCTGATCGAAATGCCCCACCTGTGGACGCGGCGGAAACTCATCAGCACCCTGGCCTTCACGCTCGCCGCGCCCGGGGCCTTCGCCGACCAGCTCGCACTCACCCCGAAGCAAACCGAAGGCCCGTTCTATCCGGATCACCTGCCGCTCGATACCGACAACGACCTGCTCGTGGTCAATGACGGCATCACCTCCAGCATCGGCGAGGTCACCCATCTATCAGGCCGGTTGCTCGACGCGAGCGGCAGCCCGATCCGCAACGCGGTGGTCGAGATCTGGCAGGCCGATGGCAAGGGCGTTTACCTGCACTCGGGCAGCAACGGCAAGGCCGAGTGCGATGCGAATTTCCAAGGCTTCGGACGATTTCTAACCGGCTCCACCGGCGGATATTATTTCCGGACCATCAAGCCAGTCGCCTATCCCGGGCGCACCCCGCACATCCACTTCGCGGTGAAAATGAAAGGGCACGAAACGTGGACGACTCAATGTTATATCAAGGGCGAGGCGCAGAACGAGAAGGACATGGTGCTGCAAGGGATCAAGGACGCCAAAGCCCGCGAATCCGTGATCGTGGACTTCGCCGCGCTCAAGCAATCCAAGATCGGCGAGCTCGCCGCGAATTTCGACATCGTCATGGGCTACACGCCGACGGACATCGGGCATTGATGCGAAGAGCAAGCTGAAGCTTGAACGCCGGCCCATCGGTGGGACTCGCCGAAATGCTGTCCGGAGTTCACGCTTTAGCGCACCTCTTGCGCTGGCGGGTCATTTGCGATTCACTGGCGCATGAGATTTTCAGTTCCAATACATCGGTCGCCTGCGCCAGATCGCTCCCGGCCGCAAGGTGTTGTTGGTCGGCGATTTCGACACCAAGTCCAGCCCGGCGGACCTCGTCGCCTTCATCGACCGGGTCGAGCAGCAGACCGGCGTGTTGCCCGCGATCTATCTGGAAAACAGCGACCGGCTGCGGGCGTCGCTGTGCCATGCTTCCCCATCGCAGAAGAACCGCATTTGCCAATGCCCCTACTGGATCGCGCTCTACTCGCATGGCTCGGGATTCGAGACGCCGCAGCAACTGATGAAAGCCTACGGCATCTGGGACGACTGGGCGATGTGGCAATACGCCGGCGTCGAGTGGTCCGGCCACTCCGTCCCCAAGCACTATCATCACGGCCCATGGCAATCGCCCGCCTACTTCGGCTCGATGGACCGCCCGCTGGAGCACAATGCTTTCAATGGCGATCTGGGTGATCTCAACGAGTTCTGGGAAGAGCACTCGTGGGAGGTGAGGTGACGATTGGCTACTCACGATCCACCGGCAGGTCGGCAAACAGGAGAGGGAAATAGAATTCCACCACCTTGCTCGGGAAGGCGATCTTCAGGGGGGTTTTCTCTCCGGTTGACCTAACTAAACCCTCCTCCATTGCCTTGCGGATCACGTCCCTTGTGGCGGTGCCTTTGAGGCCGAGGATCTCCGGGATGGCGCCCCTCGGAATGTCCCCCTGCAGCGCAAGCGCCTTGAGCAGCCTAACCAGTTTTTCCCGCAGTTTTCCGTCAAGGTCGGTGCGTGTGAAGCGGAGATAGGTTTCGATCCTGTCCTGAAGCTTGAACGGCTCTATCAGACCTGCCATGAAATTGATCTGGTCCAACATCCGCTGCAGAAAAAAACGGCAGAATTCGAAAAGCGCCTTGTCGCTGAGATTTCCCCTGCCGTCGTAGTCGTTCGCACGATTCCGGTCCGCAGCCTGCAAGTGGTTGTAATACGCGGGCTTCGCCCTAGCGAGGCCTCGTGACAAGGTCCAGAGGCCATCGGCATCCAGACCTGCGCGAATCATGGCGGCTTGGGACTGCAATCTGGCCACCCTGCCATTTCCGTCACCGAACGGATGGATCCACGCCAGGCGGTGATGGGCCGATGCCAATGCGATCACCTTGTCAGTGGCGAGGATTCCACCACTTGAGTAAAACGATTGGAACCGCTCCATGAATCGGTCAAGCACCGGATGGTCGGGAGGACTGTGCCGCCCGACATCCACGTTGTGGTTTCTCATTTTTCCGGGTTCCAACGGATGGCGCATTCCAGCGTTGGAGGTCGTGAACCATTCCTCTTCCGGGATGAAAGAATAGAATTCCCGATGCAGCCAGCAGATGAACTCCGGGGCAAAGACATCGGTCTCGGGATCTTTCGCCAAACGCGCTCTCATGGCCCGTTCGGTTTTGATGTGGGCGACGCTCAGGCGTTGATTGCGTTGGACGTCCTGTTGAATCGAGAAATCCTCGCTGAGAGCCCTTTCGATGTCCCGAGGAAGGGTTTTGTGGCCTTCGATCAGGTTCGAGTAGTAGCTGTTCATTTCGCAGACCACTTTGGCGACTTCGTGGCGCACGGTTTTCGAAGGCAGGCTCGTGGCAAGTTCGCCGGATTTCTTGAAAATCTCGGCACTCAATTCCGCAAGTTCGCCCCTTCCTGTTTCGGGGAGAAGAGGCTCCATCGAAGTGATTTGCCTGAAGATGGATTCAGATTCTGCCATTTACGTTGATCTTTTCGATGATGTTGATTGGATGTATAGCCATTTAAATCAGATGGTTGTATCACGATATGGATAACTTTCCATCAAAAAAACGATGATCTTGACGATGATCTTTGCTCCGCCCATCAGCCTTGCAAGAAACCGCCGCAATCCGTACATCCCGGCGCAGTGGCCAGCGAGTATCCTGATAAACACCCCAAGCTCTGGAAGTGGCAGCTCGAATGGCTGGGCCAGACCGTGATCGAAAAACTCGCGGGTTTCCTTCCCGGGCCGCTGGTGTTCCGGCTCGGCGAGTGGATCGGCGAGCTGGCTTGGCATTTCATGAAGTCCCGGCGGCAGATCGTTTTGCGAAATCTGCGGATCGCGTTTCACGGGGATTACGATCTCCCGACGCTGCAGTTGATGGCACGGCAGTCGTTCCGCCGGACCGGCGCGAACCTGCTTTCCGCGCTCCACTCCACCCGGCTTTCCACGGATAAAGTTGATGCGATCATCACCGTCGAGAACCCTGAAGTCCTCGTCGCCGCGCTCGCCCGTAGCCCCGGCTTGGTGCTGCTGCCGTCGCACATGGGAAATTGGGAAATCCTCACCCGCATCAACCGCAAGTTCCCGCCCGGCCACAAGACCGGTGCGTTCTACCGCCCCCTCAACAACCCGCTGCTAGACGCCCGCGTGCTGGCCCAGCGCGAGCTCGACGGCACCCGCCTGTTTTCCAAACGCGACAGCTTCCACCTCGTCAGCGGCTTCCTGCGCGAGGGCGGGATTGTGGGGATTCTAGCAGACCAGCGGGTCGGCTTCCAAGGCGAGCTAGTCCGGTTTTTCGGCCGGCTGACGCGGGCAAGCCCACTGCCAAGCCTGATTGCCCGGCGCAGCAAGAGCGAGGTCTTGGCGTTGTCGGTGATCACCGAGTCACCGGGGAAATGGCGGATCCGCTACCACGCGCTAGACGGCCCAATTGGCACCCAATACTGCGTGGATGCGATCGAACAGGCGCTGAAAGCCAGCCCGCTCGACTACTTTTGGCTGCAAGAGCGGTGGAAGGTTTACGTCGGTCCGAATCGACCGATCCGCAACTGGCTCGGCCCCGATTCCTGCGGCGCAGGCAAGCCGCACCGCGCATTGCTCTGGCTGCCGGGCACGGCGGATTCCTGGGAAATTCCCGAGGAATGGACCCACCCGGATGTGAACTACCAGGTGATTTCCCGCCACACCGGACCGGATCGCGACGACCGCGACGGCCTGGAGGCCTTCATTGAACTGATCGATGCGTCCGCCGCCCTGCCGCTCGACTACATCCTGACCAGCAACGCTTCCCAGGCGTTGGTCAAAGCCGCCCGCCTCAATTCGATCCCGCTGGTTTCCCTGCCATGAAAATCCTCCAAATTTTGCCCGAGCTGGATTCCGGCGGCGTCGAGCGCGGCACGCTGGAAGTCGCCGCGCGGCTGGTCCACGACGGCCACGAATCCCTCGTGATTTCTAACGGCGGGCGCTTGGTGGCAGCCTTGGAAACCGCCGGCTCCCGCCATATCCAAATGCCGATCCATCGCAAGGCGCTCGCCTCGCTGGCCGAGATCCCGCGCTTGCGGAAACTTTTCATCGCGGAAAAACCCGACATCATCCACGTCCGCTCCCGCTTGCCCGCATGGCTGGCATGGCTGGCGTGGAAGAGCATGGACCGGCGCACGCGACCCCGGTTCGTCACCACCGTGCATGGCTTCTATTCGGTCAACGCCTACTCCGCCGTGATGACCAAAGGCGAGGCGGTGATCGCCGTTTCCGAAAGCGTCCGCGACTACATCGTGAAAAACTATCCGCAGACCCATCCCGCGAACATCCGAGTCATCCACCGCGGCGTGGACGAGACGGTCTATCCGAGCGGCTTCACCCCGTCTAACGACTGGCTGGCGGTTTGGAACGCCGCCCACCCCGGCTTGGAAACGCGCATTCCGCTGCTGATGCCGGGTCGGCTGACCCGGTGGAAAGGCCAGGAGTATTTCATCCGGCTGATCGCCCGCTTGATCGCTCTCGGGCAACCGGTACACGGTCTAATCGCCGGCGAGCCGCACCCGAAGAAGCTCGCCTTCCGGGACGAACTCATCGCGCTCGCAGCCTCGCTCGGAGTGACAGAGCACATCACCTTTCTCAGCCACCGCAGCGATCTGCGGGAAATCATGGCGATCTCCGCGCTGGTGTTTTCGCTATCCACCGACCCCGAGGCGTTCGGCCGAGTTTCGCTGGAAGCGCTGGCCCTTGGCAAACCCGTCATCGCCTACGACCACGGCGGCGTGGCCGAGCAACTGCGGGTCATTTTCCCGCAAGGTCTGGTAAAGCCGGGCGATCTCGAAAGCGCCATTGACCTCACTGGCAAAATTTTGAAGGGTCGCCCCCGCCCCTTGTCGATCGAGGCATTCACGCTCAACCGGATGCTCGATTCCACGCTCGACGTTTACCGCACCGTTCTCACCCTTCCCCGATGAAACAAGTCATCTGCATCAAGTGGGGCACGGTCTATGGCCCCGAGTATGTGAACATCATGTGGGCGATGTGCCGGCGAAACCTAACCGGCGAGTTCACCCTGATTTGTTTCACCGACGACACCACCGGCATCCGCCCCGAAGTGAAATGCCTGCCGCTGCCCTCGCTCGGCTGCGAGATCCCGAAAGACGTGCCGGGAAAATGGCCCAAGATCGCACTCTGGGGCAAGGATCTCAACGGTCTAACCGGCACCGCGCTCTTCATCGATCTGGACACGGTCATCGTCGCGAACTTCGACGACTATTTCACCTACGGCGACCCACAGGACGTGATCACCGCCCGCAACTGGGTCCGTCTTTTCGGCAAGCACGGCCAGACCTCGGTCTTCCGTTTCCCCATCGGCGGGAATTCCTACATGCTGGAAAACCTCCAGGCCGATCCCGTGACCATTTCGCGCAAATACCGCTTCGAGCAAAACTACGTCACCGCTGGCGTGAAAGGCGGTATCAAATTCTGGCCGGAATCGTGGACCAAACATTTCGGCCTGCACTGCATGGGCATCTGGCCGTTGCGCTGGTTGCGTCCGCCCGTGCTGCCGCGCGCTGCGAAAATCGTCACCTTTCCCGGACCTCCGAAACCGCCGGACGCGATGATCGGGCAGTTCACCAGGAAGACCCCGCACTGCACGCGCACGGAGTATTGGAAGTGGATGATAGAGCAACGCCGCAGCGGCGACAAACGCTGGCGCAGGCTCATTCGCCGCTTCCTGTATCCCACCGACTGGATCAAGGAACATTGGCGCGAGTGACAGACTAACAAAATTCCGGGCATCATGAATTTCGACACCACTTCCACTTGGGGCACTTGGAAGCCAGGCGGACTCGCCGCTGTTAGCCTGAAGTTGATCGACGTTTTGCCGACCTCGGGAGTTTTCCGAAAGCTGGCATTTCTGCTGCGCAAGCCGGTGAAAAACAGCACCCAAGCCGTCTATGATCGCGAGATCTGGGGGCTCAAACTGCGCCTCGCCGCCCGTGGCAACCTCACCGAACAACGTTGGCTGACGATGCCTAACTTCCACGACGCCCCCGAGCGCGAAGCCTTGGCCGCCGCGCTGCATCCCGGCGCGGTGTTTCTCGACGTGGGCGCGAATGCCGGGTTCTATACCTTCTGGGCGCTCGCCCAACGCCACGCCGGACTGCGGGTGATCGCCGTCGAGCCGACCGAAGTCATGCTCGAACGCGTGCGCCACAATCTGGCAACCAACAATCTAACTTCCGCCGTCACCCTCTGCGCCTGTGCCGTCACGCCGACTCCGGGCGAGGTGGTCATCGAGGAGCACGCGGGCAACATCGGCGAGACCTCGATCCGCTCGGAAGGCAGCGGCCGCCGGGTGCCGGGACGGACGCTGCTGGAGATTTTACAAACTGCGGATGTCAACCGGGTGGACGCGATGAAGATCGACATCGAGGGCTTCGAGGTTCCCGTGTTAGAAGCATTTTTCAAATCCGCGCCGCGCGCATTGTGGCCACGGTTGGTGATCGGAGAAATCGTCGGCGAAGGCGGCGAGCCGCTCAAGAAGCTGCTCATCGGCCACGGCTATCGGCTCGACCGCTGCACGAAAATGAACGGCATCCTCGTCCTGCCGGACGCGCCATGAAACGCGTCATCTGGATCATCAGCGAAGGCAGTCCCGGCCACATCAGCCAATCCGTGGGACTGGCGGAAGCCTTGGCGGCGCAGGTGCCGGCGACGATCCGCCAGTTCGAATGCCGGCCGCGCAGCGGTGGCATGATGCGCGGCTTCATCCGCCGGTTCTGGATGGGCAAGCGGGCCCGCCCGTTGCCGGGCTTGATGCTCTATCATTGGCTGCGGTTAGAGCGAGCCGCCAAGAACGAACCCAGCCCGGACCTGATCATTGCCAGCGGCGGGAAAAGCGTGTTCGCCGCCCGCACACTGGCCACCAAGCATGGGGTTCCGCTCATTTTCCTCGGCGAGCGCAAGCCTTATCTGGCGAGCTGGTTCCACACCACGTTCTCGCCATCATCCTTCGACACCGAACCTAACGACATCCGCATGGACGTGATCCCGACGAAGATCACCCTGCAAGTCATCCAACAGGCCGCCGCCGGCTGGGGGGATCGACCGGCGGGCCGCCTGTGGACGATGATGATCGGCGGGTCGTCCCGCAGTCACCACTATCAGGCAGGCGATTGGGAACGGCTCGCCGAAGGCATGACCGAACTGGCCCGCCGCGAGGGCATTCGCTGGCTGGTGACCACGTCGCGCCGGAGCGGGCTCGAATTGGAAGACCGCCTGCGTGGCTTGCTTCCGTCCGACATCGTCGCCGACGCTGTCTGGTGGTGTCGTCAGCCGGAAAAAAAACTAACCGTCTATCTCGGAGCCGCCGAAAAAATTTGGGTCACGCAGGACAGCGTTTCGATGATGACCGAAGCAGTGGCCACCGGCAAACCGGCGATTGTGATCTATCCGGCGATCGTGGAGTTTCCCCTGACGAGTTTCATGCCCGGCTATTTGGACAATCTGGAAAAACTCGGGTTGATCCTGCGCCTGCCGATGAACGCCTTGACCGAATTTGAATTGCAACCCGCAGCCGAGCCGGATCGGCCAGTTCTAACCACCGATGTGCTCGCGGGAATCGCCCGCGAGCGGCTCGGCTGGACTTGATACCATGAAATCGGAATCATCACAGCCACTAGCCGCCCGGCTCAGACAAATCCGGTGGAAAATCCAATTCTTTGGAAGGCCTGGAAAATGCCTGCTCCGCGCCGTGAGCAAGGCCAAGCGGGCGGACCGGACCGGACAAGATTCCATCATGCGGCAAATTCTATCCGATGCCTCGTTCTCGATAGAATCGATCAAGCGCAGCGAGCCTACGTTCGCGCGAGATTGGCAAGCGCTGTTGCGGTTTCAACTCGCAGTTTTCGACCTCGCTGGCGCGGAAGAAACCGCCCGACGGGCGAAGCAGTTGGACCTGCCGGACTCATCCGCAGTATTCGACCAAGTGCTCGCGATCATGACCCAGACGGCGGAATGGAATGACTCGGCGAAGGACGCGCGAGCATCGATGCAAGAAGGTTGGTCTGCTAGATCGACTGCGGGTCTCGTCGTCTTTCTGCCTTCGACGGCCATGGGATTGGAGACAACCCAGCAGCCCGGCTTGCGCGTAGGCCTGCGATTGGTGTTCGGCGAAATCCTCGCGACCTGCCGGGCGGAGGGCATCCCATACGAAGTGCGCGGACGGCTCGCTAACCACGGCGCGGTGACGATTGAAAACGGCCGCCGCTACATTTCGCATCACACGAAAAGTGATCGCGAAGGCGGACTTCACATCAAGGTGACCGACTTGCCGTCGTGTTTCAGCTTCGACACGCGCGGCTACTCGGGTTGGTCGAAGTTCGCACAAACGCCGCTGGAAGACCTGAAACTGGAGCGAATCGATCTGGCATTCGCGAGCGAGTTTGTCAGTGCCATGCAACGGCGGATCATCGGCGGCAATGTTTCCAAATACCAACAGGTCGAAGCCAGCAAGGCGATCGCACTGCCGGACCGATATGTCTTCCTCGGTCTGCAAGTGATCGACGATGCCGTACAAGCGCTGGCGAAACTTACCATGTTAGAGATGCTCGCGGAAGTCGCCGCGACGTGCAAGCATCACGGTCTATCACTGGTGGTGAAGCGCCATCCCCGCTGCGGATCGGCCGAAGTCGCAAAGGCGCTTGCCGAGGGAGTGAAGGCCAATGATTTCCAACTCTCGGACGCCTCGATCCACGACCTGATCTCACGCTCGTGCGCGGTGTGCGTGGTGAATTCAAGCGTCGGCGCGGAAGCGTTGTTGCATGGGAAGCCGGTCTATGTTTTCGGCGAGTCGGAGTATCAACACGTCTGCTATCAGATCCGCGCGAAGGGCGAGTTCAACCAACGCTTCAAGCCGGATGAGCTGCCCGTCTCTGCCGACGACCTGACGCGCTATCTCTACATTTTACGGACGGAATACGCCGTGGATGCGACCAACCCGGTCATGGCTAAAAAGTTCATCCACGCCCGCATTATGGAGCATGCGGGACATTGATTTCAACGACCGAACAACGTCCGCAACAAGGGCAATTTCCGCCAGAACGATTGCATTTCCCGGCGGGCCCGCGAGGCGGCAAGTTCCGGGGTGATGCACGGTTCTCTGTTATAAATCGCGGCCAGGGTTTGTCGTTCGTCGATGGTTGGTCCACGTTCTCCCGCCAAGGCGCGGGCGACCAGCGAAGTCAGACATTGCTTGAGTTCTACAATGTTAGGGCACGCGGGATTCCAATTGATCGCGTCGAAGTCGCCCGGCGCGTAAACCGGCAGCAGGCGGTTGATCGCCGTGAAGCGGTCGCGCTCGTCCTTGCGGGCGAGGATCACCGGGATGCCCATCGCGAGACTGGGACCCGCCGCGTGGAGCAGCGGAGTCACCACCAGCGATGCCTCGCGGCGGTAAGTGGCTAACAGCTCGGCCGCGAGATCAGTCGCCCTGAGCGCATCCTGGTCATCGAGCGGGAATGAAGTCACCGGCTCCCGTTGGTGCTGATAGACGGCGCCCCCCGCGACGGTCGACGGCGTTTGCCGCTTCAGCCCCGGCGGCATTTTCCCCGGACCTTCACCGCCGATGAAAAACGTTTTCGGCACCGCCGGGCGCTCTTCGCGCAGCGGCAGGGTCATCGTGAGACAGCCAGTGATGTAGGCCTCCACGCCTTGCTCGTGGAACATGTTGCGGGTGGACGTGTCGCGGCAGCCGATGGGTTGGTGCGCTTTGAAATAGTCGAGATACTGGCGGATCAAATCGCGGCTGGACGTTTGGAAACCGATGAACACCGGCTCGACCTGCGGCGGGATTGGGAAGCAATGTTCGAGGAAACAGGCGTTCATGATCAGTCTGACCGGCGGCCCCTGATAGGCAGGCAGCGAGTCGCGGTCGATCTTGATGATTTCGCCAGCCGCATCCCCGAGGCTTTCCACCAGCCGTTGCACGGCAAGGCTTTGGATCCAATCACCGAGGTTGATCGTGTAGCTGCCCTTGCGGCGCAAACGCTTGGCAAAGTTTTCCGAGTGGCCGTATCGAAACTCGAGGATCCCTATTTTCTTCATGCAGATGGACGCACCCTGCGGCATGGATCCGGATTGATCAAGCCGCCAACCGCGCGGATTGCGCGGCGTCTGGCCAAAAATCGGGTTGCCAACCGGCGGGCATTCTGTTCGGGTTCAAACGCTTGAGCATCAACATTTCTCCAAAAAAACTGCTGGTCACGGGTGGAGCGGGATTCATCGGCTCCCACCTCAGCGAGGCCTTGATCAGCGCCGGTCACGACCTCGTGATCCTCGATGATTTCAACGACTACTACGATCCCGCGGTGAAGGAAAACAACCTCGCCGGTTTGCGGGGCAAGGTCGAAATCGTCCGCGGCGACATCAGCGACGACGCGGTGGTGGTGGACACCTTCACGCGGCACCGCTTCGACGGGGTGTTCCACCTTGCCGCCCGCGCGGGTGTTAGGCCGTCGATCGCCAATCCCCGGCTCTACTTCAACACTAACATGGATGGCACGCTCAACCTGCTGGAGGCGTGCCGCCACAACGGGGTGAAGTTTTTTGTCTTCGCCTCGTCGTCGTCGGTTTATGGCGTGAACACGAAAGTGCCATTTTCCGAAACGGATTTGATCGCCCGCACGATTTCTCCCTACGCGGCCACCAAGCTGGCCGGCGAGCAGATGTGTTCTAACTACGCGCACCTGTTCGGCCTGCGCTGCATGTGCCTGCGGTTTTTCACAGTGTATGGTCCGCGCCAGCGGCCGGACCTAGCGATTTCCAAATTCACCTCCGCGCTGTTAGCCAGTCGTCCAATCGACCGCTACGGCGACGGCAGCACGGCCCGCGACTACACCTACGTGGACGACATCGTGCGCGGAATCCTCGCTGCGGCGGACCACACGGAGAAATCGTCGTTCGACATTTTCAACCTGGGTGGCGCGGCGACGACCACGCTCAACGAGCTGATAGGACTGGTGGAATCCGCTGTCGGCACGAAGGCGGTGATCCGTGATTTACCGGATCAACCCGGCGACGTGCCGCGCACTTACGCGGATGTCTCCAAGGCGGAGAACTTGTTAGGCTACCACCCGCAAACCGCGATCCGCGAGGGGATCACGAAATATGTGGAGTGGCAGCGGGCGATGACCGTTGCTGGCTGTTAGCGCCAGTGATCCGCGATCCACGGCGTGGGGCGGATGTGCTTGTAGAGTTTTTTCCAAACCCCGTTCACCGGCCACTCGCCGCGGGTGGCCTCGTCGATGTCGGGCTTGCCGGTGAAGGCGACGATCTTTGCATCGGGCGGCAAGGCCGGTGTCTTGATGAAATTGAGCGGCCACGGCGGGATCAGCGAATGCTTGAAACTCAAGCACCATGCCGGCGGGAAAAAGTCCACCGTGCCGAGCGTGCGGCAGACGAAGGTTTGGCTGTTCCGGTAGAGATCCATCATCGCCAGTGGGTCCGGGCGGAAGCGATCCCAAATTTTCGTCAGGGCACCGACCTTGTAGCGGAAGACCGACATGTTGCCGATGCCTTGGCCGGGCTGCGTCCAATTTTCACAGACGACGAATTCGAGTTCCGGCTTGTAGTCGAAAAAGGCGTCGATCGAGCCGGTGATTAACAGATCGAGGTCGAGATGCAGGACGTTTCCTTGAAGCCCATCGACTTCCTTTTGGAAAATAAACATGCGCCGGAACGGGTGCCAGCGCATCCGCTCGGGCAGGTCGAACTCGGGCATCATCCGGACCTCGACTTCGCTGCGGATGCCGGTGGGATCGTCGGTGAAGCAAACGACCCGCAACGGCCGGGAGGTGTTGCGGGTGGCCATGGAATAGAGCCTGTTGACGTATTCGGAGCCGTAGCGGTTGCCCCATTTGAGGCAAAGGACGGTTTGGATTTCGGCTTGGGAATCTTCGGTGGGCATGGTGCGGTGGGACGGCGACGCTTGCAGATCTCCAAATGGGAGTCACGCCCGGAATGACGCAAGCTGGATCACCCTTTCCGCGCAGCGGTCGGCCTCCCGCAGGATGGAGGGCTGCTTTTCGAGCCGCCGGCTTTTTTCCCAATCTGAAAAGGGCGTGAGGAACCCGTCGGCGACGAGTTGCTCCAGCCCCCGCAGCACCCGCGAGTCGGCGACCAATCGCGGCATCGGCAGCAGTCCGACGCTCGCCCCGGACGACAGCGCCTCGTAAACCATCGAGACGGAATCTTCCGTCACCCAGACTTCTGCGGCCCGGGCGAGCCGAGCGGGAAGCCAGTCCGGCGTGGTTTCCTGATGGGGAAAGATTTCAATCTGCGGCAGGCGGGTGGCGATTGTACCAATGAACCCGGCGGGTGTCCGGCGGGAGTCGGTGAGTTGCCAATCACCGTTAGAAGTGATCGCTGCTAGGGAGTTCAGCAGCGTTTCACCGTCCCAACCGTGGGTGACGGACGGACCGCCGATGAGAATCATGCCACCGCTTCGCGGGGCGCCATCCGGTGGAGCCACCCGGTTGAGCGCGCCGCAGGTGACAATGACATTCTCCTTGTTGTTAGCTTTCTTGAAATCATGGCTCGGCACGATACACAGATCGAACCACGCCAGCGGCAGGCTCGGTCGCATCAGGACGATGCTTTTGGCCCGGTGCTTGCGGGCCAAATATAACAGAGCTAAATGGGTGGCATGACCGGCGGCGATGATCAGGTCGGGTTTGGGCAAACCGGCGCTGGCTTGGCCTGCGGCTCTAACACGGGTGAGCAAGCCCCGCTTTCCGGCGATGGAAATCCGGTGGACGGCACAGGGCACCCGCCGGGCGATCGC
>JANMJJ010000139.1:0-5262 GCA_031371325.1 Akkermansiaceae bacterium | reverse complement strand
CAGAGAAGCTTCGATGCGCTTCTCATTGGGAATTTCAATGCCTAGGATACGTGCCATGATGTGCGTGATTTCGCGTGACCACGAGAGGATGTCCGGATTGCTCCGGCGACTCCGCGGGGCGGGTGATTTAGCAGAGCGCGGGGGGCTGGCAAGCCGTAAATGGAAATTTTCTCGGGGTTGCGGGGATTTCTCCGCAGAAAATCCCGGATCGCCCGCCCGGCAATGAATCCAGCCGGATTGGCCGACTTCCCTTCTGGACAAAACAGGGACGGCTCCTAGCTTCGCGTGTACTTACCTATCACCCATGGATTCCCATCCCGACTTCAGCAATCAACTCCCACCCGATGACGTTGCCGCCATCGACGAACTTGGAAAAACCTATCAAGCCTTCCGCGCGGAACTCGGCAAAGCCATCGTTGGCCAGGAGCAAGTCATCGAGCAACTCGCGATCTGCCTCTTTGCCCGCGGCCACGCCTTGCTGATGGGAGTCCCCGGCTTGGCGAAAACCTTGCTGGTTTCCTCAGTTGCGCAAACGTTCGACCTTTCCTTCAACCGGATCCAGTTCACGCCCGACCTGATGCCGGCCGACATCACCGGCACCGACATCATCCAGGAATCCGGCGTCGGCGGACGGCGCGAGTTCGAATTCATCAAGGGGCCGGTGTTCGCGAACATCGTGCTCGCCGACGAAATCAACCGCGCCCCGGCGAAAACCCAGTCCGCGATGTTAGAGGCGATGCAGGAAAACAAAGTCACCGTCCTTGGCACGACCTACACGTTGCCGCCGCCGTTTTTCGTCCTCGCCACCCAGAACCCGATTGAGCAGGAAGGCACCTATCCGCTGCCGGAAGCCCAGCTCGACCGGTTCATGTTTCTAATCGAAGTCGGCTATCCATCGTCCAGCGAGGAAAAGGAAATCGCCCGCGCCACCACCGGCACCGCCCGCCAAGTCCTCAATCATCTGCTGGACGGAGAAAAAGTCATCGCCTTCCAACAACTCGTACGCCGCGTCCCCGTTCCCGAGCACATTTACGATTACGCCGTTAGAATCGTCCGCAAGACCCGCCCCGGCGAACCTGAATCTCCCCAATGGATCAAAGACACCGTCGGCTGGGGTGCCGGCCCGCGCGCCGTGCAGTATTTAATACTCGGTGCAAAATCCCGCGCCGCCCTCCGTGGTGCCTATATGGCATCGCTTGAGGACTTGGAGGCCATCGCCTCGTCCGTCCTCACCCACCGTGTCATCACGAATTTCTCTGCCGAGTCGCAAGGAATGACCTCGAAAAAGATTGTAGAGAGGTTGATTAAGGAAATGCGGGAGGAGTGAAAATCCATTAAAATCGAGATGAACAACTCAGTGGCGAACTGGACATTGTGGTGTCGACGTAACGATTTGCTGACCGAATTCGAAATTTCAGTCGGCACACCTTATCCAGACGGAGATTCATGGATCTGCGAATGGTCTATGGGAAATCTGTTTCCTCATCCCCTCGCTCCTGCCGTTGGCGTAAGCTCGATGCATTCACTCATGTGTTCCTTAGTTGGAGTGAGATCTTTCCTTAAAAGCAGAGAAGAGCGAGGCGACAAATTTTACTGCGGAGATAGCTCTGAAGAAAATTGGGTGGAGCGCATCGAAGACCTTTTCTGGCCGTCCAACCAAACCCCATGAAAAAAACGGCTAAAACCACTATTGAGGTTCGAGGAACCCTCGTGAGTATCCTCTCGGAAAAGCAGGAGGACTACATCTGCCTGACCGACATCGCTCGCTACAAAGACCCGGAGCGCACTGACTACCTCATATCGAACTGGCTCAGAAACCGCAACACCGTGGAATTCCTCGGCATCTGGGAGCAGCTTTACAACCCGGACCGGACTCAACAGCTTCATCCTGACGGCCAAACATTGGGTCGAAAAGACTGGAGCCATCGGCCTCATTTCAAAAGCCGGACGCTACGGCGGCACCTATGCCCACAAAGACATTGCCTTCGAATTCGCCTCAAGGACGATGAAAACCGCCGACTCTCCCTCGCTTGGAACCTCAACCGCACCCTTTCCAAACTTAACGCCATCGCCATCCGCCAGATGCAAACGCTCACTTCGGGCACGACTCGAATTGCCATCCAGTGAAACATGACTCGCCATCCTTACTTTTTCGCCTTACTTTGACCGCATGACTGCCACACTCACCAGCAAGGGGCAAATCACCATTCCCTTGGCGCTCAGAACCCGCCTCAACCTCAAAGCCGGCGATCAACTGGAGTTCGATGAGAACGCCCCCATCCTCACCGCCCGCCGGGTTGTTAACCGCAGTCAGTGGGAGAAGACCTTTATCGAGTGGGGAGCGGTTGCGAAGGAAAACCTAGCGGGCCATCCATGGGGAAACGCTTCGAGCAGGCAGATCCTCAATGATTTGAGAGGCGGAAATTCAGAAAACGATCCACAAGCCTCGTGATCACCGCCCTCGACTCGTCCCTGATATGGGCAATTGTGAATCAGGAACGCGGGCATGATCTCGTTCTGCAAACCTTGATCAACGCGGCAGCCGAAGGACCACTCGTGATCAGCTCGGTGGCCTTTGCCGAGTTGGCCCCGTCATCCCCGGACGCCTCCAAACTCAAGGACTATTTGGGCCGTCTCGATATCGTGTTTGATCCGATTTCACCTGATGCCGCTCATCTGGCGGGTTCCACTTTCAAAAACTACCGCCAGGCAGGTGGACCACGCGAGCACCTCGTCCCGGACTTCCTCATCGCCGCACACGCCCAAGTGCAGGCAAATCGGCTGGCGACACTCGATCACGGCTATTTGCGCAGATGGTTCCCTGATTTGCCGCTTCTCATCCCACTTTCTCCCTGAAATGTCCCATTCCTTCATCGACAACACCCTGCTCTCCCACCTCGCCTCGCTACCCATCGAGTCGCGGGCGCCGATGTTAGGAAATGTCGCGGGCAAACACCGCTCTCCGCACCGTGGCTCGTCGGTCGAATTTGCCGAGTACCGAAAATACGTCCCCGGCGATGACACGCGGCGGTTAGATTGGAAAGCCTTCGCCCGCTCGGACCGATTTTACATCAAGGAATTCGAGGCCGACACCAACCTCCGCGCCTACTTCGTCGTCGATGCATCCGGCTCGATGAATTTCGCGGGAAATGGCGAGGCTAAGATCCAAGTCGCCCGCCGGATCGCCGCGTCGCTTGCCTACTTGTTAGTCAACCAAGGCGACGCCGCCGGTCTTTCCATTTGCACCGACAAGCTCCACCTCGAAGTCCCGCCCAGTCGCCGCGCCGCGCACTTGGAGCGCTTCTTCTCCACCCTCGGCAAAGTCCAACCGTCCGGCGAAACGGGCCTGATCCCCGCGCTTCACACCATCGCGGAAAAAATTGGCCAGCGCGCGTTCGTAGTCATTCTATCGGATCTGTTCACCGACCCGGTCGCGTTGGGTGACGCGCTCCAGCACCTCCGCTACCGCAAGCACGACATCTCGGTCTTCCACCTGATGGACCCGCTTGAAATCGGCTTCGAGTTCGACCGCCCGCATCGCTTTGTCGATCTCGAAGACGGCACCTCCATCGTCGCCGAGCCAAATCTAATCGCCGACGAATACAAAGCCGCACTCCGCGATTTCCTCATCGCCGTCCGCGCCAAATGCCACGACGCCGCCGCCGACTACCAGCTCATCACCACCGACACGCCACTGGAGCCGTTACTCCGCGAATTCCTCACCGCACGGCTGCCTAAGTCGAAACACTGACCTTGTATTTTCATCCGTTTCATCCATTTTAGACGAAATCAAAGCCATGAAAACCGTCACCGCCAACATCGCCAAACAACAGCTCGGCCAAGTCCTCGACAGCGCCCTCACCGGTCCCGTTTCCATCACCAAACACGGTCGTCCCACCTTCGTTCTCACCTCCAAGGAGGACTACGACTCACTCACCAAGATCAAATTCGAACAATTGAAACGCGAAGTCCAACTCGGTTTCGATCAATTGGACCGGGGCGAGTTTTCAGAAAAAACCTTCGAGCAAATCGCTGCCGAGGTGATGTCGGAGTTCAAACAAAACTGATTCCGTGCGCAGCTACCGGCTATCAAACTTCGCAGAGTGTGACCTTGCCAAAATCCTTCGCGACACCCTTAAAACTTGGGGCATGGAACAAGGAGCTGCTTACCTTCAGCGCCTTACTATCGCGAGAACCTGCATCATGAACAACCCACTCCTCCCCGGCAGCAAAACCAGAGACGATCTGGCCGATGGCTGCCGGGCATTCCGAGTCGCCAAGCACTTTATTTTTTATCGGGTGAGAGGGGACCGTCTTGAAATCGCCCGCATCCTCCACGAGTCCATGGCCTTTTCCCGCCACGTCGGCGAGGAGACCTTCCCCTAGCAGCCTCGCGGTAAATCCAGTCAACCATGCTTTTCCTCAATCCACTGCTCTTATGGGGTCTGCTTGCCGCCGCAGTCCCGGTAGCAATCCATCTCCTCAACCGCCGCCGCCACAAGACGATCCAGTGGGCGGCGATGCAGTTTCTGCTCAAGGCGACACGCGAGTCGCGGGGCAAGAAAAAGCTCCGCCACATCCTTATCCTAACGTGCCGGGCACTTGCCATCGCCGCGCTCGCCTTCGCCGCCGCGCGGCCAATCGTCTCCGGCCTGATCGGCTGGGGCGGCGGCTCGATCGATACCGTGGTTCTGCTGCTAGACCGTTCGGCGTCGATGGAAACCAAGCCCGGCGACGGCCTGAATCCACGACGGAAGATCGTCATCGAAAAAGTCCGCGACGCGATGGCCAGCCTCGGTGGCGCGCGCCTCGTGCTCATCGACAGCGCCAGCAACAAACCTCAGGAAATCCCTTCGCCGGACATCCTCGCCGAGATTTCCTCCACTGGCCCGACTGACACCGCTGCCGATTTCCCCACCTTGCTCGCCCGCGCTGCCGAGTTTCTAGCAGACACCACTGGCCGCTCCGAGATTTGGCTCGCGTCCGACCTCCAAACTTCCAACTGGCGGCCCGACGACGAACGTTGGTCCGCCGCCCGCACAGCCCTCGCCACGTTGCCGCAGAAACCGGCCATCCGGGTGCTCTCCATCACCGGTCCTGCTGCGCCTAACACCGCCATCCGCGTCCTTGGCTCGCGCCGTTCCGGCGACGAGATGTTGCTCGATCTGGAAATCCTCCGCGCCGCCGATTCGCGCGGCACCACCACCCTGCCGCTCACCACCAATCTCAACGGCAGCCGCACCACCGAGACCCTAACACTCC
>JANMJJ010000202.1:0-1577 GCA_031371325.1 Akkermansiaceae bacterium | reverse complement strand
GCGTCGTGGTTGCATCTTTGGTGTTAAATCGATCAGCGGATTCTGACCCACCTTCCATTAAAAGCGCGACTTTAATTTCGACTTGCGACTTTTAACTCAAAGTCGCAACTTAACCCCCGCGATGCTTGGCTCAAGCTCGTCGCCCAGTCGGAAAATGTCCGCTCCTCCTATTGCTATGCGGACCGTTCGGGACGTCCCCGTTCGCTGGAAGCCTTGCTGAATCGCCTCCGCGAGCAGGAGCGCAGTGACGTTGGTATTAGTGGTATTCTGGGAGCTCGTCATTATTTCCCGGGTCTTGATCTGGTTGGGACGCCTCGGCTTGATCTCGTGCTGCGCTCCAATCGCATGGAAAACGGAAAGGATCTCTTGCGGCGACTCGATCCCGCACTCAAGCCTGCCGAGCGTGGTGAACCTGCTCAGGTCGTTGTCCATACGCTTTATCGACCTATCACCTTCTTCGAAAAGGATGGCAAGGGCGACCGCTACGCCGACGAGGTCGAATGTCTCATCGATCTCCACGAAGCGCACTTAGAGCAGCAGGCCATGGAGTTTCTGGAAAAACTCAGCCCCCGCACGAAGCCATGAGCTAGATCTCTCCTTCCAAAGTCCTGGCAGAAGTTGCTGCCGCCGTGCCTGCGACCTGTCGGGGGAATATCGTCGTGATCGGCAGTCTGGCCGCCGGTTATCATTTCTTTAAAAACGATCCCTCCAAAGCCGTCCGCACGAAGGACGTGGATTGCGTACTTTCTCCGTTTCATGCCGCCGTCGGTGCGGGTCAAACCATCGCCCGCCAGCTCCTCGATGAAGGCTGGCAACAGCGAATGGCCGGCGAGCATCAGCAGCCGGGAAATGCTTCAACTCCCGTGGAGCACCTCCCCGCCGTCCGTCTGTATCCTCCGGGTGTCGATCCCGATTCCGAACAAGCCTGGTTCCTAGAACTCCTCACGGTTCCCGAATCCACCGCAGACGAGGGCCGCAAGTGGACCCGGCTACCGCTGGATGAGGGCCACTTCGGCCTGCCGACTTTTCGCTTCATCTCCATCACCGCTTTCGACGCGCTACCCGTCGGAGATCTCGGCATCCGGTATGCCCGCCCTGAAATGATGGCGCTGGCAAATCTCTTGGAACATCCCGAAATCAAACCGGACCGCATGAGCGGCCTGTTCGCCGACCGCGCAATCAAGCGGAGCAACAAGGACCTCGGCCGGGTTCTCGCCATCGCCACCTTGGCGGACCTCGACGACTACCGTCCCTAGGCATCATCGTGGAAGAAAGCCCTCGAAACCTGTTTTCCAAACGAATGGCAGTCGCTCGCCCTCCGGGTTGGAGCGGGCCTCCGCGCCCTGCTCGACAGCCAAACTGATCTCGAAGAAGCCCACCACACCTGTCTCAACGGACTTCTCGCATCACAACCGCCCACTCTCGATGCTCTTCGCGCCGCCGGGGAGCGTGTTCCAGGGGATGCCGTCGAAACCTTGGAAGAAATAGTCCATGAGCCAATTTGAGTCACCATTTCCCGTCGTTCCGGCGGGCGATTGGCTCTGCTCGAATGATAGGAAGTTAGGCCACGTTCACGC
>JANMJJ010000166.1:0-29627 GCA_031371325.1 Akkermansiaceae bacterium | reverse complement strand
TTGAGGTGCTTGAGGAAAACTAAATGCACCTGACTTCACTGACGCTAGCCAACTTCAAAACCCGACTAACACGAAAGCAACTCCGGTCATGTATCCGCCGAAGCCTGCAAGGCGGGGTAATGTACGCATTCGACGAGCTTTCACCCGCTCAAATCAAAAAGGCCGAAGCGCGGCACCCTGCCGAGATGATCATTCATGCGGCGGAGCGGCTGACAGAAGATCAACTCCGGCGTGTCGCCAAGATGGCCCCTTACACGGCTTTCGTTTGCCGCCACTCGATGCCACCGGCAAGGCAGGCGGCCGTTCTTTCGGTGGCTTATCCATATTACAGCCTGATCTATCAGGGAATTTCTGAAACTGCATTGGCAGAGGAGATCTTAAATTCGATCACCCACCATCCCGAGGAGTGGCTGCGCTATCATGATCGTGACTTTAGCAAGCTTTTCCTTGCCCTTTGGCACCATTTGGGACTCACGATCGCTCCATCCAGGCTGCTCGAAATACTCCACGAGCTGCCGGAGGAATATCGCGGTGCGCTCGTTAGTTACCTCGCCGGCCGGATCTGATTGAGCCGAAAGACCAACAATGAGGTGAACCAGTATGTTTTCTTCATGAACTTCGAATCACCAACTAGGTATGCATGCTTTCTGTGTCCCAGCCCGGCTAGTGCTCGCCGATTGAGAGGCTACATGTGAAGCCGGATCCACCATGGCAATCAACCACCTCTTGACACCTCGGTGGATATTACGGATTCGCCAAAAACTCATTCTTGAAGCCTCTTCGTCAATGATTTCAGCCCGGCCTTGATCCATAGAAAAACAGCCTCTTTATAGGCATACTCATTATCCACTCCTTCCTCCGTGATTCTAGCAACGGCATCACCTGCCAATTTTTGAGGCCAGTTTCCGCCAGACCAACTTCCCCCACAGTCGGCATTTGCAAGCATTACTCCCGCATTCGTCCATTCGACTACCGTAGCAGAACCAAATTCCGGCAAAACTGAAATTTCTGGCCACAGTTTTATCCAGTTCTCCCCCATGACGCTCACAACCGTCGCCTCATCCTTTATCCACACGCTTCCCAATTTTTTCGAGGTGTGACCCTGCAAAGCTGAAATTATCCGGAAAGCGGCCCGTTTTTTTAATTCTCGAGTATAAAATTCGCCTGGTGATGAATATCGCCGAGTCCATTCATACGCCTCCAGCAAACGTTGATAGTAGCTGAATGCGAAGCCGGTTCTGCTATTCCAATGAAATTTGCGGCTGGCTTTTGTGGTCGGCGTTTTCTTGTTAACGCGGACTCTCTGCCCCTCTCCCAGCATTGGAGGCACCCCTCCCTCCATCGATGCCTTCCTGAGTTCCACAAATGCCGGACAGACAATCGGCCACTCCATCGCGAGGCGCGCCTCATGCTCAACGGCCTGCCGTTTGCGCGAGATGTGAGGCAATTTCGCGGACTCCTCCAAAAACTTGGCGCACAGCAGTCCATTCTCCACAATCAGACTCACGGCATCAGTATTTCCCATGTTACCTAACACCATCAGGTTTTTCAAGGCCACCATGAGCGCCGCTTTGTTCCGTGTGACTATCAAATCGTTGTTGTCCGGATCTGGGATCTTCCTACTCATATTTTTCTGTTTCAATGTGAAGCGTTTTAAATCCGGGGTAGTTGCTACGATTTCTGAATTCATGCGATGACCAACTTTTGGTCAACGCCTACCAGCTTAGGTAGAATTTCGAAAAACTCAGCAGCCTGCTTCTTGCTGGCTCTTCCGACATAATGCTTCCGCAGCGTGGCAGTATTACTGGTGTGCCCAAATTCAAAAAGTAGTGAATCGATCGGGACACCTGATGCCACTGCGTAGCTGGCGTGGGAGTGACGCATTGCGTTTTGAGGCCAACGACCAAGAGAAGGTTTCGGCAACGGGTCCATCTTACCTGCGATCAAGCGGTTTTTGAGAATCACCGAAGCAACATTCCAACCAGCAATCCGCCGACAAGCTGCCGATGTCTCAATCCAGTTCGCGCATGGGGTAAACGGATACCTCTTCAACCAAGCTGCAAGTGTGTCGTTGGGGGTTATGTGACGACGACGGCCCATTTTTGTCACGCGGCCTGGGAGTTCGATACCATCGTCCGTAACCAGTTCAGCATCCATGCGTTCGAGTTCTTCAACACGAATACCTGCAAACAATTGCAAAGCGTAGCTCGCCACGGCTTGTGGAAAATGATTTTCGGCCGTCCGCAGCAACCGCTCGACCAGTTCGGTCGACAGGATTTGAATTTCATTCGATTCCCCGTTTATCTTCGGCATCTCCACCTGGGCGAATGTTTCGGCCAAGCACCACCCCTTTTTGGCGCACCAGCGCCAAAGAACTTTGGTATTTCGTGTTCGTTCTGCGGCCGTGGACACGACGCATCCGGCCGGCGCAACAACGTCTTGCAATTCTTTCGCGGAAATTGTCGCCAACAGACGATCTCCTAGCGCAGTCACGAGCTTACCAACGGTCAATTTGTAATTTTTGACGGTCCTTGGCCTCAGGCCATCACATGCCAACAACCATGCAGCGGCAGCTTCTTTAAGCAGCTTCGATGCTGCTTCCTTCTCCCTCATGGTTGCAACGATCCGGGCAGCTTCGAGCACATCGATTCCGTAAGGCCTGAGAAGGCTCTCGGCAGCAGTCGCCCTCTCAGCAAGACTCGGACCGATGGCGCGGGCCTGATTTCCAAAGTCTTCGCGTTTTGCCTTCAAATCCTTAGCGGCCGCAAGTGCCAGCGCCTGAGTTCGATAAAGTAGATTCTGCCGCTTGCCTGTGAGGGAAAGTTTCGGAGGCACGCTAAGTCGCCAGCTATTGCCGTCTTTTTTTGGGGTGAGTCTGACTGGTTTTGCCATCGCTTGTATTTGAGTTAGGTGTGAATCGAACTGATCACTTGAATATCACCCATTGCAAGCCATTACCAGTCAAAAAGTGACCTTACTTACCGTAAAAGTCTGTCACATGCGTATTATCCGTCACATTCGTAATTTTTCATGTTTAATTGCCAATGGGTTTCGGCGCCGGAACAAAACTAGACAGAGACGGTTCAAAACTGGATTTATGGGAATTCCGGTCGAAGCGACTAGTGTTGGGCGGGCTTGAATCGAGAGTGAGCATCGTCCCTAGGATACGGCTCTGCCGGAGGGCAACCGAAGCGGCGGTCGTAGCCAAGGGGGCTGCGGCCTCGGTGCCGCGGTGCGGATTATCCCGTGCCGCCCCCCCCCAAAAAAAAATGGATAACCCCGTTGGCCCAATGCACCAAACTCCGGGCGCAACACCCCCGTGTTCGGTGGTGGGCGGGACCAGCGGCTGCCAGTACTTACCTGTCAACGTTCATATCCACCGGTGACCGTCAGTTCTGGTCATTTCAACTTCAACAGTTCGTCCACCCTTACCTGGAGCGCGGTCCCCGAGTCGACCAGCACACTTGCGGCTTGCTTCTAAGTGCCGGGCTATTGTGCCGCAGGCGGCGGCGGTGGACACGCCGATCGAGGGTAACGCAACCGGGAAAGGGTCCCGAGATCAAGGCCATTTTCGAGTAAGAGAAAGTTTCAGAGGCACGCGAAGTCGCCGACTTTTGCCGCCTTTCTTCGAGGGGGACTTGACTAGCTTTGCCATCGCGGGTATTTAGCGGCTCCTTGTGATTCAGGCTTCTGTGTTGATTATCCTCTTGCCAGCTACTATCCAGCCGAGATTCTACCGTATCTACCTTAAAACACTGTTGTATGCGTATTATCCGTCATATCGTTCATTTTTTATATCTAAGGGTCAATTGGTTGTGACTTCAATGTCAGTTTCGAAATCAGACGTAGTGTAACAGCTACCGTGGGTTCAAATCCCACCCTCTCCGCCATATTCTATAAGGGTTTTAGCGACTTCCGGACCTAGCGGAAATCCCATCAGAAAAAAAGGCTGGTGCCGCTTCTGTGCCCTTATCCCAGGTCCCCACGCGGTTTTCTTGCCCAAAGCGTAAGGCACAAAGCATAAGGCTCAGACATCCTGACCCCTACCGGCAAAATGGCACCTACTCGGGAAAGCCAATGAACCCGACTGGTGTTCTTCCGGCGACTCATTTACCCTGCGGCCATGCCGCAAATCCAGCTACCGATCTTCCCGACGAGTTGCACCTCCATCACCTCAGAACTCGCCTTCGAACAGCGCGATGGCAGCGTTTACTACTTCAACGGCCACCTGCCCGTTTTCAGTCATCCCGTGGATGACATCGCTTCGCTTCGTTTCGTTTCTTCACCAGCCAACTCATCTCCAATGGCAACGCCTCGCAGGGCGAGATTTCGCGGGCCTTCGGCGTGCCGCTCGTCACCGTCAAGCGATCCTGTAAAAAACTCCGTGACGAAGGAGCGGCGGGCTTCTTTCGCCCCGCCGAACCCTGGCAGGGACACCAATGTGCGAAGTCAAAACCCTGCGCGACAAAGTCGGCATCCTCGGCGACGACAAGGATCTCGCCGCCGCCCTGCGGAAACAGAACAAGGACGAGTGCAAAGGCCAAACCGCCTTGCACTTCGCCCGCCTCCCTAATCCCGATACTTGCACGCTCGAAGAGCTTGAAGTCGCGATGGATTGTGGCTCTGACAACAAGGTGTTCCGACGCCTCAATGCGAGCCATTTATTGTTAGTCGGGGCGAGTTACGACGTCGTGCTTCGCAATAGCCGCGTCTGCGAGCGGATGTTCCGACTCTGGATCTCTCGCTTTAACGCTCAAGGAGCCCGACGGACTGACCTACCGCCCTCACCCCGGTCGCCCACGCAAGCTCGATGCGGCCAGTATCAAGGCCGACATCCTTCCCCTTGTCGACGATCCTTCCCTAGCAGGTCAAACCCATTGGACCGTCGTGAAACTTTGCGGCTGGCTGCGCGAGGAAAAGCAAATCGACCTCAGTTACCGCACGCTCGTGCGCTACCTTCATGGGCATAGTCCCGGTAACCGAGCATTGATAGATGTGAATGGTAGCAGTCCTCGCAGATTGACATCAAGGTAGTTCATTGGGTGGATTTCTCGTTGGAGAAGGGGATTCGGGTTAGCGCGTCCCGTTTCAATGCCAGATCCTTGTCGGAGCGCCCAGCAGAACGCATCCGGCTTGCCGATCCCAGGTGCCCATCACCAGGCTGGTGGCGATCCACTCGTTGCTCGCGCTGGTTCTCGTGCAGCCATTGCGTCGATCGTTTCGATGGAGTGGGCGGCGGAGACGCTGACACGCAGACGGGCGGTGCCCCTCGGAACCGTGGGATAACGGATGGCAGGGACGAGGAAGCCGGCCTGTTCAAGCGCCGAGGACGCGGCAAGGGCGGCCTCGTTGGAGCCTAACACCCGGGGGATGATCGGCGTGCGACCGTCTGACAAGCGGGCGATGTTTTGCTGGAGTTTCGCGCGCAGGGCTTTGCCTTCCGCCGAGCGGATGAGAGCCAGGGATGCGATGGCGGCGTGGGCGAGCGCCGGTGGTGGGGCTGTCGAGTAGATGAAACTGCGCGCGCGGTTGGTGAGGAGGTCGATCCAATCCCGCGAGGCGGCGAGGTAGCCGCCGGAGAGGCCAGCGGCTTTGCTGAGGGTGCCCATTTGGAAGGTCACGCGCTGTTGGAGATTCTCCTGCTCGGCGAGGCCCATGCCGTGCTCGCCAAGGACGCCGAAGCCGTGCGCTTCATCGAGAATGAGCAGGGCAGCGTGGACTTCCGTTAGCTCGACGATTTTGCGCAGCGGGCAGATGTCGCCATCCATGCTGAAGACGGATTCGGTGGCGACGAGGATGCGGGCGGACGGGGCTTTCGCGCGGGTGGAAACTAACAAGCGTTCGAGTTTCCCGAGATCGTTGTGAGGGAAGACGCGGAGGGTGGCACCGGAGAGGCGGGCGGCATCGACGAGGCAGGCGTGGGAAAGCTTGTCGAGGAACACGAAATCGGCTTTTCCGACGATGGCTGGGATGACGCCGAGGGCAGTGGCGAACCCGGACGAGAAGGTGAGCGCGGCTTCGGTTTGTTTCGCTGCGGCGAGCGCTTCCTCTAACATCCGGTGCGGTGGCAAGCTGCCGCAAACCAGCCGGGATGCGGTGGAACCCGCGCCGAAACGTTGCACGCCCTCGATCAGCGCGGCTTCGATTTGCGGATGCCGGGCGAGTCCGAGGTAGTCATTGGAAGCGAAGTTCCACAACACGCGGCCGTCTCTAACGACCTGGACGCCGGCGGGGGAATCGAGCGGCCGGAGTCCGCGCAGCAATCCCTCGGCGGCGAGTCTGCGGAGAGAGTCGGCTGGGCCGGGCATGTTGGTTAGGATCCCGAAGCCGGGCGTTCGAGTGCCCAGGCGAGCAACTTGGCGGAGTCCTTCCAGATGTTAGGTGTGGTGGACTTCAAGACCACGACGATCACGGAGCGGCCGTTGAGCGAACCGCTGGCGACGAGGCAGCGGCCGGCGGCGTTGGTGGTGCCGGTCTTGAGGCCGTCGCAGTAGGGGACGGTTTTGAGGAGATGGTTGGTGTTTTCAATGGCTCGGA
The DNA here is from genome assembly GCA_031371325.1 of Akkermansiaceae bacterium. Classification (GTDB taxonomy): domain Bacteria; phylum Verrucomicrobiota; class Verrucomicrobiia; order Verrucomicrobiales; family Akkermansiaceae; genus Luteolibacter. The sequence continues at coordinate 23,090 of JANMJJ010000166.1, read as the reverse complement.
TGTGGCCGTCGTTGAAACGGAAATCAAACGCCTTGGTGGCGGTGAAGGAGCGGATCAGCGGGCTGTGGTAAGCGGCGCGGGCGGCGATGGCCATGTCGCGCGCGGTCGAGTATTGGCCGGCCATCGGGAGTCCGTTCGGGTTGATGAAATTCGAGTTTCTCATGCCGAGCGAGGAGGCTTTTTGATTCATCAATGCGGCAAAGCCTTCCTGGCTGGACCCGACATCACGGGCAAGGGCGCGGGCGATGTCGTTGGCGCTTTTCACCATCAGCACTTTGAGCAGCTCGCGGCGCGGATAGATTTCGCCGGGCTTGACTCCGAGCCGGGTGGGTTCGCAGTTTTCATCGGAGGCTTCGATGGTCACAGGCTTGTCGATGTTGCCTGCGTCGAGCACGCAAAGGGCGGTGATAATTTTCTGGGTGCTGGCGACGGCCCGGGGAGCGTCGGCGTTTTTCGCATAGAGGACGCGGCCGCTGACGACGTCGATGACGATAGCGCTCTCGCCGACGACGGGAGGAGGCGCGGTAGGTGGAATGGCCGCGACCCGGACCGGTTGGTTATTCGCGGCCGCTGGCCCGGGCTGAGGTTGCGGGCGTGGCGGGGGACTGCCACCGCATGAGGTGACCAGCGCTCCTGTGAATAGGAGGGCGACGAGGCGGGCAAAAAACAACCGTGACATGTGGGGCATCATTCTCATCAGCACCCGCGCATCAAGGCGGGAATGAATGGGTTGGCGGATTCTCCGGCTCATGGAGTTTTGGGGGGAAGCAGGCTGCCGTCCATTTCACCGCCGGGTTCGGGCAGGGTGGGTTCCTTGAAATCCACAGAACCCCCGAAAAACCAGAAGCCTCGCTTGCGGGTGTTTTGAAAGGCCAGCGCACGCTCTTGTCCGGTTGGAAGTTGCTTGAGATCCTTTTCGCGAACCTCGACGACTTTGACTCCAGCCGGGTGAACGATTTCCGCAAGCTGTGCGACCTTGGTGGTGGTGGCCTCGGACGTTTTTTGAACGAACGCCATCGATCCTTCGCCGATTTTGCTGACAGTCGCGCAAGAGACAAGCCCGCAGGTAGCAACAAGGGTATGTAAGAGGCTCGCCCGGGACATGGTTTTCTTACGGAAAAAGGGTGGCGGACACTATCACTGGAAAATTGGCTGTCCACCGCTTGTTTGGAACCGAAACCATCATCGGGCGACAAGCACGAGGAAATTCCGGACCGGGCGGTTCCATGGCAGACGCCTGAGGACGGGACCACCGGTGGCGGCATTGGAAATCCAGAGGTCGGAAGACCTGCCGCCATCGAGATTGAGAGCCTCGCGGACTGGCCAACCGGCGGGTGAACCGGTGGCGAGAGCCTGGCCCAGGGCGGCCAAAGTGCAGGGCGAGCCACAGCCGATCCACCAACGCGTGCCCCCGTCCCACAAGATCACCGTGCGGGCGCTGGATTTCGAGGGTTCGAGGCCGTTGATGGTCCGGCTGCTTTCAACCAGCAGCGGACCGGCTTGGATGAGTTCGCGCATGACGGCGGCCCCGGCGCGACCGAGTTTTTCCCGACGGGTGATGGCCATGACTCCTGCCAGGTTTTCAGACCACGCGCCGCTGCCAAGCGATGAGGCGGTGTTCCATGAGCCGGCCATTTTCCCCGACGAGACCACTAGGCCGAGCGGTGCGCCCTCCGGGGTGAAAAAGCCCGCGTTCACGGCGGCAAATCCTCCGAGTGAGCGCGCCGCAGTTTCTGAATCCGCATAGCGGCTGCCGGGACCGGCGGGCTGATCCACGACGACCAGGTGATGGCCCCGTGAATCGAAGGCGACGCCTTCAAAATCAATGCCGGAGATTTCCCGAACAGTCACCCGGGGGGGATTCACCGGAACCGCAGGAACGGCGGATTCGATTTCAGGAGTTTCGACGACGGGGGCAACCGCCCTCGCCGTGGTGGCGTGTTGCACCGGTTTCACTGGAAAACAACCGATGAGCGGAAGCGCAACGAGCAAGCCAATCAGAAATCGCATGGCCTCCACTCTCACGCGGCGACCCTCTTGGCAAGGATGCCTCAGGCTTTGCGGACGCCGATGCCGAGAAGCGTCTGAAATTTCGGGGCCGCAGTCTCCCGGTCGGCGACGACCGTCTCGATTTCGGCAAACCCCGCTTTTTCCAACATCGCGGCGAGATCGCTTTCGGAAAATCCGAGCCAACGGTCGGCATAAAGTTCGCGTGCCTCCTCGAAGTGGTGTTGCAGGAGATCCAGAACGATCAATCGTCCGCCGGGCTTCAAGATGCGGAAGGCGGCGTCGAGTGCGCGTTGCGGACGCTCGGCGTGGTGGAGGGCTTGGCTGAGAACCGCGAGATCGAGGCTGTTGTTTTCAATGGGCGGGTCCTCGATGTCGCCGATGCGGTATTCCAAATTGGCGAGGCCGTTTTGTGCGGCTAGGTTTTGGCCGAATTCGACCATTTTCGGCGAGAGATCCACCGCGATGACTTTCTCCGCCCGCTGGGCGAGCAGTTGGGCGAGTGTGCCTTCTCCGGCCCCGAGATCTGCCACGACCTTGTAGTTGAGGACTTTGATGAGCGCCTCGGCCAAGGCTTTCCACGAACGCCCCGGAACGTAATCCTTGCCGAAGCGACCCGCGAGTTCGTCGAAATAGGCCCGCGAACTGTCCTTTCTTTTGCGTAGCAAATGTCGGAGAGCGGCGGTGTCGTCCGCCACTTCCGCCACCTCGGCCGCCGCAGATCGTGCGACTTCCATCAGATCCGGGTCGCCAGTGCAGGTGTAAATGTTGTTTTTGCCGCTGCGTGCATCGCTGACCAAGCCTTCCATTTTGAGTTGGGAGAGCTGGGTCGAGATCCGGCTTTGGCCCATGCCCAGCACCTCCTGCAGCTCCGCCACGGAGAGCGCTTCGTTCTCAACCAGCATCAAAATCCGCAGCCGGGTGGGGTCGGAAATGAGCTTCAGTGATTTCAGCATTGACGGCATGGTCGGGATGTTACATCAACGCATCACGATTTGACGATACGAAAATTAAAAAGCACATGAGCACCTACATTTTTTCCTCGGAATCGGTTGGCGAAGGCCACCCGGACAAAGTTGCCGACACGATCTCGGACGCCATTCTCGACGCCTGTTTGGCGATCGATCCGAAAAGCCGGGTCGCTTGCGAAACGTTCGTGAAGAGCAACGTGGTGGTGGTCGGCGGTGAAATCACGATCCCGAAAATCGGCCAGAAGCCGATCGGTTCCGTGATCAACATCGAGAAGGTCATCCGCGACGCCGTCCGTGGCATCGGCTATGTGAACGGCGATGACGTCTTCCACGCCGACTCACTCTTCATTAATAACTACCTCACCACCCAATCGCCGGACATCGCCCAAGGCGTGGACGCGAAAAAAGCGCACGGCAAAAAACACGCCGAGCAAGGTGCCGGCGACCAGGGAATCATGTTTGGCTACGCCTGCAACGAGACGCCCGAGTTGATGCCCGCGCCGATCATGTTCGCCCACCGCCTCGGGCGCGAACTCACCCGGGTCCGCAAGCTTGGCAAAGTGAAATGGCTTCGCCCGGACGCAAAGTCGCAGGTCTCGGTCGAATACGTCGATGGCGTTCCCACGCGCATCGTGAACGTGGTCATTTCCACCCAGCACGCCGCCGATGTGGAGCACGCCGAGATCGAAAAATTCTGCATCGAGCAAATCATCAAGAAGGTGTTGCCGAAAAACATGCTCACCAAGGACACCGAGTATCTCATCAACCCGACCGGCAAATTCGTCGTCGGTGGCCCTCAAGGAGATTCCGGCCTAACAGGCCGCAAGATCATCGTCAATACCTACGGCGGGACCGGTCGTCACGGCGGCGGAGCATTCTCCGGCAAGGACCCGTCGAAGGTTGACCGCTCCGCCGCCTACATGGGCCGTTGGGTTGCGAAAAACGTCGTGGCTGCCGGACTCGCCACCCGCTGCGAAGTTCAGTTCGCCTACGCCATCGGCCACCCGCTGCCTGTTAGCGTGCATGTCGATAGCTTCGGCACCGGCACCAAGCCTGACGACACGATCCTCGCCGCCATCCTGAAGGTCTTCTCCTTCAAACCCGCCGACATCGTCAAACAACTCAACCTTCTCCGCCCCATCTATTCGAAGTCCACCAACTACGGTCACTTTGGAAAAGACGATGCCGACCTCACCTGGGAAGCGACCGACAAGGTGGCCGCTCTCCAGAAGGCGATCGGTTGATCGCCTAAGACGTAAGACAACAAGACGTAAGACTTAAGATGTCATTGCATCAATTCGAGGAACTGGAAGTTTGGAAGCGTAGTTCACGCTTGGCGGTTTCTATCCTTGAATTGGTGGATGGCATCAAGCTCTACGCATTGAGAGATCAGATGGCGCGTTGTTGCATCTCGGTTCCTTCCAACATCGCCGAGCGTGAGAGCGACAGGGAGTTTCGCAGGTTTCTTGCCATCGCAAAAGGCACCGCAGGCGAACTCCGAACCCAACTTTACATCGGAATTCGTGCAGGTGTCTTCCCGTCGGAAGAAGCCACTCCGCTGATTCAGGAAGCTAGGGAAATCTCCTCGATAATCGAGGGTCTCCGCAAACGGGATCGGCGGGGGCGGAATCATCAACTCGCTCCTGTCTCTTTTCTTCCAACTCTCCTTCTTGCGTCTTGAGTCTTCAAGTCTTGCATCTCCATCTCAACATCTAGAAAAACGAACTAACAACCTATATGAGCTTCACAGACTACAAAGTAAGAGACATGGGCCTCGCCGATTTCGGTCGCAAGGAAATTGAAATCGCCGAGCACGAAATGCCCGGCCTGATGTCCACCCGCGAGAAATACGGCAAGGAGAAACCTCTCCAAGGCGTGCGCGTCATGGGTTCGCTCCACATGACCATCCAGACGGCGGTTCTCATCGAGACGCTTGTGGATCTCGGTGCCGAAGTGCGCTGGGTTTCTTGCAATATCTTTTCCACCCAGGACCACGCCGCCGCAGCGATCGCCGCGCGTGAAATCCCGGTGTTTGCCTGGAAGGGCGAATCGCTTGAGGAGTATTGGTGGTGCACCTGGAAGGCTCTTGTGAATCCACAAGGCCTCGGCCCGCAGCTCATCGTCGATGACGGTGGCGACGCGACCCTCCTCATCCACAAGGGCTTCGAAATGGAGAACGGCTCCGACTGGATCAACTCCGAGTCCGAGAGCCAAGAGGAAAGCGTCATCAAGGATCTGCTCAAGGACATCAAGGTCAAGCAACCCGGCATTTTCCACGAGATCGTCAAGGAGTGGAAGGGCGTTTCCGAAGAAACCACCACCGGCGTCCACCGTCTCTATCAAATGGCCAAGGCTGGCACGCTGTTGATCCCCGCGATCAACGTGAACGACTCGGTCACCAAGTCGAAGTTCGACAACCTCTACGGTTGCCGCGAGTCGCTGCTAGACGGCATCAAGCGTGCCACCGATGTCATGATTTCCGGCAAGGTCGGCGTGGTTTGCGGTTACGGCGATGTCGGCAAAGGCTGTGCCCAAGCCCTCCGCGGTGCCGGTGCCCAGGTCGTCGTCACTGAAATCGACCCGATTTGCGCGCTCCAAGCCGCGATGGAAGGATTCCGCGTTCTTCCTATCGAAGACACTCTCGGGTGGGGCGATATTTACGTCACCACCACCGGCAACAAGGACATCATCCGCCTCGAACACATGGAGAAGATGAAGGACCAGGCGATCGTTTGTAACATCGGCCACTTCGACAACGAGATCCAAATTGACAAGCTCAACAACGCAACGGGTGTGGTGAAAACCAACATCAAGCCACAGGTTGACAAATACACGTTCCCGACGGGCAACAGCCTCTACATGCTAGCAGAAGGCCGCCTCGTGAATCTCGGCTGCGGCACGGGTCACCCGAGCTTCGTGATGTCCAATTCCTTCACCAACCAAACGCTCGCTCAGATCGATCTTTGGAAGAACAAGGACGTTTACAAGGCCGGCCAGGTCACGGTGCTTCCGAAGCATCTCGATGAAGAGGTCGCACGCCTCCACCTTGCCAAGATTGGTGTCAAGCTCACCAAGCTGACCCCAGCTCAAGCGGACTACATCGGTGTCTCCACCGAAGGCCCTTACAAGGCGGATCACTACCGCTATTGAGTGAATGAGATGCAGGCAGCAATGCCCGTGTCACTTCAGACAGCCAGCCGTACAAACGGTTGGCTGTTTTTTTGGGAAAATCCTTGCAATGATTCAGAGGATGGATTTAGTTGTTTCACATGAATCAAAAGCCGGTCAGCTATTGGGACCACATTCCACCGGAATCCGCAGTCGTCAGGGAGCCGGAAGCCGCCTACATGATCGAGAAGGTCCGTGACGGGCTGCCTTTTGACGAATTCCACACGATGCAGGAAATGCTGGGGGTGACGGAAGAGCGCCTGGGTGCTTGGCTGGGAATGTCCCGGGCCACGCTGCATCGCCGGAAAAAGCACGGCACTCTGGATCGTGCCGAGTCGGACCGCTTGGTCCGTTACGCCCGGCTCATGTCGCACGCCACCGCCGCGCTCGGCGGGATCGACGGCGCACGGTCGTGGTTGGTGGCTCCGGCCATCGCCTTCAACGGCGAGTGCCCGCTGGATTTTGCAGATACCGAGATCGGTGCCCGCGAGGTGGATGCCCTGCTCGGGCGGTTGGAACACGGCGTATTTTCCTGATCATGCCGCTGTTCTATCGGATCGTTCAGGAACATTGGGCCGCCACGGCGCTGGATGGCGAAGGGGCCCGCCTCTATGGCGGACGCTGGAACTCACCCGGAGTCGCGGCGGTTTATCTGGCGGAGTCCCAGGCTCTCGCGGCGCTGGAAATCCTGGTCCATGCTCCCCGCGAGGCGCTGCTGCTCGACTGGATCGTGATCGAATTGGACGTTCCCGATTCATTGATCGACAAGGTGCCGCTGTCAAAGCTCCCGACGGAATGGCGTTTGCAACCCTCGTCGCGACAAGCGCAGATCTTCGGCACCCGCTGGCTGCGGGACTATCAGAACTTGTCGTTGTTGCTACCGAGCGTGGTCATTCCCGAAGAGAAATCCTTGTTGGTCAATCCGTTGAATCCACACATGCGAGACTTGAAACCCGGAAAACCCAAGCCATTCAGCTTTGATCCGCGACTGGCGGTCTGACCGCGAATTGCTCCAACTGCCGTCGTGGACCTAGCAGGTGAGCACCCTGCGGTTCGATCAGGAAATAACCGGAAAGCGCACGCCGGCCTAGCAGCATCGGGCACCGCATCTCCGACCGGTTCGCCAGACTCACGAGAATGCTCCAGCGGAAACCTCCAGCCAGGACCGCAGTCGTCTGGATGAAAATCCGCTTGCGGGCGATCCCTGACGAACTCCTCACCCGCGCGAGCCGGGCGACCAATGCGTCGCACGAAATCGTTTCTGCGTAATGGTTCGTGGTGGTGAAACGGACTCGCGTTTCGTCCGCCGAAAGCTCCACGTTTTCCGCATGGATGCTGGAACTGTGCGCACCGCTATCGGTTTTCGCGTTCAGCGGGCAAACCCCGAGATCCGGCAGCGCGATCCATTCCCGGCGGCCGATCACCAACCGCGGCAAGCCCGGTCCGCGCCACGGCAGGCCAAGCGACGCGGCGAGTTCCTGCGAGGTGGTCTCGACCGGTTCCGGGATGGCTTGGTAAATGGGTTTCACGGGTTAAGGAGCGAGGCTGCCATCGCGCGGGCTTGTTCGCCACCGCCACCTAACATGCGAACGAGTTCCTGGATCCGCGTCTCGCCGCTCACCGGATAGAGCCGCGAACGCGTGCGGCCCGCAGTGACTTCCTTTTCGACGACGAAATGGTGCGTGGCGATCGCCGCAACTTGCGGGAAATGGGTGATTGCCACCACCTGATGGCGCGTGCCGAGCGCCGCCATCTTGCGGCCCACCGCCTTGGCGACTTCGCCGCCGACGTTGGCGTCGATCTCGTCGAAGACCATCAACGGTGTGGCATCCTGATTGGCCAGCGCGGATTTGACGGCGAGCATCACCCGGCTGATTTCGCCCGATGACGCGATCTGGCGCAGCGGCAGCAACGGCTCGCCCGGGTTCGGGCCGAACTGGAACTCCACCGCTTCGAAACCCTGCGGCCCGGGTTCCGGTAGCGTTTTGAGGGGCGCTTCGAACGACGATTGCTTGAACCCGAGATCCTTGAGCTGCCCGGAAATTTCCTTCGCCAGCTTGGGCGCAGCCTTGCGGCGGAGCGTGGCCAGGGATTTTCCGCCGGCGTCTAACGAACTCCGGCAGGCTGCTAATTCGCGCTCCAGTGTTTCGAGTTTTTCACCACGGTTTTCAATCGTGTCCAGCCGGGCGGCCGCAGAGTCGCGGCGGGCGAGTACGTCCGTTAGCGACGGGCCGTATTTCCGCTTGAGAGACTCCAGCAAATTGACGCGCTCTTCGAGCGTGGCGGCTTCAGCGGGGTTGATGTCGAGCTCGTCCGCGTAGTCAGCTAGATTTCCCTCCAAATCCTGAAGCTCTAGGCAGGCGGTTTCCAACGAGGCCGTGCGCTCGCGGATCGATGGATCGAGCTTTTCCAAATCCCGCACCAACCGCTGGACTTCGGTTAGTCGCTCTAGAATTCCGTCATCGCCATTCAGCGCGGCGGTCGCGGCGGCGGCGGCTTCGACCAAGCGGCTCGCGTTGGACGCCCTGCGCCACCGGTCTTCCAAGTCCTGCTCATCCTCGGGTTTGAGGTTCGCGCCGTCGATTTCCTGCAACTGATAGCGCAGCAAATCCAGCTCCTTCTCGCTGGCGTTTTCCGCGTGGCGGATTTCTTCCAACTCCGCGCTCTTGGTTCGCCACGACCGATAGAAATCGCGGTAACTGGCAACAGCGGAATCCGCCCCGGCGTAAGCATCGAGCATCGCAAGCTGCCGCTCCGTCGATAGCAACGACTGGTGATCGTGCGGTCCGTGCAAATCGACCAGATGCTCGCCGAGCCGCTTCAGCAACGCGAGCGTCACCGGCGAATCATTGATAAACTGCCGGTTCGCCGTCTGCCCAATCACCCGGCGGATGATGAGTTGCGTGTCGTCGCAAGGATCCAGCCCGCCGTCTTCGAGGACCGCGTTGACTTCCAACGGATCTTTAAGCTCGAACACCGCCTCGACCGAGCAGGTTTCCTCACCGGTCCGGATCAGCGACTTCTCCGCCCGCTCTCCCAGCACTAGCTTGAGCGCCCCGACGATCACCGATTTCCCGGCTCCCGTCTCCCCAGTGACGCTGATCAACCCCGCACCGAGTTCCCAAACAAGTTCATCGACCAAGGCGAGATTGCGGATTTTGAGAAGTGTGAGCATGCGTTTCGCGGAACGCCGCGATGATGCGAATCCATTCCACAGGAATCAACCGCCGAGTTCCGCCGTGTGAAATCCCCGCGCCATCTCCATCAGCTCGGCATTGTCCTGATTTTTACCCGGCGTCCACGTCATCGCTACGCACTTCCCATCCTTCATCTCACTTGCCGCAAATTGAGCCTGGATAGGGGGTATGGACGTCTCGTCCATGCGACGGGAGGAAGAGTTCCCTTCCCTTTAGGGATGGGGTTGCCGGGTGCGGGGCGCGTGTGTAAGTTCGCCGCGTGGCGGATTTTTCCTTAACATTTCTCGGGACGGGGACCTCGGTGGGGGTGCCAGTGATTGGTTGCGATTGCGCGGTTTGCACGTCGGAGGACTCGCGGAACAAGCGGTTCCGGTCGTCGGTGGTGGTCAGGGCGGGGGGCAAAACGTTGCTGGTGGACTCGGGGCCGGATTTGCGGATGCAGGCGTTGCGGGAAAATCTGCGGGAGATCGACGCGGTGATCTATACCCACGCGCATTTGGATCATGTGGCGGGATTCGACGAGCTGCGGGCGTTTTGCTGGCGCAAGCGCGAGCCGCTGCCACTGCATGCGACGGAGGGTTGCATGGAGACGTTGAAGAACATGTATGGCTGGGCATTTTCGCCGGAGAAGGTGGTGGAGGGCTATGTGAGGCCGGACGCGCGGTTGATCGAGGGGCCGTTTTTTTACGGGGATCTAAGAATCACGCCGTTGCCGGTGGAGCACGCGGCGGTGGAGACGATCGGGTTCCGCTTTGATTTTCCGGGAGCGCGGAGTCTGGCCTATATTTCGGACGTGAAGCGGATTCCGGCGGCGACGATGGAGCTGATCGCCGGGGTGGACGTGTTCGTGATCGACGCGCTGCGGACGGCGAGCCACCCGACGCATTTCACGCTGGCGGAGGCGCTGGCGGCGATCGAGGAGGCGGGCGCGCGGGAGGCGTGGCTGACGCATCTAACGCACGAGTTCGACTACGACACGCTTGACGGACAATTGCCGGTGGGAGTGCGGGCGGCGTGGGACGGGTTGCTGATTTCGCTTTGAGCAGCGCCGGGTCTTGCATGATCCGGGCATCCGGGCATGCTTCGCGCGATGAGGACATTGGCGATGATTTTGCTTCTGCTGGCGGGGATTCCGCCGGTTCTGAGGGCGGGGATTCCGCCGGAGTCGGTGGCGGTGCTCTACAACTCTGCGGTGCCGGAATCGCGGAAACTGGCGGAGATCTATCGGCTGGCGCGGGAGATCCCGGTGGAAAACCTGATCGCGCTGGACATGCCGGTGGCGGCGGACATTTCGCGTGGGGATTACGACAAGTGGATCTTGAAGCCGCTGCGCCGCGAGTTCGAGAATCGGTTGTGGTGGAAGCGTCAGCGTGACGGGACAGGGGTGACCTTGCCGGTGGAGAACAAGATCCGCGTGCTGGTGACGATGCGCGGCGTGCCGCTACGGATCCAACCGGTGCCGCGGGAGGCACCGAAACCCGGAACTCCGCCGCCGGCCAATCCGATCGTCGGTCGCGACGAGGCGTCGGTGGATTCGGAGTTGGCGATGTTCGGCGTGGAGGGGGTGCCGTTGGACGGGGTGCTGCAGAACAAGTTTTACCAGAGCGAGAAGTCGATCCCCGACGCGGCCATGCCGTTCCTCGTTCTAACGGCGAGGATCGACGCGCCGACCTTCGCGACCTGCGAGCGGATGATCCGGGATGCGGTGGAGGTGGAAAATACCGGCTTGTGGGGCCGGGCATACGTGGACATCGCCAACAAATTCCCGCAGGGCGACGAGTGGTTGGAAACGGTGGTGAAGGCTGATGCCGTGGCTGGCATCCCTACGGTGGTGGACCGCTTCGACGACACGCTGCCGAAGAACTATCCGATGACCGGGGCGTCGTTGTATTACGGCTGGTATGATTGGAGCGTGAGCGGGCCGTTCCTGAACAGCCGCTTCCAGTTCCGGAAAGGGGCGGTGGCCATGCACCTGCATTCGTTCAGCGCAGAGCAACTGGCAGACGGCACGAAGAACTGGAGTGGCCCGTTGTTGGAAAAAGGGGCGGCCGTGACGATTGGGAACGTTTACGAACCCTATCTCCATCTCACCCACGATTTCGGCATCCTCCATCAGCGGCTCCTCGCCGGATTCACCTGGGGCGAGGCCTGTTGGATGGCGATGCCGGTGACCTCGTGGCAAGGCGTGGTGCTAGGAGATCCGCTCTACCGACCGTTCAAACACTTCGACGGCAGCGGCGTGAAGCAGGATGGCGACACCGAGTTCCGCGCGCTCAGGGCCGCCGCGCTGGAATGGAAAACCAATCCGCTGGAGCGGCAAAAGCAGTTGGAACAAGCCTCGGAGCGGATGAAGAGCGGGATTCTGGCAGAAGCCGTGGGACTTGATTTCCTCCAACGGAACGACCCGGCGTCCGCCGCGCAGTGGTTCCGCATGGCACAGGGGCATTATGTGGAAATGGACGACAAACTCCGCCAGGATTTCAATCTAATCGCCATCGAGCGCACGGCGAAACGCAAGGATGCTGCGGTGCGTGCCTTGCGGGATGCCCTGCTGTTATACCGCACGCTGCCGGAGTCCGAGGGCCTGAAGGGCTGGCTGGATATCCTCGATCCACCACCACCACCGCCAGCGGATCCGACGAAGGTGCCTGCGGCGAAAACCCCTTGAACGGACCGGAGTTGTTATGACTTACAGTTTTTTGATAGAATCGATCTGGCATCCTCCGCTGGCGTTCGCGGAAACTGCGGCGAGCGGCCTACCACCGGAGTTGGAGTTGCAGGCCTTGTGGTTTGGCGGGGCTTTCGGCAGGGATTTCCGCACCACCACCGGCAAAAGGGTGAGGATCGTGCAGTTCGGCGAGTGGAACCGCGGGGCGGGTCCGGATTTCATCCAGGCGGCGGTCGAGATCGACGGGGAGTTGCGCACCGGCCCGCTGGAGTTGGATCCGGTGGCTGGGGACTGGGAGGCGCACGGTCACGCGGTGAATCCCGCTTTCCGGGATGTGGTCTTGCACGTGGTTTTCCTAACCGACGCGCGGCGAATTTTCACCCGTACCGTCGATCACCGCGAGATCCCGCAGGTGGTTATCTCGGAAATGCAGCTATCAGACGCCTTGAACCGGCCCCATCGCGAGGTGGCGATCGCCCATCCCGGGCGCTGTGTCGCGCCGCTGAAACAACTGCCCGATGGTGCGATCGAGCGGTTGTTAGGCGAGGCGGCGGTATTTCGCGCGGCGACCAAGGCGTCCCGCTGGTTGCGGACCGCCGACGCCCATGGTCGCGATGCGGCGTTGTTCCAAGCGACCGCCGAGACGCTTGGTTACCGGGGAAACGCGCTTCCCATGCGCTTGCTGGCACAACGGACACCGCTGTCGTTGCTCAAGGCGGAAGGCGATGCGGCGGAGGCGATTCTGTTCGGGACCGCCGGCTTCCTTTCCGCGGATTTGCACGAGCAGGCTCCGGCAGACACCCGCGACTATCTGCGCGGCCTGTGGGACAGGTGGTGGAAAAACCGAGCTCGGTTTGAAGCGACAGAGGATCGGGCGATTCCTTGGAAAACCCATGGCCAGCGCCCGGCGAATCATACTCACCGGCGGGTCGGCGCACTAGCAGCCTTGGTGAATGTCTGGCCGCAATACCGGCGTCTCGCGCTGGCACGGCCGTTTTCCGCGAAGCCGGTGATCGATTTTTTGCAAACGCTGGAGCATGAGTTCTGGAGTCACCGCCACACGCTGACCTCGGCGGCATCCGTGCAGCGGGTGGCGTTGTTCGGGCGGGCGCAGGCGCTCGAATTGATTGCGAACCACTTGGCTCCGCTGGCCATGCATGAGGACGGCATGTCCTGGCAGAGCTATCACAAATTGCGGAACTCGGCGGCGAACGACAAGGTCAAGCGCTGCGGGCTGAGGTTGTTCGGCTCGACCAAGGCAGCGCTGCCGTGGATGCGCCGGGTTTGTCATCATCAGGCCTTGTTGCAAGTCTATCAGGACTTCTGCCTCGAAGATTTCTCGGACTGCAAGGACTGCCCGTTTCCCGAACAACTCGCGCAATGGAGGTGAGACATCCGATCATGAAAATACAACTGAATGGCAAGCCCCACGAGTTGGATATCGCGATGTCGGTGAGCGATCTGCTGGATAGCATCGGTTATGGAGGAAAGCCGGTTGTCGTCGAACTCAACGAACAGGCGATTTTTCCCCGCGATTATTCCAGTGTGGCGGTCGAGGACGGAGCCCGCATTGAAATCGTCACGCTGGCGGCGGGCGGTTAGGATTCCAAAGAAAACGAAAAAGCCCGGCTCGCCTTGCGGCGAGCCGGGCTTGCAGTGCGGAATTACTTCGAGGAATGCATCGGTGCTGGTGCCGGTGCCGGAGCGCTCGGGCAGCACGATGCGGCGAGGAATGAAGCAGCGGCAGCGATGACAAGGTATTTAACGGTTTTCATGTTTTATTGGTTGTTGGTTTCTCTGCATCCGCGCGGTTGACGCTAGATGGCTCAAGAGGACTAGCAGTTTGGATTTGCGAATCAAGTTCCGATTCATGCCAGCATGAGGGGGTTACCGCGACTCCGGAGTCAAGCGGCGTCCTGATCCGGCCGCTTGCGGCGGATGTTCGGCGGGCGTTCGCCGAGAACGACCTGACGATTGATGGTTACCGATTCGATGTCTTCGCGGGACGGGATGTCGAACATGACGTCGAGCATCATTTTCTCGAAGATCGAGCGCAGGGCGCGGGCACCGGTGCCACGGCGCACGGCTTCCTCGGCGAGGGCGCGCAAGGCATCACGGGTGACGCGGAGCTTCACGTCATTCATGGCGAGTTGCTTGCCGTATTGCTTGATCAGCGCGTTTTTCGGCTCGGTGAGGATCGACATCAGTTCGTCCTCGGTCAGTTTCCTGAGCGAGGAAATGACGGGCAGGCGACCGATGAATTCCGGGATGAGGCCAAAGTGGAGGAGATCCTCCGGTTGGACTTTTTCCAAGACGTTCACCGCAGGATCATCGAGGTTTTCCTTGGAGGTGCCGGCATGGAATCCGAGGGTATTGCTGCCGAGCCGGCGGCGGACCATGTCTTCGAGACCGACGAACGCGCCGCCCACGATGAAGAGGATTTTCTCGGTGTTGACCTGGATATATTCCTGCTGCGGGTGTTTGCGGCCGCCTTGGGGCGGGACGTTGCAAATGGTGCCTTCGAGGATTTTAAGAAGTGCCTGTTGGACGCCTTCTCCAGACACATCGCGGGTGATCGAGACGTTTTCAGTCTTGCGGCCGATCTTGTCGATCTCGTCAACGTAGATAATTCCCCGCTCGGCGCGGGCGACGTCGAAGTCAGAGGCTTGCAGCAAGCGCAGGATGATGTTTTCCACATCCTCGCCGACGTAGCCGGCTTCGGTTAGGGTGGTGGCGTCGACGATACAGAACGGCACGTCGAGCACCCGGGCGAGGGTGCGGGCGAGCAGGGTCTTGCCCGAGCCGGTGGGACCGAGCAGCATGATGTTGGACTTTTCAATCTCCACATCCCTGAATTCTTCACCGACCATCGCCTGGTCCTGGCGGAGGCGCTGATAGTGGTTGTAAACGGCCACCGCGAGGACCTTTTTTGCGTTTTCCTGGCCGATCACGAACTCGTTGAGCTTCGCTAGGATGGCGGCAGGCGCGGGGATTTTGAAGCCGGGCTTTTCCGCAGGCGTTTTGCCTTTCGACGGAGCGCCACCAAGTTCCTTCTCAAGTATGTTAGAGCAAACCTCGATGCATTCGTTGCAAATATAGACACCGGGACCGGCGATGAGTTTTTTAACCTCCGAGTGGCTCTTTCCGCAGAAAGAGCACATCGTCAGATTGGAAGCGCGGGCCATGGTGGAATTGCAATTTGTGGGGATTGTGGTGTCAGTTTCGCTGGAACCTTGGAAACGTCAAGCGTCGGGCTTTTTGTCTTCGATGACCGCGACGACCGTGTCGGGAAGCTGCTTGCGGCTTTCGAGGACCTTGTCCACGAGTCCGTAGGCCACGGCCTGCTCGGCGGTCATGTAGTTGTCGCGGTCCGAGTCGTTTTCGACTTGCTCGATGGATTTGCCGGTGTGGAAGGCGAGGATTCCGTTCAGCCGCTTCTTGAGGTTGAACATGAAGCCGATCGTGCGCTCGACATCGGAGGCGGTTCCCTGCGCTCCGCCGGAAACCTGGTGGATCATGACGTGGGAATTGGGCAGACAGAAACGTTTGCCCTTGGTTCCCGCTGTTAGGAGGACCGAACCCATCGAGGCCGCGATGCCGATGCAGTAGGTGTTCACGTCGCAGGTTAGGAACTGCATCGTGTCATACATCGCGAGGCCGGCGGTCACCGAGCCACCGGGCGAGTTGATGTAAATGTGGATGTCTTTCTTCGGGTCCTGCATTTGCAGGAACAAAAGCTGGGCGATCACCGAGTTCGCCACGAAGTCATCGATGGGCACGCCGATGAAGATGATGCGGTCCTTGAGCAGGCGTGAGTAGATGTCGAACGAACGCTCACCGCGGCCATCCTGTTCCACGACGACGGGAACGTAGTAGTTTTTCGGGGCAGCGGGTGAACTCATGGATGGGGATTGGAAATTAGGCATCAAGGGTGGTTTCTGTTGATTCGATTACGTTCGCGTGCTCGACGAGGAAGTCAATCGTCTTGCCGATAGCCATCGAGCTGCGGATGCTCGGAATGCGGTCGGCACGCTGCATGTCCTTGATGAATTTCTTCGGGGCGATCTTGCGCGAGCTGGCGATCTGCACGAGGTGATTGACCAGCTCGGAGTCGGTGACAGTGATTTTTTCGACCCGCGCGATTTCCTGGAGAATGAAATTCGTGCGGAGGTTGGCGACGGCTTGGTCGCCGGCGCTGGCGAAGATTTCGTTTTGTTGGGATTGGATTTCGCCTTCGCTCATGCCGGATTGGACGCCACGTTTCACCATGGCATCGGCTTGGGACTGGGTTTCCTGGGTGACGAGTTCGTCGGGAAGCTCGAAGTTCACCTGCGCGTTGAAATGGGCGACGATCTGGTTGACTTTCAGGTCGTCGATTTTGCGACGGCGCTCGCCTTCCATGTTTTCGCGGATGATGTCCTTGATGGCTTCCATCGTCTTGCCGGGAGCGAGGCGATTGGCGAGTTCGTCATCGAGGGCAGGGAGGACGGCTTGCTTGAGGGCCTTGACGGTGGTTTGGAAAACGAGCTGTTGGTTGCGAAGCTCATCGATCGCGAAATCTTCGGGCAAGGTGATCGTGATTTCGCGGGAATCATCGGCATTCATGCCCACGAGTTGCGCGGCGAAGCCCGGGAGGAATGCCTTGTCGTCCAAGCGTATCCAGAAACCTTCGCGGCTGGAAAGATAACCGGCGGGTTTGCCGAGGAATTCTTCGGTCGGTTTGCCATCGACCGTGGAGGTGTAATCGATGACCGCGAAATCGCCCATGGCTGCGGCGCGCCCTTCGATGTCGTTGAAATCCGCGAAGCGCTCTTGGAGTGCGGTGAGTTGCGCTTCGATTTCCTCGTCCGGAACCGCGTAGGGCGGCACGGTCACGCTGACACCCTTGTAGTCAGGAAGCGTGACCTCGGGAGCGAGTGTGAGTTTTGAAACGAAAGTGATCGATCCGTCGGGATGGGTGGTCACGTCTTCAGGCACGCCGAAATCGAGGACGTGGAGGGATTCCTGTTTGAGGGCTTGGTCATAGGCCTCGTTGATGAGCGCCCCGTGGAGTTCCTCGATGATTTCCTTTTGAAATCGTTTCTCGACGACGGCACGCGGTGCCTTGCCGGGGCGGAAACCCGGAATGCGGGCCTTGGTGGCGTAACCTTTGGTGATCTTGGCGTGCTCACTGTCAACTCTGTCCACTGGGATTTCGACGCGCAGGGTAGCGACGCACTTTGGCTGCTTCTCGACAACAATGTTCATAATAAATGGGACCGACGTCGGCGTCGGGGCGGGGAACCTAGGGGAAACCCGCGCCGCTTGTCAAACGAGGCTTGCAATTTGTCGCAGCACGGTCCGGCCCGCTGGTCTATTCCCGCTAGGAGTGTGTCCCGGCTGTCTCAGCCGGGAGCCGGTCCAGCGCGAACTTGGTTGAGACAGCCAAGGACACCTCCCCATTAGGGTTCCTCGCGTCCATTGGCGGTTGGAAATCCAGAGTGAGCCAGCGTCCGCATCATCAAGCCGAGGGGTCAAAAAATTGGAAGATTTTCAGCCGCAAAGGGGCGCAAGAAAACGCAAAAAAGGAAGAGAGGCAAGGTCGTGATCCAGTCCATCCGAGTCCGCGCTTGGCAGAATGGCAAACTCGTCGGCGAGTTCGCCGAAAAAGGCGGCAAGGCGGCCGAAGTCGAGTGGCCGCTGAATCCTCCAGCCGTTCCCGCAGGCGCGGAAGCCGGATCCGGCCCTTGGCTGCAGCTGGATAAAACCCGCGCCGATTTCTCCGGCATCTCGCTCGGAGCCTCCGCCGCCGAGGTTCTCCAAACTGGAAGACTTCGATGCCACCTTCGGCAGCGGCACCAAGCCGGATCCTCTTCCAGCCAGCGCAGCCGATGCCCGGCAGCTCCAACTCACCGGCTCCCGATGACCCTTCCCCGTGCGCTTGAAACTGATCACTGAACACTGTTCACTCCATCATCTTCCCTCGAACCTCTCTCCTCCCGATTCTATGAGCTCCAACTTATTTCATCTGCGGCACAGCCTCCCTCCCGCTCAGGTTTCCAACCTGCGGTCGTTTGTTTCCCTGGCCACCACCCTGCGAACCTGCCTTTTCGTTCTATCCGCGTTCTTTTGCCTCTCTCAAATGAGGTGGGGGAGCTGGATTTACACCAGTGGCCAGGAAGTCCTATCAGGCAATTTTACTTGTAGGTGAGTAATTTGTCGGCGGGCACCCTGGAGGTCAAAGGTGATTTCCACTCGAAGGTGGTGGGCAATGTCAGTTCTCGCAGTTTTCCGCCTCAGTGTAAAAACCGCTTCGAAATCGGGTAGTCCGAGCAAATCACCGCGACGTGGTGCAGGCCGGAAAGGGTCATCGCGCTTGGGTTTCGTCCACTTCCATGCAGCCCCAGCCATCCGGTTCGCCTTTGAACGAGCGGGCGATTCCATCCAGCGCGAGTTCCATGGCGGTGATCTCATCGAGAGTCGGCACCATTCGGATGTGGACTGTGGTCAGCCACGCGTTTTGTTCGCTCCAGAAGTCGTGATCAGCCCGGTATCCCTCGTTGCGGGCGGTTTCTTCAAACGCGACGGCATCCTCCTCGCGGGCGAACAGATGGTGGAAGTCGATGTATCGTATCTTGGTTAGATTGTCGCCGTCCCCGGCCATTCGCCGCAAGACGTCGGCGTTTTCCTCCTTGGGAGATTCGTTGCCGTCCGCGCCCAGCATTCGTTTGATCCAGTTCAGATGCTCTTTCACGGGATCAAGTTGCGGACAAACCCATGCCACGTCAAGGCTCCGTGGGGTGTAACTGAACGTCGCGCTCGAACGTCTCCCCGAAGATGATTCGACCGAGGGCGAAGTTTTCACCGTGGCGGAGATTGGCCAGCTTGTGACCTCGGCCCCGGAGACACCGCTTGGCAAGATGCGAGTAGCCTCGCTGTTAAAGACACCCGTGGGAGGCCGCCACGGACTTTCCTCGCAGTGCATAGCCATCATAGAAGCTGACGGGACTTCCGGTGAAGGCA
The DNA here is from genome assembly GCA_031371325.1 of Akkermansiaceae bacterium. Lineage (GTDB taxonomy): Bacteria > Verrucomicrobiota > Verrucomicrobiia > Verrucomicrobiales > Akkermansiaceae > Luteolibacter. The sequence continues at coordinate 4,077 of JANMJJ010000166.1, read as the reverse complement.
CCTTTGATGGAGTCCATCAGGTTCAGGCCTTGTTTGCGGACGGTCGAGATGTAGCTGCGGATCACGCAAAACCGCTTCGCTCCTTCTTCGCGGAACATCGAAGGGAAGAGGATGAATGAATGCCGTGGGCGAGACATCCACGCTCATTAGGGTTCTTACTCTTCACTTCGACGTTCGATGTTCCCATTATGGACTTGCAGGGGCGGGGCCGGGCCGGGAGCTTGAGGGCGTGATTTCACCGGGTGTGGTTATCGCATCGGTGCTGCCGGTGTATTTGCTGATCGTCGCAGGGGCGGTGCTGCGACGGAGCGGAGTGATCCGCAAGGAGCATGATGCGGGTGTGATGCGGGTGGTGTTCTCGGTGATGATGCCGTGTTTCATCTTGGATAAGATCCTGGGCAGTGCGGTGCTGCGGAGCGGCTCGGTGGTGCTGTGGTCGATCGCGCTGGGATTCGGAATGATTGTGGTTGGGATTTTGATCGGGCTGGTGATCGGGCGGCTGATCGGCTTGGAACGCGGGACGGGGATGCGGACGTTTGCGCTGAGTGCGGGCTGCCAGAATTTCGGATACACGGCGGCTCCGGTGGTGGAGATCTTGTGGGGGACACGCGCGGTGGCTTTGCTTTTCGTACACAACATCGGCGTGGATACGGCGATCTGGTCGGTGGGCGTGATGATGATGAGCGGCGAGCGCGGGTTTTCCTGGCGGCGGCTGGTGAACGGCCCGGTAATCGCAGTAACCATCGGCCTGACGCTGGTGGCGCTGGGGCTGGACGATCAGGTGACGGGGCCGCCGAGAGACGTGATGAGGATGATCGGCGTGGGGGCATTTCCGCTGGCGATCCTGATCACCGGCTGCTCGATGATGGATCTGGTGGGTTCGGAAAAACCGAGCTGGAAGGTGATCGTCGGCTCGGCGGTGGTGCGCTTGGTGCTGGCTCCATTGGCAATGCTAAGCGCGGCGAAGTTTTTGCCGCTGCCGATGGAACTCCGCCAGGTGCTGGTGGTGCAAGCGGCGATGCCGGCGGGTTTGACGGCGATTTTACTGGCACGGATGTACGGCGGGCGACCGGCGGTGGCGGTGCAGGTGGTGATCGCGACGACGGTGCTGAGTCTGCTGACGCTGCCGTGGATCATCACGTGGGGGAGCGCGTGGATCGGGCTGAAACCCTTGTTGCCATGAGCGCTCACACTGCAACATTCACGGTTGGAACCCACGGCAAAGGGACGACCGAGATCACCCGCGAGGTGGCGGGGATCGTCGCGGATTCGGGTGTTAGGAACGGAACTGTTACCGTTTTCGTGCGCCACACCAGCGCGAGCCTAGTGATCATGGAGAACGCCGACCCGAGCGCGTGCCGCGATCTGGAGATGTTTTTCGAAAAGCTCGTTCCGGAGAGTACGCCGTGGTTCATCCACACCCAGGAAGGCCCGGACGATATGCCCAGCCATATCCGGATGGCGCTGACCCGGACGAGTGAAGTCATTCCCGTGATCGACGGGCGGATGATGCTGGGGACATGGCAAGGGATTTTCCTTTTCGAACACCGGCGCGATCCGCACCGCCGGGAGATTGCCGTTAGCGTCCTCGGCGAATGAGTTGAAATCTCCCGATCTGTCCCGCACCATCAATGCCACCGATGAACGATCATTCCGACATTTTGATAGAACTCGCGCTCGCCGAAGACATCGGGGACGGCGATGTCACGTCGCGCTATTTTATCCCCGGGGAGCGCCGGGCCTGCGCGTTTGTTGCGGTGCGCAAGGATGGCGTGGTGTCCGGAGTCGAGCTCGCGGCGCGGGTTTTCAGCACCGTTGATCGTGAATTGGACGTGGAAGTCCTGATTGCGGACGGCAGCCGCGTGAGCGCGGGTGCTTTGTTGATCCGCGTGGAAGGCCCGGCGCGATCCATTTTAACCGCCGAACGGACGGCCCTCAATTTCCTCCAGCGCCTCAGCGGGGTAGCCACCCTGACGGCCCACTACGTCGAGCGGGTCAAGGGCACCCGCGCCCGGATCCTCGACACCCGCAAGACGACGCCAGGTTACCGGTTGCTAGAAAAGAAAGCCGTGCTCGATGGTGGTGGCAGCAATCACCGCCTCGGCCTCTACGATCGCGCGATGGTGAAGGACAACCACCTCGCCGCAGAAGGCTGGATGAATGCGATCCAAGCGGCGATCCACCGCTTAAAGTCGGACAAACCAGAGGTGGAGGTGGAACTCGAAGCGGACCGCCTTGAGCAAGTCCGGTCATTCCTCGCGCTCGACGGTGTCGATCATCTTTTGCTGGACAACATGAGCTTGGAACAACTCCGCGAAGCCGTGGCCCTGCGTGGAGAACGCAGCAAACCGAAGCTCGAAGCCAGCGGCGGCGTGACGCTGGAAACCCTGCGAGAAATCGCGAAAACAGGCGTCGATTTCATTTCCGTGGGTGCCCTCACCCACTCGGCTCCGGCGCTCGACATCGGACTGGATTTCGAGACGCTCTAACTGCCGATGAGCCGCGAAGAATTCATCGGAGCCGCCTCGGATTTCCCCGAGCCATTCCGCCTGTTGATCCGCGAATCGGTGGAGTCCACCAACGACGAGGTCCGCGTGCTTGCCCAGGCAGGTGCGCCTGACGGGCTAGTTCTTCTCGCCGAGCGCCAAACCGCCGGCCGCGGACGGCGCGGGGCGGCTTGGTTTTCCCCTGCGGGTGAATCACTCGCATTCTCCATCCTGGTGCGGCCGGAAGAACCGAAAGCACTGTGGCCGCGACTCGCCCTCGCCGCAGGTCTTGCGGTGGCGGAGGCGGTCGAATCATTCGGACTGCAAGCGGGCATCAAATGGCCGAACGACGTGTGGATCGGGCAACGGAAAGTGGCAGGCATCCTGGTCGAAGCCGGATCGGAGTTCGCGGTGGTCGGCATCGGGCTTAATGTAAACACCACCGAATTTCCACCCGGGGTTTCCAAAATCGCGACCTCGCTGCGGATCGAGACCTCGCAAGTTTTCCCCCGCGCCGAGGTTCTGGGCGAAATCATCCGCAAATTCGTCGGACGTCGTCGTCAGATCGGAAATGAGTTCGACTCGCTGCTAGCTGCGGTGAGGCTGCGTTGCGTTCTCACTGGAAAGCGCGTGTCCTTGGCCACCGTGAGCGGACCGCGAGTCGGCACCGTCGAGGGCATCGCTGACGGCGGCGAGTTATTGCTTCGCACCGAGAATGGGCTGGAGAGGCTGATCCAAGCGGATGAAGTGCGATTGCTGCCGCCGTGAAATCCCGGATTTCATTTCGGGCAAAGTGACGCCAGACTTCGCCCATGAAATCGAGTTTGACACTCCTATTTGCGGCATCGTTCTGCGTCTGTTCGTGCGCATCCACCAAGCCTGACAAACCGAAGGAGGAAGTGACAAAGCCTATCGTCGAAGGTCCGAAGCTGGTTGGGCGAATCGCCTCGATCCCCGCCGACAAACGCTTTGTCTTGATCCAGAGCTACGGCAAATGGGAGATGGAAACTGGTCGGATTCTGACCACCCGTGGCCCGGATGAGCGGACCGCCAACCTGCGGACGACCGGCGAATCGCTGGGGGAATTCGCGGCTGCCGACCTCCAGTCCGGCGCGCTGGAAGTGGGTGATGCGGTCTATTCCCAGCACATCGCCAAGCCCGCGCCGGTGTCAACAAGTCCCGAAGTCCCTCAACTTCAAAGCGAACCGCCTGTCAAAAATGTTCAAAAAAACAATTAGCTTTTCAAGAATTCTTTGCTTTCAAAACCTCTAAGGTGAGTGTATTTTAAAAATGTCCCGCCTGAAAAACCACGCACAGCCAGAAATAATAAATTTTAGAGTTGATTACTATCCGGGAAACCGGGTAGCTTCTCTTTCGCAATGGCTGTGCCCCCTTACATGTCCCGAAACATGAACACTACAACCAGCCATAATGAAAACAATGAACGCCCCGGGCGCCTCGGTGAAAGCCGACGCGGACCGTCTTGCTGACTTCGTCCTGTTTACACAGCGGAGCTGCATCCTAAACCTGTCAACTGAACTCAACAAAGGGAACATCTCGTTTCCGCAGTTCTTCCTCCTAACCTACCTCT
>JANMJJ010000101.1:0-25007 GCA_031371325.1 Akkermansiaceae bacterium | reverse complement strand
GAGGCGGTGCGTGCCGCCGACCGCCTCGCCCAAGACGGTTGGGAAATCGAAGTGGTCGATCTGCGCTCGGTGAAACCGCTGGATCTGGACACCATCCTGGCCTCCGTCGCGAGGACCGGGCGGCTGTTAGCGGTGGGTGAGGCGTTCCCGTGGGGCGGCGTCACGGCGGAAGTTATTGCACGGGTGACCGAGGAAGGCTTCCACCTGCTAGACGCTCCGCCGCAGCGTTTAAACGCCCGCGACACGCCGGTCCCCTATCACCCAAAACTCTGGGCCGCCCACCGCCCGACGCCGGAATCCATCTGCGAGGCGCTCCGCAAATTGCTCTCTTTCTGAGAATTCTAAATCTCAAATCCCTTCGAAGATGCCCACCGTTCCCATTCTCATGCCTCAACTCGGCGAGTCGATCGCCGAGGCCACCGTCATCCGCCTCGGCATCGCGGTGGGCGACACCGTCCGCACCGACCAGGAAATCATCGAGGTGGAAACCAACAAGGCGGTCATGGGCGTGACCACTCTGTGCGATGGAATTGTTTCCGAGCTGCGCGCGCAGGAAGGAATTTCCTACTCCGTCGGCACGTTGTTAGGACTGCTCGATGTGACCGAGGAGGAAATCACCCGCACCGGCGTGGAGTCGCTGGAATCCATCGAGGCGAAACGCGCCGCCACCAGCCAATCGAACAGCCCGGCGCAGGCGGAGGCGAACCTGCACTTCGCGCTCGACGACGACGCCTACGAGGAAGCTCCCGCCGTCGTGCCCAGCGTGAAAGGCCTGCCCGTGCCGACCGGCGTGATGGGTGCCCACTACATTTCCCCCCGGATGCGGGCGCGGATGAACGACCTCGGCATCCGCGAGGCGGACATTTCCGCCATCGCCGGAACCGGTGCCGGCGGCCGCGTCACGGTGGAGGATCTCGAGCGTTTCCTCAACTATCTGGACACCTGGCCGAGTTCCGCCGCCTCGCCGATGCGCCTGGCGGTGGCCGATGCGATGCGCCGCAGTTGGACCCGCCCGCTGGCGACCGTGGGGCTACCGATTCTGCTGGATAAGGTTCTGGACCACCGCCGCGCCCAGGCACCCAAGCCGGGGCTGACGCTCTATTTGTTGCGCGCCTTCGCCTTGGCGCTGAAGGAAAGTCCGACCACCGCCGGCTATCTGATCGGCGACAAGGTCGTCCATCCCCGCTCGTTCGACATCGGCGTGGCGGTGCAGGTCGAGGACGGCGTGGTCGTTCCGGTCGTTAGAAAGGTCGATCAAAAATCCCTCCGCGATCTGGTTTCCGAATACGACGACTTGGTGGACCGCGCCCGCCGCCGCCGCCTCACCGAGCAGGATTGCAGCGGTGGCATCGCCACAGTGACGAACTTCGGTACCTTCGGCCTCACCACCGGCACGCCGATCCCGCTGCCTAACGAAACCCTCATCCTCGGCATCGGTGCCGGGGTGAAAAAGCCGGTCTGGAGCACCCAGGTCGAGGCATTCCTGCCTGCCACGGAGGCGGACCTGCTGCTGACCTTCGACCACCGCGTGGTCGATGGTGGTGGTGCCGGCTTCCTCCTCAACCGGGTTTCCGGGCTCCTTCAAAAACCCGAGGCTCTCTAACTTTTCCTGACCCCGCCGTGGAACACCCCGAAAAATCCGGCAAGATCGACATCCCGAAAAAGGCGATTTACCGGCTCTCCATCTATCATCGCTGCCTTCAGAAGCTGAATGCCAACGGCGTGGACACCGTGAGTTCCAGCACCCTCGCCCGCGCCGCCGGCGTGAAGTCCGCGCAGCTCCGCAAGGACCTCGCCTACTTCGGGCAATTCGGCACCCGCGGGCTGGGCTATCCGGTGGAAATCCTCTCGTCGATCATCCGCGAAACCCTCGGTCGCGAGCATCTCCAGCCGGTCATCCTCGTCGGTGCCGGCAATCTCGGCTCCGCGCTGCTCCGCTATCATGGCTTCGAGAAAGAGGGCTTCGAGGTGGTCGCCGCGTTCGATGCCAACCCGGAAGCCGCGCGTGCCCGCGGCGTCACCATTCCCGTTCTTCCCGACTCGGATTTGGAAACCTTCATCGCCGGGCGCTCCGTCAAGCTGGCGATCCTTTGCGTGCCCGTCGAGTTCGCGCAGGCCGTCGACAACCGTCTAGTCGCCGCCGGCATCCAGGGCGTGCTCAACTTCTCGCCGATCGTGCTCGAGGTCACCCCGGACGTCACCGTCAACAACGTCGATCTCGCGCTGGAACTCGAGCACCTCAGTTATTTCATCCGCTGACATGCCGGAAGCTTCGGAAAATATCCCTAAAGTTCCCGTCGCCTCGTCCGTTGACACCGGGAAGCCAACGCCTCCGTCCACCCGCGAGAAATTCGTCGAGCGGGCGATGGCGGATTACGAATCACCGCTCATCGGTTATGCCGCCACCATTCTCAACGATCCCGATCTCGCTCGCGACGTGGTCCAGGACACCTTCATCCGGCTCTGCCAGCAAGACCCTGCCAAGGTCCAGGACAGCCTCAAGGCGTGGCTCTTCACCGTCTGCCGGAACCGTGCGTTCGATCTCCTCCGCAAGGAAAAGCGCAGCCAGCCGCTCGAAAAAGCCCGTTGGGAAAAAATCGCGGGGCCGGAACTCCAGCCCGACGAGCAAGCCGACCAACAGGAACGCCTGTCCCAACTAACGGTCTATCTGGACCGCCTAACCGCCAACCAGCGCGAAGTCATCACCCTCAAATTCCAACAAGGACTCAGCTACCAGGAAATCCACGGGATCACCGGCCTCGCCACCGGCAACATCGGGTTTCTCATCCACACCGGCCTCAAACGCCTGCGCGAGATCCTTCCCAGCGACCTGCGGCCCTGAAACCATTACTTCCATGAAACTCCAACCTGACGGTCCCCGCCTAACCTCCTACGTCCTTGGCGAGCTCGGCGCGGAAGACGCCGCCGCCGTCGAGCGTGCCGCTGCGGAGGACCCCGCGCTTCAGGCGGAGATCGGAGAAACGCGGGCCATCCAGGATTTCCTAACCGACCGGCTCGCCCCGCCTGCGGACAAGCTACTGCCCCACCAGCGCGAAAACGTCCGCCGATCCGCCAGGGATGCCGACCGCACCGGGAAAACCATTTCATTCGCGGCGTTCAGCAATGCCCTGAAACCCTGGCTCATTCCCGCCTCCGCAGCTGCGGTCCTCGCTCTGGCCACCTCCATCCTCATTCGCAGGCCCGCCGGCAAGCCCTGCCCGGTGGCGGTCGCGACGCCGCCCCCCGCTCCAGCCGCCCCAGCCGCCGCCGTTGCGGCTAACAACCCGCCGCCTGCGCCCGTCCTACCACCCGCCGTGCCGCACGGCCCGGTGGCAGCCGCAGATTTCCCAATCCTCGATCTTCCGGTCCCAACAGGAAAAGCCGATCTGGAAACAATTTCGAAAGCCATCCGCATCGACCGGCAGCTCCCGCCTGCCAATTCCATCCGGCTTGAGCAAATCCTCAACGGTTTCCCGCTCCGGCTGAATGGCGTCGCCGCCATCGTCCGCAGCGCGGCTAACAATTGGCACCCCGACAACCGGGACAGCGGCATGAGCGCCCACGTCGCCACCCTGTCCACTGAGATGATCGCCTGCCCGTGGAAGCCCTCCGCCACCCTGCTGTTCATTTCCCTTCATGGGAATGCCAGCAGCGCTTGCGACGTTAGAATCGCCTATCATGCGAATCCCGGAGGCGTCGCCCGTTACCGGCTGCTCGGCTCCGCTCCCGCCGAAGGGCAGACGGCCGGCATTTTGCCCGCCCAACTGGCGGTGGACTCCACGACCACGCTGGCCATCGAAATCGAATCGTCCAAACCAGGCGGCGATCTTGGCACCCTCGAATGGTCCACCGATGACCAAGCGGCACCCTCGGTTTCCCTCGTCCACAAAAGCGACGCGGAACCCTCCGACGACGCCCGCTTCGCCGCCTTGGTCTGCACCTACGCGCAATGGCTGGCCGGCGAGCAAGCCGGGATCATCAACACCGACATCCTCGCCGCGCTCGCCCGGGAAATCGCCTCCTCCACCCTGCCCGCCGACCGCGCGGATTTCCTGGAGCTGATAGAAAGCTCGCTGCACCTGCCACGCCGATAGGGGGCGGGGACGTCTCGTCCCCGCGAGCGATGCCCTGTCAGATTTGCGTTTGCATCGCCCGCTGGCTCCGTCCAAGCTGCCGCCCGATGGAAAAACGTTTGCCGAAAATCGTTCGGTTCGCCAGCCGGGTGCTGCGCGATTTTTTCCTGCGCAACCACGGCCTGCTGCTCACCGCCGCCGTCGCCCACAACATGATGCTCTCGCTGATCCCCTTGTCGGCCGTGCTGATGGTGGTGTTCTCAAATTTTTTCGACGAAACCGTGCTGCTCACGACGATCACCACGGAAGTATCCCTCATCGCGCCAGGCTTCGCGCCCACCCTAACGGAGGTGCTGGTGGGATTCCTGGTCTCGCGGAAATTGATCGGCTGGCTCGGGCTGGTCTCGCTGCTGGCATTCAGTTCACTGGCCTTCCGCGTGTTGGAAGACGCCTTTGCCATCATCTTCCACCGCCCGATCCCGACCCTGGAACGCAAGTTCTGGGTTTCCGCGCTGATCCCCTATTTCTTCATCGTCGTGGTGGCGGCGGGCCTGCTCGGGATCACCTTGGTCAATGCCGTGATCGACGCCCAGGACCAGCGGCACTTCGCTTTCGCCGGCCTCGAGATGCTGCTCCACAAGCATGTCAACCAGCTCATTTACGCAACGGGTTTGCTCGGACTGGTGCTGCTTTTCACGCTCTTTTACAAGATCATGCCGGTCGCGCGGATTTCGTTCGGGCGGGCCCTCGCCGGCGGACTCACAGCCGCCACCCTGTGGGAACTCGTCCGCCATCTGCTGGTTTCCTACTACACGAAAGTTTCAATCGTGAACGTGCTCTACGGCTCGATGGCCACCATCATCATCGTCCTGCTGATCATGGAGGCCGTCGCGCTGATCCTGCTGCTAGGTGCCCAGGTCATCGCCGATCTCCAGCGCAATGCGGACGCCGGAATCCCCTGGCACGAAGATCCAGGAACCATGCCACAGCCTCCGCTCAATCCTCGATCTTGAGCGCCTTCGGATCCCAGTCGATCGGCGGGAATTCCATGTTCAGGTTTTTGAGGGTATCGAGCATGATCCGGGCGACGCAGAGATTGCGATACCACTTGCGGTCGGCGGGCACCACATACCACGGCGCGAACTCGGTGGAGGTCTTGCCGATGACCTCCTCGTAAGCGGTCATGAACTCATCCCAGCGGGCGCGATCCACTAGGTCGTCGGGGTTGATTTTCCAATGTTTCGCCGGATTCTCTAGGCGGGCTTCCAAGCGCTTCTTTTGCTCGGCTTTGGAAATGTGCAGGAAGATTTTCACGATGGTCGTCCCCTCTTCCGCCAACATCCGCTCGAACTCGATGACATGCCGTTGGCGGCGTTTCCAAACTTCGTCGGGAAAAATTTTCTTCACCCGCACGGCGATGATGTCCTCGTAGTGGCTGCGGTTGAAAATCACCAGTTGCCCGCGGTGCGGCACCTTGGAATGCACCCGCCACAGGAAGTCATACGACATTTCCTCCTCGCTGGGTTTCTTGAAGGACCGAACGTGGATCCCCTGCGGGTCGATCCGCGAGAAAACGTGCTTGATGCAGCCATCCTTGCCGCCGGTGTCCATCGCCTGCATCACCACCAGGATGCGGTGCTTGTTCTGCGCGTAGAGTTTTTTCTGAAGCGTCTGGAGCTGCTCCTGCAGGTCGTCGAACTGCGGCTCGATTTCCTCCTTGCCCTCCCCTTGGAACAGCGTTTTCTCGCCGCTTTCAAATTTCCCGAAGTCCACGTTGGCACCGGGTTTCACCCAATATCGTTCCAAGGCTCCGCTGACTGGCATGGCGGTTTATCGCGAGCCGACTCCCGCGTGACAAGCCTCGACTGCCGCGAGATGGCCCTTGTCACACATTGGGGATTGAACCACCGGCGATTGCACGTTGTCCTTGCGCAATGCCGAACGCCTCCAGATCCGCGCAAAAGCCCGTGGCGGCTGAAAAGCTCTTCACCGCCCTGCACATCGGCGCGAGTTCGGTTTCCATGATGGTCGCGGAACGGGCGGATGACGGCTCGATCAGCCCGGTGGATTTCCTCGAACAGCCCGCGCCGGTCGCCCGCGACATTTTCCGCAACGGCCTCGTCAGCGCCTCCACCACCGAGCGGGTGGTCTCGATCATCAAGGGCTATCAGAAATCGCTGGCGGAACTCGGGCTCGATCCCCACGCCGTCACCCGCGCGGTGGCCACCAACATCCTGAGCGAGGCCACCAATCACGAAACCGTCATGAACCGCATCCGGATCGCCTGCGGACTGCGGATCGGCACCATCGACGACGGGGAAATGACCCGGCTGATCTATCTAAAAACCCGCCGCCGCCTGCTCAACCTGCCGACCATGCGCAAGCACACGACGCTGGTTCTGCACGTCGGCCCGGGCAACACGCGTGCCCTGTTATTTCAAAACGGCCTGATCACCCGCTACACCAGCTACCGCATGGGCACCCACCGCACCCGCGAGGCCGTGGACGGCTCACACGCGGAGGGCTCGGCGATGCTGCGCGTCATCCGCGAGCACGCTTATGGCAATCTCGCGCAAATCCAATACGATTTCTCCGACGTCACCGTCGATGGCTTGGTGGTCATTGGTTATGAAATCCAATCGGTCGCCACCTCCCTCACCAAGTCCAGCCAGTCGTGCCCGATCAAAACCTTGCGCCAGTTCACCGCCGACGCGGCCAACATGAGCGACGTGGAGCTAGTGAAACGTTTCCAACTCGACTATCAAACCGCCGAGGCGCTCATTCCCGCCCTGGAAATCAATCTCGCCGTCGCGGAAACGCTCAAGCTAACCGAAGTCCACATCCCCATCAGCGAATACGAGCAAGGTCTGCTTCACGACCTCCTCGTCTCGCAGGAACTCACCGGTGCCTTCGCTGAGGAAGTCATCCGTTCCGCGCAAATCCTCTCGAAGCGCTATCAGTCCGACCCCAGCCACGGCGAACACGTCGGCAATCTCTGCGCCCGGTTCTTCGAAGCGCTAACCGATCTCCATCAGCTCACGCCGCACGACGCGCTGCTGCTGCAAGTGGCCGCCATCCTGCATGAAGTCGGCACCTACGTCAGCCCGCGTGCCCACCACAAGCATTCGGAGTACCTGATTTTGAATTCGGAAGTGTTCGGACTCGACCGCCTAGACGTCACCATCGTCGCGCTCGTCGCCCGCTACCACCGCCACTCCGGCCCGCGCCTCGATCACCCGAGCTACGCTGCCCTCTCCACCGACGACCGCATCCGCGTTTGCAAACTCGCCGCCCTGCTGCGCGTGGCCGACGCTCTCGAACGCACCCATGCCCAGCGCGTCGAGAAACTCGAAATCCGCCGCGAGTCCGGCAAGCTGCGGATCCGCCTGCCCGGCCTCGCCGATGCCGCCGTCGAGCGCCTCGCCATGGCCTCCAAGGCCGATCTCTTCGAACAAGTCTTCGGCCTCGGCATCGTCATTGATGAAGACAACTGACGATCTCAGATCTCAAATTTCAAATTTCAAATGTCCACCCCCTACCTCAACCGCGAGCTTTCCTGGCTCGAGTTCAACCAGCGCGTGCTCAACGAAGCCCTGCGCGACGACCTGCCATTATTAGAGCGGGTGAAATTCCTAGCGATCACCGCGTCCAACCTCGACGAGTTCTTCCAAGTCCGCATCGGCGGCCTCATGTTGATGCGCCGCAGCGGTCGCAAGACACCAGATGCCGCAGGCTACTCCCCCACCCGCAACCTGATCGCCCTGCGCCAGCGCATCCTCAAGATGTGCGCCGATCAATACGGCCTACTCACCGGCACGATCGTCCCCGCGCTGGAAAGAGCCGGGATCCAGCCGCTCCATCCGCGCGACCTATCCGTCGCGCAAGCCTCGCAAGTCGCCGCCACCTTCGAAGACTTGATTTTCCCGCTGCTCACCCCGCTCGCGGTCGATCCCGGCGGCCCGCCGCCGATCGTTCCCGCGCTGCAAATCACCGTCGCCTGCCGGTTGCTAGATATAGAAACGCAGATCACCCGCTACGCGCTGGTTCCTATACCCGAGTCGCTTGGCCGCCGCGTGAATATCGCCGTCGAGGGCGACGGCCACGCCTTCGTGCTCATCGAGGATCTCGTCGCCACCCACGCCGCGCAGCTTTTCCCGGGGGAAATCGTCACCGCCACCACCGCGTTCCGCGTCACCCGCAATGGCGACATCGCCGTGCAAGAGGAAGACGCCATCGACCTTGCCGGTGAAATGGAAGACGTGCTCAGTGCCCGCCGGTTTGCCGATACCGTCCGGCTGGAATTGCGTGCGGACGCCCCGCGCGATCTCGTCCGGGTGATTAAGCTGGTCACCGCGACCACGCCGCAGGAAGTCTATCGGGTCGATGGCCCGCCGGGGTTGGCGTCGTTCATGGAACTGGCATTTCTCTCCGGTTTCGATCATCTCCGCGATCCCGATTGGCCAGCGCAGAACTCGCCCGCCATCGCGCCGGGTGCCTCGATGTTCGAGACCATCGCCTCCAACGACGTCCTGCTTTACCACCCGTATGAATCGTTCGAACCGGTGCTGCGCCTGATCGAAGAAGCCGCCGAGGACCCGGATGTCATCGCCATCAAACAGGTTCTCTACCGGACTGCCAGGAAATCCCGGGTCATCGACGCGCTGATCAAAGCCGCAGAAAATGGCAAGCACGTCACCGCCCTGGTCGAGCTCAAGGCGCGCTTCGACGAAGCCCGCAACCTCGACCGCGCCGACGAACTCCAGCGCGCCGGTGCCCAGATCGTCTATGGTGTGAAAGGACTCAAGACCCACGCCAAAATCTGCCTGATCGTTAGACGCGAGTCCGGCCACCTGCGCCGCTACGTCCACCTCGGCACCGGCAACTACAACGAGACCACCTCCAAGCTCTACACCGACCTGTCCTATCTCACCTGCAAGCCGGAGTATGGCAATGACGCCTCGCTCTTTTTCAACGCCGTGACCGGCCGTTCGAAACTCTTGCGTTTCCAGCGCCTCGTCCCCGCTCCCACCGCGATGAAACCGACGCTGCTAGACTTAATCGCCGGGGAGGCCGAGCGCGCCAAACAAGGACTGCCCGCCCGCATCATCGCCAAAGTCAACTCGCTGCAAGACCCGGAAATCATCAACGCCCTCTACAAAGCGTCGCAGGCCGGCGTCGAGATTCGCCTCAACATCCGCGGCATCTGCTGCCTCAAACCCGGCGACCCGAAATACTCGAAGAACATCGAGGTCATCTCCGTGATCGACCGCTTCCTTGAACACGCCCGGCTGTTCTATTTCCACCAGGGCGGCAACGCCGGGGTGTACATCGCCTCGGCGGATTGGATGACGCGCAACCTCGAAAAGCGCATCGAGCTGATGATCCCGATCGAAGAACCGGCACTCAAACGCCGGCTTGTTAGAATCCTCGACGCCTTCTTCCAGGACAACACCCAGTCCTCGCGACTGATGCCGGATGGCAGCTCCCAGCGCCTCGTCCGCACCAAGGGCCAGAAGGCATTCCGCGTGCAAGATCATTTCTATCAGCAAGCGAGGAAAGCCGCCAAAGCCCGCGAGCACGAACGCGCGATGACCTTCGAGCCGCATGTCCCGGCGGAGTGAGGGAAGAGGTTGATGGTTGAGAGTTGATGGTTGATAGCGAAGAGACGTCTCTTCCTCCCCTTCTCCGTCTTTCCATCCACAATTAACCATCCGCTATCAACTTCCCATGCATCTCCTCTTCGACCTCGACGGTACGCTCGTCGATTCTCGCCCCGGAATCGTCAACTGCATCCAACATGCCCTTGCAGAAAACGGCCTGCCGGTGCCCGCCGCCGAAGACCTCCTCTGGTGCATCGGCCCACCGCTTCTTGAAAGTCTCAAGACTCTCGTCGGTCCGGATTCACCCACCCTTTTCGGGCCGGTCGTCGATAGCTACCGTGAGCGATATGGATCGGTAGGCATGTTTGAATGCGACATCTATCCGGAGATCGAAGACACGCTCATCGAGCTGTTTGGTCTTGGCCATACCCTTCACGTCGCCACTTCCAAAGCGGAGGTTTATGCGAAGCCGATCATCGCTCACTTCGGCCTGGAGAAGTATTTCGTAAGTGTCAACGGCAGCGAATTGGACGGCCTCCGCGCTAACAAAGCCGAGCTCATTGCCCACATCCTCAAGCGCGAGGATATTGCTCCAACCGACGTCATCATGATCGGCGACCGCGAGCACGACATGATCGGTGCGAAGGCTAACGGAATTCCCGCCATCGGTGCGCTATGGGGATATGGCACCGGTGGCGAGTTGATGGAGTCCGGCGCGACGCTCTGCGCCCGCGTCCCGCACCTACTGCCGGAGCTGATAGCAAGCTTGCAATAGGGGCACGGAGTTAAGGCCGATTCCGTTCACGCCCAATGGCTGGAGTCCGGTTCTCATTCTCATACACCAACGGTGTTTCGTCACTCAGCCCAGGGTTGGTGCGCGAAGCGAACCTACCCTGGGGACTCCGCCATCGAAACCGAACCACAACGTGGTTCCGTCTGGCTTAGGGAGGCCGGAACTCCGTTGGAGTTCGGATCCAAGCCGGGATATCCCCAAGGTAGCCCGTCCGGGCAACCTTGGGCTGTAGGGCGTGACACCGTTGGTGTGGAAAGGAAGATTGTCGTGGCCTCGATTCGTTCGGAATCAGGCTTGATTGCGTGTCATCCGCGCATGGACGAGACGTATACCCCTATCACTGGTTCGACTTGTCGAACGCCGCATCGAAGGCGATCTTGCTGGTCGGGAAATCCACAGCCCTAACAAACGCCGCGGCTTCTTCGCCGCCGTGGACGCGGTCCATGCGGATGTCCTCCCACTCGACGGATAGAGGACCTTTGTAGCCCACGTCGTTGAGTGCGACGATGATATCTTCGAACTCAATGTCGCCGTGGCCGAGCGAGCGGAAGTCCCAAAACCGGCGGGCATCGCCGAAATTCGTATGGCCGCCGAAGACGCCCACCGAGCCGTCGCCGTGGTTCCACCAGGCGTCCTTCATGTGGACGTGATAGATCCGGCTACCGAGATCACGGATGAATTTCACATAGTCCACGCCTTGATAGCCGAGGTGGGACGGATCGTAGTTGAAGCCGAAACGCTTGTGATTGCCGACAGCTGCTAGAGCGCGTTGCGCAGAGGCGATGTCAAAGGCGATTTCAGTCGGATGGACTTCGAGCGCGAAGTTCACGTCGAGTTTTTCATAGGCATCGAGGATCGGCAGCCAGCGCTTGGCGAAGTCCTTGAAGCCCTTTTCATAGTATTCCTGCGAGGTCGGCGGGAAGGCGTAGAGCGAGTGCCAGATCGAGGAGCCGGTGAAGCCGTTGACGACCGCCGGGAACTCGTCCTTGCCGTTGCGATCGGGCTTGGCGTTGAAAAACGCGCGGGCGGCCTTGCCGGTGGTGATCATCTTTTTCGCGGCCCGCTTGCGGACGCCTTCCGGATCGCCGTCGCCCCAGACATCCGGCGCGAGGATCGCCTGGTGGCGCTCGTCGATGAGATCGCAAACGGCCTGGCCGACGAGGTGGTTGGAAACGGCGAAACAGGTGAGTCCGTGGTCGGCTAACAGTTCCCACTTTTCCTTCACGTAGGCTTTGCTGGAAGCTGCTGCATCCACGTCGAAGTGGTCGCCCCAGCAGGCGAGTTCGAGGCCGTCGTAGCCCATTTCATAGGCCAGCGGGGCGAGTTCGGCGAGCGGGAGGTCGGCCCATTGGCCGGTGAAAAGTGTGACGGGGCGTGACATGGTTTTTCGGTGTGGGTTGGTCGCGGCAGGATGGATGGATCGACACGGGAAAACCAAGGAAAAACGATGGCTGATCGCGCGGCGGTGGTTTTCGATTTCAGCCACCCGCATGAGAATTTGAAAATCCTACTGCGGGCGGAAAAACTCCAAGGTCGCGGCAAGCCCCTCGTCGAGGGTGTGGCGCGGAGTCCACCCGGCGGCCCGGAGCCGGTCCGAGCTGGCGCGGGAGTGCCTAACATCACCCGCGCGTTCGGGCGCACGCAGGACCGCCGACGATGATCCGGCGGCGGCGATGAGTCCGTTAGCCAGATCGTTGATCGTGATTTGCCCGCCGTAGCCGGCATTGAAAACCCCGGTGACGCCGGGCGTTTCCACGGCAAAGGCGAGCGCACCGACGATGTCCTTGACGTAGATGAAATCCCGCGTCTGCCCGCCATCGCCATAGACCGTGATGTCCTCGTTGCGCACGGCCTTTTCGATGAAGATCGGAACGGCGGCGGCATACGCGCCTTTTGGATCCTGGCGCGGGCCGAAGACGTTGAAGAAGCGGATCGCGGCGGTCTCCAGCTTGCCTTCGCGCTGAAACATGCCGAGGTAATATTCACCGTCGAGCTTGGTGATCGCATACGGGCTCTTCGGTTCGGGAATCATCGTCTCGAGCTTCGGCACGGCCGGATTGTCCCCATAAACTGCGGCGGAGGAGGCGAACACGAGTTTTTTGACTCCGGCGGCGGACGCTTCCTCTAGGACATTGAGCAGACCGTGGACGTTGATGTCCACGCACTCGCCGGGCTTCGCCATCGACTCGGGTACGCTAACCAAAGCCGCGAGATGAAAGATGTAGTCCACTCCATCGACCGCTTTTCTGACCAACTCGCGGTCGGTGATCGACCCCTCGATGAAGGTGTGCCGGAGTCCGTCGAGGTTATGGCGGTAGCCGGTGCGGAGGTTGTCGAGAACCCGGATTTCCGCAGCGGTGTCCTGATAGTGTTCGACGATGTGGGAGCCGATGAATCCGGACCCGCCGGTGATGAGGATTTTCATGATGACTTCCGCGCCCTAACGAAACTCTGTTCCGCCATAGAGGGTGGCTTGAGCGGTCCCGACCCGGCACTCTTTGGTTGAGAATTAAATAGCCTCACAAGGGCTCGAACCTTGAATAACAGAATCAAAATCTGCGGTGTTACCATTACACTATGAGGCTTTTTGCCTGTGGCGCGCGCAAGCTAAACCGGCTTCCCCGGGTTTGGCAACTGGGAAAATGAATCAATGTGGCCGAAAGGCGAAGCGGTTTGCCCACGTTCCAGAGGCCGCTGAAAACCCGGCCCATTGTTTTGCCAGCGAGTTGGTTGATGCCGGTGACGGGGTTTCATTTCCTGTGAACTAGGAATGGACGCGGACGCGACTTTCCCTTTGAATCGATCCCGCAAAACCATCATGGAACGGCTCAATCATCTTTTGGAAAACAACCGCGCCTGGGCGAAGGCGATCAACGCGAACGATCCGGACTTTTTCCGGAAACTGGCGGACCAGCAAAACCCGGAATATCTGTGGATCGGCTGTTCGGACAGCCGGGTGCCCGCCAACCAGATCACCGGCCTCGCGCCTGGCGAGATCTTTGTCCACCGGAATGTGGCGAACGTGGTGGCGGAGACGGATTTCAACGTGCTGGCCGTCATTCAATACGCCGTGGATGTCCTGAAAGTCCGCCACATCATCGTTTGCGGCCACTACGGCTGCGGCGGCGTGAAAGCCGCGCGGGAAAATCTCCGGCACGGCATGATCGACAACTGGCTGGCGGGAATCCGTTCTCTGAGCCGGATGCACCGCAAGGAACTCGACCTGCTGGAGCCGGATGCCGCAATTGACCGGTTGTGCGAACTCAACGTGCTCGCGCAGGCACGCCACGTCGCCCACACCAGCATTTTGGAGGACGCCTGGGACCGCGGCCAGCAAATCTCCATCCACAGTTGGATCTACCGGTTGAACACCGGCTTGATCACGCCGCTGAGGCCGCCGATCACCTCGCCACTGGTGCTGACCGGCGTGCCCGAGCGCGGCGGATTGGATGAAATGCTGGATTGCGATTGATAAAGCGGATTTCCCGTGCATCTTCACGCCGTCACAAGTGACGGGGGCGTTCTGGTTTCGACGGAATGTTTGACGCGCTGGTTGCACGTAGAGGTTGAACGGTTGGCCTCTTTAAAAAGCCGCTCAAAACAAACAAATGCAGACTCTAACGAGCTCGCACTGGCCGCTTAATTGACGACCACGTCTGAACCCCGACACCTGCTGAGGGGGATGGCGAACACTTTGCAGGCTGGGATCAGCGTCGGGGAACCGGGCGTTTTTCCGAGATCAAACAGGTTCCTAGGACGAGCAACGCTGCATGAGGGCCCAGCCCGTCCGAAACTCCAGACATCATGCTAAACGTGTAGATGCCAGTGTTGACGGCGTTTCGGACAGGGGTTCGACTCCCCTCGCCTCCACTTTTTCAAGCCCCTAAAACGCTGGTAAATCAGTGTTTTAGGGGACGGAAAAAAAGCCGAAAACCCGGAAAAGCTGTTTTTCCTGTGTTGTTTTTGGGTGTTTTCTGGAATTTTCCTGAGTGATGCACGAACGGGAAGCGGTGAGCAAATCCGCACCATCATCGCAGGCCGAACCCTCTTGGAACCAAGTCTACTGGGCTACTGGGGGGGGGGAAACTGCACGGATGACTGAAATCCCCGTTCGCAGGGTCGGCAACATCGGCTATTTCCACTTTTGAATCAGCCCCGCCACACCGGCGGGGTTCATTTTTTGTAAACTTCGTTCACCTGTGCCGTGAAGCAAGGGGAGCGCGATGGACAGGAGCTATTCGCGACGTGCCCCAAGGGGACCGCCGGGGGGCGGGATCAGAAGAGGAAGACGTGCCGCGCGGGGTTTCTTTGGCAGGATGATTTCATCCTCGTTCGATTTCCCAATCTTCAAGCCGCAAGCCATTCACGCGTTTGAATTCCCGGGTATTGTGGGTGACGAGGGTTAGAGCGAGCGAGAGAGCCTGGCCGCCAAGTTGCAAATCGTTGGGGCCGATTTTGGTGCCGGTTTTCTCAAGTTGAAATCGGATTTCCGCAGTTTTAATGGCGGAGTCCCAATCGAAAGGCAGCAGATGGAAGGGCTTGAGAAAGGTGGAAACTTTTTGCCCCTCGGCCTCGGGGTCGTTGCAACGGAACACCCCGGCGAACAACTCGAAAACGCTCACCATGGAGACCGCGCAATCCTCGGGACTGTGCGCGGCAAGTCCCTGAATGACCATGGCATTTCCGCGCATGGCGGCGATGCAGACGTTGGTATCGAGGAGGTAGGTCATCCGGTGAATTTCACGATGGGAGGGAGTTCGCCTTGATCGGGGCGGGTGAAATTGGCGTCATCGATGCGGATGCTCTCGAAGAATCCATCGGGCCAGGAAGAGGCTTTGACCGGCACCAGCAGGACTCCATCGCCCAGACGACGGATTGAGACTTCCTTGCCCTCGAATCGCAGTTCTTTTGGAATCCTCACCGCCTGTGAGCGACCATTGGTAAACAAAGTCGTTGTCATAGCCGGTCTATACCCGGTCAGTTGCGGCCAGTCAACGGACAGTCTGCCGATCTTGGCAGGGATCGCCCTCCGGGCGGTCCGAGAGAATGGGCTGCGAATGAGTGACCGTGGAATGACTTTCCGGCTTTTGATGGGCGGATTCATTCACCTTTCATTCGCTGGACCGCCCGGAGGTCGGTCCCTGCCATGGAAGGCGGCCTCTGCCGAATTTCAGAAACTCAGCAGCAACCGGCTGGCGAGCAGCAGGCCGGACTGGCGGGGAGCGAGTGGTCGTGCTCCGGGGCCTCCATCGATGGGTTCGGCTCGAGGGTTTCGAGGCCGAGTTTTCTCAGGAGTTCGCGGTCCTGGCCGGCTTCGGGATTCGCGGCGGTGAGCAGCTTGTCGCCGTAGAAGATCGAGTTGGCTCCGGCGTAGAAGCAGAGCGCCTGGGTTTCGTCGGAGAGGCGGGTGCGACCGGCGGAGAGGCGGACCTTGGCGGCGGGGACGGAGATGCGGGCGCAGGCAATCATGCGGACGAGGTCGAAGGGATCGACCTGCGGGTTGTTGGCCAGCGGGGTGCCGGGCATCGGCATGAGCGAGTTGATGGGCACGCTCTCGGGCTGGGGATTGAAGCTGGAAATCACTTCTAGCAGGCGGAGGCGGTCGGTGATGGTCTCGCTGATGCCGAGGATGCCGCCGCAGCAGACGGACATGCCGGCGTCTTGGACGTTGCGGATGGTGCGCAGGCGGTCCTCGTAGGTGTGCGAGGTGACGATGTTCGGATAATGCTCGGGCGAGGTGTCGAGGTTGTGATTGTAGGCGGTGACACCGGCTTGCTTGAGGGTGACGGCTTCCTCGGGGCCGAGTTCGCCGAGGGTGACGCAGACTTCCATGCCGAGGGAGGACACTTCCTTGACGATATCGACGACCTGGTTGAAGCGCTCGGTGCCGCCGCGGACACCGCGCCAAGCGGCTCCCATGCAGAAGCGGGTGGAGCCGTTTTCACGGGCGGCGCGGGCGCTTTCCATGACGGTTTCCTTGGAGAGGAGGCGCTCGTTTTTCAGGTCCGTCTCGTAGCGGGCGGACTGGGTGCAGTAAGCGCAATCTTCCGAACAACCGCCGGTCTTGATCGAGAGCAGCGTGCAGAGCTGGATTTTCCCGTCTGGGAAACTCGCGGCGTGGACCGCGTGCGCGCGCGTGAGCAGATCGAAAAACGGCAGGGCGTGGAGTTCTTGGAGTTCGGCGAGGGTCATGGGAATTTGAAATTTGAGATCTCAAATCTGAGATTCTAGCGCACCCAACTGCCGTGGACCACAGGCAAGGTGCCTTGGCCGACATCCGCGTAGGTGGTGGGTCCGCGGGCACCTTCGAGCGCGACGCCGGTGGCGCTTTTCCAGACGGCGCTCATGCTTTCGCCGGTGTGGCAGCCCCAGCTTTTGCAATAGGCGTTGCGAGCGAAAATCGAGGATTTGATGCGCGGGAGATCGTTTTGATGAAGCCACGCGGTGGAAACGGCCATGATCTCGTTGCCGTAGTCGAACATGAAGGCGTAGCGGTTCGAGTGGCCGAAGAAATCGAAGGTCTCGACAGAACTGCGGGGCCGGGAGTTGAGGGTTTGGATGAAGCTTCCCGAACTGTTGAACCACACCAGCGTGACCCGGCGCTCGGCGGCCAGCCCGGCGATCCAGGTGGTGTAGGGCTTGCCGTCCTCGCGGCCGCGGGTCTGGTAGCTCGGCTGATAGACCATCCACACGATCGCCGCGTCGGAGCCGTAGGCCTTGCGGATTTCCGCCATGCGGAGGGTCGAGGCACGGATGAAATTCGCCCACCAGCGGTCGTGCTGGTCATCCGGCACGCGCAGGTTTTCCCATTTCCGCAAGGTGGGTCCGCCGGTGACGATGACGTGATCGGCGTGGCTCCAAGTGATTAGAAGCAGGAAGGCGAGGGCGATGGTGCGGATGTGACCGAACATAATGACTGAATGAATGCGAGGGACCGGGAGGGCCCTCCTCCTTAGGCGGCGGAGCCGTTGCGGATGATTTCGAGGAAACTTTGGGGCTCCAAGGCGGCACCGCCGATGAGGGCTCCGTCGATGTCCGGGCAGGCCATCAGCTCGGCGGCATTGCCGGGCTTCACGCTGCCACCGTATTGGATGCGGATCTTGGCAGCGGCGTCGGCACCATAAAGTTCGGCGATGACGGAACGGACGAACGCATGGGCGTCTTGCGCTTGTTGCGAACTGGCGGTGACGCCGGTGCCGATGGCCCAGACGGGTTCGTAAGCGATGACGGTTTCACCGAGATCTTTCTCGGACACGCCATCGAGGCCGCCGGTGATCTGGGTGCGGAGAACGCTTTCGAGAATGCCAGCTTCGCGCTCGGCGAGGGTTTCTCCGATGCAGAAGATCGGCTTGAGATTCGCCTCGCGGGCTTTCTTGATCTTGGCGTTGATGGTGGCATCGGTCTCGCCGTAAATCGCGCGGCGCTCGCTGTGGCCGAGGATCACGTAGTGGACGAAAAACTCGCGCAGCATCAACACGCTGATTTCACCGGTGTAAGCGCCGGAGTCGAACTGCGAGCAATTCTGCGCGGCGATCTGGATGGCGTGGGCGTTCTGGCCGGCGTTGGCGTTGTGGAGCAGGTCGGCGAGCTTCGGCAGGGAAATGAACGGCGGGGCGATCACGATTTCGCAGGGGAAATCCTGCCCTTGGAGTTTCGAGAGGAAGCTTTTGACGAAGTCTTCCGTCTCGGAAGCTCCCTTGTTCATTTTCCAGTTGGCGGCGAAGATCGGCTTGCGGGTCATGGGTATGGGGACTGGGTGTTAGGGTGGGTTGTTTTTGAAAAATCAAACTTCGGTGAGCGCGGCCACGCCGGGGAGGACTTTGCCTTCGAGCAGTTCGAGGGAAGCGCCGCCGCCGGTGGAAATGAAGGTCATCTGGTCATCGAGGCCGAACTGGTTGACGGCGGTGACCGAGTCGCCGCCGCCGACGATGGTGACGGCGGCGCTGTTAGCCATGGCCGCGGCGATGGCGCGGGTGCCGTTGGCAAAACCCTCGATTTCAAACACGCCCAACGGACCGTTCCAGATGATGGTCTTGGCCTTGGCGACTTCCTTGCAGAATTCCTCGATGGCGACGTCGCCGATGTCGATGCCTTCCCAGCCGTCCGGGGTTGCGCCGCCTTGTTCGTAAGGGGCGGTGACCTTGGTTTCCGCGCCTGCCTTGAACTCCTGGGTGATGCGGGTGTCGGCGGGAAGCAGGAAGCGGACGCCCTTGGCCTCGGCCTTGGCGAGGATGTCGAGCGCGAGGTCGAGCTTGTCGGCTTCGACGCGGCTGTTACCGGTCTGATAGCCTTGGGCCTTGCGGAAGGTGTTGGCCATCGCGCCGCCGATCAGGAAGGCGTCGGCCTTTTCCATCAGCGCGGTGATGACTTGGATTTTATCGGAAACTTTGGCACCGCCCATGATGACGAGGAAGGGCTTCGCGGGGTTTTGCAACTTGCCGTCGAGGTATTCGAGCTCGCGCTCCATCAGCAGGCCCATCGCACTTTGGCTCACGAAATGGGTCACGCCCTCGGTGGAAGCATGGGCGCGGTGGGCGGTGCCGAACGCGTCGTTGATGAAGATCTCCGCGCTGCCGGCGAGTTTTTCGGCGAAGGCGGAATCGTTGGCTTCTTCTTCCGGATAGAAGCGGGTATTTTCTAGCAGCAGGACTTCACCCGGCTGGAGCGCGGTGCGCAGCGCGGCGACTTCGGCACCGATGCAATCCGGCGCGAGCTTCACCGTTAGACCGAGGATCTCACCGAGCCGTGCGGCGGCGGGAGCGAGCGAGAATTTCCCCTCGAAGCCGCCTGTCGGACGACCGAGGTGGGAGCAGAGCACGAGCTTGGCTCCGCCGGAAACGAGCGATTTGATGGACGGCACCGCGCCTTGGATCCGGGTGTCGTCGGTGATGACGCCGTCCTTGAGCGGGACGTTGAAATCCACACGCATGAGGATTTCCTTGGAGGACACATCGAGATCACGAATCGAAAGCTTTGGCATGAGGCGGGGAATCCCGCCTTAGAGCGGGGCCGGTGTCAAGCGGTGCGTTGGTTCCGGCTGCCCTCCGGCTTGATCTATCGCGGCAGCGGCTGGGTGCGGAAGCGTTCGTGCTGGCGGCGCAGTTGCGGGTCCAAGGGCATGAAATTGACCGCCCGGCTGGACCATTCGAGCGCCTTCCCGCGGTTTCCCTTGGCGAACTGGATCTCGGCCATCGTGTCCAGGTAGGCATACTGATCCGGATTGAGCGCGAGGGCTTTTTCCTCATCCTCTTGGGCTTCGTCCAGATTGCGCCGGGCACGGGAAGCGAGCCAAGCCGCCGTGTTGCGGGTATTGTCGGAGTCGGGAAACCGGGCGAGCACGGCGACCATCCGCTCCCAAGAAATCTTGAACCACTCGTCATGCTCCTTGAGGAGTCCCATCTTGCGCAGGGCGGGGAAAAAATCGTCCGCCAGCGAGCCGTCGCTGGGAAACATCCGGTGACAATTCCCGAGAGTCGCGAGCGAGCCAGCACGATCCGACTTCAGGTTGGCCAACGCCCTTCCCAAGTCCGCCTGCAGCCGGATTCTAAGCCGCGCAAGCGCCTTCTCGCTGGTGGAATCGACGGACGCGGCCAACTGGGCCCGCACCTCGGAAACCGCAGCGACGTCCTTCCAGTCTCCCTGCTCCAG
Source organism: Akkermansiaceae bacterium (assembly GCA_031371325.1). Classification (GTDB taxonomy): domain Bacteria; phylum Verrucomicrobiota; class Verrucomicrobiia; order Verrucomicrobiales; family Akkermansiaceae; genus Luteolibacter. The sequence goes on along the minus strand of JANMJJ010000101.1, from coordinate 4,893 downwards.
CAACGTCTGGACGTGATATTGCAGCGCATACTCGAAGTATTCCGTAGCCGGATCGCTCTGCCGGACCGCCCTCGCCCACCACTCCGCCGCCCGTGGATAGTCGTAGCCTTCGGCATATCCATTCGCGATCTCCAGCGCGTTGTTCCCCAAGGCGAGCTTCTCGACCAGCGCGTCCTGCGCCGCCGCATCCTCGGCACGGCCGGCCTTGCGCAAACAGGCGGCGGCACTCGCCCGCAACCACGGCTGCGAATCCTGCCGCGCCTTGGACAGCCGCTCAATTAGATTCAGGTAAACCCCTGCGGCTTCTTCCCAGCGCCCGATTGCCGTTAGATCCAACACGTGTGCGCGCCATTGAACTTCGTTGCGGAACTCTTCCGGAAGTTCGTCCCAAACCTTGAGGCTGGTGACCACATCCGGTAACTGGCGGGAAAGATACGCCAGCGTTAGCAGCAGCGGCGTCCGTTTCTCCACCGGCGTGTGATGGATGGCCTCCCACGCCAGAGTCAGCCACTTGTCGCGGAGCCGGTGTGGATCGCGGCCCATGCCACACAAGGCGAACATGCCATCGAGCCGCTCGACACGGCTTGCCTTGGGCTCAAGAACTAACAGCCAATCCCACAGCGCCATCGTCTCGTCCTCTCCGCCGAATGCGGCGTTGATGACTTCGTCCCAGCGCTCCGCGTTGTCACCCGCCCAGGCGATCGCGGCTGCGCGTGCGAGTTGCGGCGCGGCTTCAGGCTCAGCCCGCTCGCTTGGACTGCCGCCGAACAGGGTGGCCAGGAAATCGGTGAAAATTTTCGCGTCCTTCCCGGCCAATGCCGCCAATGGCTTGAGGAACGCGTCGGCATTTTCCGCGTGAAGGCCCCGCCGCTCGAGGAAATTGGCAAGCAGCAGCAACTCCAGGCCATCCATCGAAACCTCATGGTCTTCCCCGGCATCGTCTTTCGAAAGATGGTCGATGCGTTTTTCCACCCACCCGGCGTAGTCCGGCTTCTCCGGGTCCAAGCCCAGAGCTTTCAGGGCCTCCGGGATCCGTTCCAGCGACTCGAAATAAGCGAACGCCTCCAGCGGTGAGCTTTTGAGATAAGCCGCCTCGGCCAGATCGGTCTCGCCGAGCAGGAACAACGAGTTGATTCCATTGGGCCGCTCGCCCCGGTTTTTGGAATTGATCGAACGCATGAGCGGCTCCAGATCCGACGGACGGATCGCGTTCCCCTGCCATCGTTTGATCGCGAGGTCGGTGTAGGGCTTGTGGATCATTCCACCGTCGCCGGCCACTTGATTGTTGCGCAGCCACGGCAGTGGATCGCCCAGCAACACCGACATGGCCGCAGAAATTTTGACTTCCCCGGCCGCAGTCGCCGCATCACGGGCGGCTTCCAGGTTTCCCGATGCCCGGTAAAGTGCGAGCTGCCAAGCATCCGCCTGCACGCCTTTGAGGGTTTTCGCCCGCTTCAATTCCGCCTCCAGCGTCCCTTGGCTGCGGTGGAAATCCGCGAGCGCAAGCAAGCCCGCAGCGTCGGCCGGGGCCAATTCCAGGAAGTCGCGGGCACCGTTCGCATCGCCATCCTCTAGGCATTCCCGGGCCGCAACGACCGCCACGCCATCGATCGACCGTTGCAGCCGGGCCTGGACTTCGGGGTTCGTTTCGCTCGCGTAGAGTTTGAGAATCTGCCGCCACGCCCGCTTTTTGTGCATCTGGGCGAATAGCCCGAGCTTCTCGTTGGGCGTCGCTTTGGCGTAGCGCTCGACCAGCGCCATCACCGCAGGATCGGTGTCCGGCGTGATGTGCATTTGGATCTTCCGGATCAACTCGCGTGCCCGGTAGGCTTGCTCCGGATCTTTCCCCACCGCGATTTCCTGAAGGCCGGCAAGGGCGGGCTCGCCGATTGCCCAGATCTTCCGGGAAGCGTCCTCGCGGACCCGGAATTTTTCATCCGACAAGTCGTGGATCAGGACTTCGAGCGATTTCCCCGGCACCTTGATACCGGATTCCACCGATGCCTCCGGCGATGCTGCCGCGATCCACCCCCATGCGGAAAGGCCAGTGACGATCACGACATGCTGAAATTTCATGTGGCTGGAAACGTCCGGGATTTCGCGAATAAATCAATCCTCATCGTGATCACGCCGCAAAGCTCTCGCCGCACGAACAAGTCACCACCGCGTTCGGATTGCTCACTTTGAAGCCGCCTTGCTGCAAGTCGTCGGAGAAATCCAGCTCGCTGCCGCTGACGAATAGCGCACTCTTCGGGTCGATCACCACGTTCACGCCGTTGCTTGGCACCAAGATGTCGCGGTCGCGCGGGCCGTCCACCAGATCCATTTTATACTGCAATCCCGAGCAGCCGCCGCCCACCACCGCGATCCGCAACGCGCCGTCCGGTCGCCCTTGCCGGTCGAGCAGCCCCCGCAAATGCGACGACGCCCCTTCCAGCACTTTCACCAGCTTTTCGTTGCCGATCTTGTAATTCACCACCGCGTTCATGGCCGCAAGGTGCATCCCCTCGCCCACCCCGTCAACCACCGGAGAAGTGCCGTGCCAAGCTCTGCTCTTCCCCATTGATTTCACCCGGCTTTTGTCATTGTCCCCCGGAGCCTTCCCAGGCTCTATTTCACCAACATGGAATATCGCCCGTCGAAGAGATTCGTTCTCACCGTGCTGCCATTGGCCGCGTTGGGGGGTTCTTTGGGCTTCGGCTTGCTGCCGGAGTTGAAGGAATTCGAGGTCCGGCCGATTCCCGGCGCGATCACTTTCAAAAGCGCGAAACCCGCTACCGGCAGAGATGCCACCATTTCCTCCCAACGCTCCGTCCCGTTTCGACTCCCGCTGGAATGGATCGAGGAAAACTACGAGAGCCTGATGTCGTGGGAATACAATCCTTGGAAACGGCCCGCCATCGGATTCGGCGATCACTATTTCAAGCTTCAGTCATCCAAAAACCCACTGGATCAGGCGAAATGCCGGGAACTCCAGCGCTTGGCCGAGGCGTCGTATCAGCGGCTCTTGCTGCGCTTCCCGGAATTGGCGGTCACCCTCAGAAATGTCCCTAATGAACGGAACGGCTTCCTCAAGTGGCTGGATTTCAGCGACAAGTTCAAGGTGCCATCCGACTACACCTCCGTGGTATTTCCCAAGGATCTCGACGATTACCTCAATCACCAAGGCTCTTGGAATCAGGAAGCCGCAAAAACCTGGCTCGCCGGGCAAAAGCCGCTGCTCGATGAAATCCGCACCATCGGCCTCATGCCTGAGCGATCCGTGAACGGCATTCCGGTCGAGTCTTGGGGATTCACTACGGCCCGATTGGCCCGCAGTTGCGAACAAGCCCTGATCGTCGAAGCCCGCCTCGCCGCCGAGATGGGCGATGTCGCCGCCGCCCTCGAAACCACCCGCGCCGCCAGGGGCTTTGCCGATCTCTTCAGTAAAGTGGAAAGTCCGTCCCTCCTATCGGCCACCGTCCACATCCTGCTTCAGAGCGACTTGGAGCACCGCGTCCTCCACGAAATCCTGCCCGCACTCCCCGCAGGTGAGATGGATCCCGCCGCTTGGGAAGCGGTTTTGAAACCGACCGTGTACTCGCCCGCCGAGTTCGCCAGACTGATGAAAGGCGAGTGGAGTGTCGGCAGCCGCCAGTTTCTGCTGCCCATGCTGCTAGACGCCGCCGACCCAAAATGCCCGCCGGACGCCGCCGAACTGCTGGACGCCTACAGCCTGCTTTTCCTCGAAATCGCCCGCGTCCACGAAACGGCCGACCTGAAAGATCTTCCCACTCTCGCGATGCCCCCAGCTCTGGACACCAGCCACCTGTCCCGCACAAGTCGCCAGGCGGTGGAGTCACTTTCCATCGGCTTCATGGCTTGGAGAAAAGGCTGGGACCGCTCCCAATCATCCGCCGCCTTCACTCAGGCCGCCTTCGCCATCATGAAAAACCAGCCAATCCCGAAGGATCCGGTGTACGGCCAAGACTACCGCTGGGACCCCGCCACCCGCCAGCTTTCCATGCCTGCTGGAAAAGCCTTCGACGATCTGGGCATCAAGCCCATCACGGTCCCCAAGCCATGAACGCAAAAAAGCCGCCCATTGCGGGGCGGCTTTTTGAAATCAGTTGATTCAAGCTTCGTCGGCTTGCGGAGCGGCAGCTTCGGTTTCCTCGAGTGCTTCCACCGTCTTCTCGGCCACATGCTCGACGGCAGCGGCGGACTCAGGTTCCGTGGACTCGGGAGCGGCGGCGGCGACTTGCGCTTCCTCCAACTCAGGCGACTTCTTGGCGACCTTCTTGGCAGGTGCCTTTTTCGCGGCAGCCTTCTTAGCGGGAGCCTTCTTCGCCACCTCTGCCTTTTTCGCAGCGGGCTTCTTCACGAGTCCGCCGAGCTTGGCAGTCACCGCTTTGCGCTTCAAGTAATCCGCACGGCGACGGCGTTTGATGATTTTTTTCGATTGTTGTCCCATGGTTGCTGGCCATTGGCTAGGGATTCGGACCGACGGGATCAAGAGGAAATCGTAAAAGAGTTTCATCATTCCGGCTTTCGGGTTCGACAATCGCGCTTCCGCCAGCCGACATTCCCGCCCCATGGCAGGCATCATCATCGCTCCCCGCGCTCGCATTTTCCACGGTCACGAGTGGATTTATGCCACCGAGATCTAGAAATCCTTCGGCAATCCCCAACCCGGCGACGTCATCACCCTCAAGGATTTCCGCGACCGCCCGCTCGGCACCGCCATTTACAATCCACAATCGCAAATCGTCGTGGCAGGGGTCAGTGGCAGGGGTCAGGCCTCGCATGGTAACATTTCACTGTAAGTTTTTAGAGAATGTTACCATGCGAGCGGCAACCGCCCACCGGTCGGATCAAGGCAGAGAGTAACATGCATTGCGTAAGGCCATCGGG